>DKQD01000053.1:0-39315 GCA_002474345.1 Bacteriovoracaceae bacterium UBA7317
ACTCTCTTAATGCCCAGGTGGTGAAATTGGTAGACACGCTAGACTTAGGATCTAGTGCTTCGGCGTGGAGGTTCAAGTCCTCTCCTGGGCACCATCACTTTTCTGTTAAAACCCCAAGATTATAACGACCTGTGGTAAAGACTTTTTTCCTCGTGGAAAAAGTGCCCTTTGGCTTTTTCTCTTCGAAACAATCTTCTGAATTTTTATAGATGCAATATGACAAACAAGATCTTCTAAGTAAGAATTTAAGGAACCTAATGGAAGCATTTTATTTCTAGAGTGTCTTATATGAGGCTTTTATTTAAACTGTTAACTTTTGTATTTTTATTTTCAAGCTGTGTGACTAGTTTTCAAGTGGAAAAAGTTTCAATGTCTTTGGGTAAGGTTATTCCAAACATCCACTCTAAGTCTGATCAAATAGATATTTCCTGGAATACTTGGGGGTGGTCATTTGGAGTTAATCTTGGTGGTCACTACTTTGAGGGTAAGTACATGCTTGGAAAAGAAGGTTCAATGGACACGTTCTATTATAAGGATTCAAGTTCAGGCACTCCAGTTATGCAAGAGGTAAGGTCAATTTTTTTAAATGTTATGGGCATTTATTACACTCCTTTCTTCGGTCACGGTTTTCAAATGGGAGCAGGTTTGGAGAGATGGTCCTTGGGTTTTAAATCTAGCGACTCTCAAGTCCATATTTACACACCTCTTTTGGATATTGGTTATCAATTTGGAGATAAAAGTGGTGATAATTGGTGGGACTATTTAATAGGAAGTGACGGGAAATCTTCTTGGACAATAATGATTAGAACTACGAATTTTCTAAAGCCTATTTATCAACTAAAATTCAATTTAGAATTTTAAAGGAAATGCTTATTTCTAGGCAAGAGAGTATTTTTTTGGAGATTATATGTTTAGAAAAAACAGTCTATTCATAGGCATTATTTTTTTATTTTGCTTAGGTGGTTGTCTTGCCGATTGGGGAGATTCTTATTTAGAGAGTTCCCTTAAAAATGGAGATTTCTATAAAAAAAATAATGGACCTTGGACTCAGAAAACAAGTATTCCATCAGCTTTTTATAGGGGAGGCTGTGTTGTTCATGATAAAAAAATCTATGTAGTTGGAGGGGAGTCTTCAGAAGGCTTTTTAAATACGGTTCAGATTTATGACCCTATTTCAGATACTTGGACGGCTGGAGCCTCTATGTCAAAATCAAGGGGGGCGCCAGGTGTCGGACTAACGAATGGCAAGATATATGCTTTTGGAGGAAACATAGATGATAACGATGGTAGAACTGTAGAAGAATATAATATTTCTTCTAACTCGTGGTCTTCCAAAAATTGGATGACTGTTGGTAGGTATGGTTTAAGGGCAGAAACTGCCAACGGAAAAATTCATCTTATAGGAGGTGAAAGTGGAGGAGCATCGGCTAGACTTGAGGAGTATCATCATACTTCAGACTCATTGGCGGTAAGGAATAACTCTTCAGGAGCTAGGCAATTTTTTGCTAGCGGAGTTATTAATAATAAAATTTACGTTGCAGATGGAGTAACTGGTGCAGAGACCTCGGAGGTTTATGATTCTAATTCAAGATCCTGGGATCTCATAACTGATCCTCCGATAAGCCTATCAGAACACTCTGGGGCAGTTTTAAATGGAGTTCTGTATATATTTGGAGGTATATCATCTTCTTCAACATTAAGCACCGTCTTAGCCTACGATCCGACTTCGGATTCTTGGAGTTACAAAACTAATATGCCTAAAAATTTAATGGGCCAGTGTGCTGCAACTGTAGATGGGAAAATTTACCTTATAGGTGGTTGTACAAATAATTGTAGTGGGCCTTATAGCTATGTTTACGAATACGATTCTTCAAAAGAGGTTTTATAGCCAGATTGGAATAGAAATCTGAAAAAATAGTTAAAGGTTTTTTTCAATTCTTTAAAACTTGTGGGTGAAATCTGGAGTGATTATTTATCAATACTCTTCAAAATTGAAAATAATAAACGACAGTGACCTTCAGTGACCTTAACTCTGACAGAATCTTTATTTAATTAAATTTGTAACTTTGTCCTGCTCTTGAGGGGAATATATCCTTTTTTAACCTTTCAATTGATTCAATTAAGAAATAGAGAAAAAGTCATTCTTTATCCCTAACAAGAAGATTTAAACAAAAGTAGCGGTGATTTTTCTTTCCGCTTTAAATATTTTAAAAATAAAAAGCCTATAGTGAAATTTGAGTTTTTAGATTAAAATACTAGCTTTTTAGAAATTTAAAAAGCATCTTATGATTTAAAAAGTATTTAAATATTTTTTTGTGGATTAATGTTGGTGGATAATAATTATGCTATTAGAGGAAGAATTATTTCAAATCTTGTAAATTTTCCTAACTCACTTTTAACTTGAATTGACCCTCCCATTTTTTCGATTTCCTTTCTAAGTGCCTTCATGCCAACACCCCTTCCTGAAATTAAATCAACATTGCTTTTGGATGAAATATTATCTTCAAAAATGAGATTTATAGCTTCTTGTTGGGAAATCGCTTCAAAATTAATATGGCCAAGGGACTTATTTTTGGAAGCGATATTTATAATCTTATTATGATCAATTCCTTGTCCATCATCTTCAATAATAATTTTAAATTTATCTTTATCTTCCATTCGTTCAAAAGAAATATTCAAGGATCCATTTTCTTCTTTACCATTTTTGGCACACTCTTTTTCAAGATATAAAAATAAAATGGAACCAATTGTGGTTGCAATTTAAGAAACAATTATAATTGAGTAGATCAATTTAAGGGAGATCGATCCATTTCTATATTTAATTTATAAAAACCTTTTTTATAATATTAAATCTTTCTCCTTTTCGGACCTAAGTACCTAATTTGTTGGCTTTTTAGGCTAAAAAATTAAACTTAATTGAATATTTAAGCTTGGAAGGACTGATTAATGAATGTTTATAAATACAATTTGTATTTAATTTATTTAGAAAGGTTTTGATTACTTTGTTCGAGCAAAAAGATGGCATTGTAATCTAAAACCTCTCAGTTTTGTATTCAAATTTGATGTCAGTAGGTCATTAGACTTGTATCAACTTCTTTGGCCCAAGCCAAAATTCCTCCGTCTACACTTTTTACATTTTTGAAGTTGTTTTTCTTGAGTTCTTCACAGGCAATTGAAGACCTTATTCCTGACTTACAAAGAAGAATAATTTCTTTATTAGAGTCGTAATTTAAAATTTGATTATTAAGTTCTTTTAATGGAATGTGTTTAGAGCCCTCTAATCTAACTATTTCTAGTTCAAAACTTTCTCTTACATCAATAATTAATGGACTCTCTCTTCGATCCATGCGTTCTTTTAAGTTGAATACCGAAATTTTTTGGTGACTTGCCTCTTTTTTTGAATCCAAAGTTACACAACTATATTGAGTTTCTGTCATAAGGGATTTTATTGTTGGTTTTTCTCCACAAATAGAGCACTGAGGGTTTTTTTGTGCTTTCATTTCATTGAATTCCATTTTAAGTGCATCAAAAAGAATAAAGCGTCCTTTCAATGACTGGCCAATTCCTAAAATAATTTTTAATGCTTCGTTGACTTGTAGGGTACCTATAATGCCCGGTAGTATGCCAAGGACACCACCTTCCGCACAAGAGGGAATTAGGTTTGGTGGTGGGGGAGAAGGGTAAAGGCATCTATAGCAAGGGCCACCTTCATGGTTAAAAACCGAAATTTGTCCGTCAAAGCGATAGATACTTCCATAGACATTTGGTTTTCCCAAAAGTACACAGGCATCATTAACCAAATAACGTGAAGAGAAATTATCTGTTCCATCCAAAACTACATCGTACTCGCTGATTATAGAAAGTGCATTATCTGCCGTAAGCCCCTCATTGTAGGTGTTTACTTTGATGTGAGGGTTCAGTTGAAGAATTTTCTCTTTCGCACTTTCTGTTTTTAAGGTACCAATATTGGCCATATTATAAAGAACTTGTCTTTGAAGATTTGTTTCATCTACTAAATCAAAGTCAATGATGCCTATAGTACCAATTCCTGCAGCTGCTAAATAAAGTATAATTGGACTACCAAGACCCCCGGCACCAACAACTAGAACCTTTGCTTTTTTTAGCTTTTTTTGACCTTCAGCTCCAACCTCTGGAAGAGTCATGTGGCGGCTATAACGGTTGTATTCAGCTGAGCTTAATAAATTTTGGTCATTTTTCATCTAAAGTATCCTGTCAATCAATAAAAAGGAGGTAGAAAACTCTATTCTTTAGCGCCTTTTTAGTACGGAAGGGTAAAAAAAGTCTACTTGTTTAAGCATGAATGGTTTGACTAATTTACAAAAAATAGAGGATCCAAAAAGGACTTATTTTTTAGGAAAAAGTAACTTTTTGATTATAATTATATCTTTGATATCGTTGTTTTATTTAGCTTTTGGCTTTTTGGTAAGAGTTTTTGATCTATCTTATGTATTAAGCCTTTTTCTTTAAAATACATCAACGCTCCAGGGTGGAGAGGTATGGTTAAGCCTTTAAAAAGTTCTTCTACTTCTAAGTTTAAAGTGACTTCTGATTTATTTTTGAGAATATTTAGGTTTTCGAAAATCTCTTTGGTAAGCGAGTAGACAATATGGTTGGGTGTATCCGCAGAAGTTATTAGAGCTGTTTTTATTGAAAGTGTTTCAATATCAGAGTTATTGGATAGAGCCGGGTGAAAGTCTTTTGGGAGCGTTAGTTTTGTAAAATAAGGATAATTCTCAATCATCTTATTAAGTTCTGGTTCGTCAAATGAAAGGACTTTATATTGGTTTCTTCCATAAGCATCTGGCTGAGGGAAGTATTTAGAGGGATGAGAGTCAATAAGGAAGAATGCATCAATAATTTCATCTTGTAATTTCCCTGAAAGGTCTTTTTCTTTAAAATAAAAGCCTCTGTAGTCCTCCTTATTGAGATTTAAAGTTTCAAGAGTCTTTAGATAGTGGCCAGTAGAGGCAGAGGCTTTAGGTCCTAAGGCTATTTTTTTATTTCTAAGGTCAGAAAACTCGGTTACCCGAGCTCTAGAAGATGAAATTAAAGTCAATGGGTTATCGTAAAGAGAGAAAATGGCCCTAAGTTTTGGTTGGGCTCCTCTTTTTTTCCATTTTCCTAACCCTTTGTAAGCTTCGTGTTGCCTGTCAGACTTCAAAAGCGCAAATTGAACTTGACCGTTATTTAAATTCTCAAGGGATTCATCTTGGTTATTGGAGGGGTCTACAGCAAGCTTTAGCTTATGAACCTTAGATTTTTGGTTAAACAATTGACTTAGTGCTCCTGCAGTCATGTAAGAATGGTTTTTTGGGCCTGGGGCAGCAATCGTTAGATGAATTACTTGATATGAATCAAGAGTTTTGGATTGGTAGCATCCAAAAAAAGACATCAATACGAGTAAAAGTACCAAATTTAAGCATTTTTTCTTCATTTTATTGGTCCTTAAAAGAATCTGAACATGATTTATTTTCAAAGCTATATGGATTCCATAATAGGTTAAAAATTAACCTCTAGGAAGGTGAAAATAAGCCTTCACCCTTTTTAATTCATTCCAAATACGAAAGGAGGCTCGGTCCCTGTTTTTGAAATAACACACCAAAAACTAAAGTCGGATAGTTGAGGGATTTTAAGGTTGAATATCCAAAAGTTAGATAGACTGAAATTAGTTAAGTTGTCTTCATTTTTTTTAATTAAAGAAAGAGTTGTATCTGGTGAGTTAATAAAGGATCTAAATTCTGATTTTAAGAAACTTTCAAATTCTAAGTTATTTTTATATTTCTCTTCTAAAGCGGAAAACTTTAAAGCTGCAGTATCATAGTATATATCAAGTGGCGCCTGGTTCCCATCGTCATATTTATTGAGAAACATTTGAATACTTTGTTCGAGTACTTTATTCAAAGTAGCGATATAATAAGGATCCTGATTTTTTTTATCTGGAGAAATATTTAATTTTATATTTCTTAATTTGCTTTTCTCAAGAATACTAAGCCCTTCAAGAGCAGAAATCCCTGAAGCTTTGTTCATAATGATAAGTAAAGTGACAATTAATTTTACAAAATTCAATGAAGAACTCCTCTTTTAAAAAAGTAATTTGATCAATTAATTTGCAAGAGATTCAAAAAAGTTAAGATTAATAAATAATTGAAAATAATTAGGTTTATTTTTTACCAAAGAACTTTTTTTTAATAATGGGTAAAAATAGGAAAAATTGATCCTTCTATTTTTTAAAAAGAGATTGTTTTTTTTAAAGATATATTCCTGACGATGATGTTCACTGGAGTTTTTAAAAAGAGAAAAATGATTTTTTATTTTATAAAAAATATATTTATTTTTTGTCTTATTTTCCTAATTTTGGGAGATGCTTGGGGATATATTCAATTAAATGATCAAAAAGAAACTTACCAAGCTTGGAAAGATATCAAAATATTTGAAGATAAGAATGGGGAATTGAAGTTAGAAGAATTTATAAAAAAAAGAAGTGAATTAGATTTTAAGAGCGAAAGAAAAAAAATTCCGAACTTTGGTATTAATCCTTCTACTTTTTGGGTTGAGTTTAGATTAAAAAATAAATCAAAAATAAATGATTGGTTTTTAGTTTTGGACTACCATTATCTTGATCATGTTAACTTTTACAAATTTGTAGATGGTAAATGGAAAGTTTTCCGTACGGGAGATAGAAAATTATTCAAAGAAAGAGAAATAGAACATCGAGGTTTTGTTTTTAAAATAAAACCAGGTAATGATTCCATATATTTTTTAAAATTAAAATCAAGAGGTTCTATACAAATTCCTTTAAGAATTTATTCTCCTACTGAGTTTTACAAGAGTGAAGCCTCCACGAACTATGGTTTTGGAATTTTTAGTGGTTTTTTTGTTGTAATGATTTTTTATAACTTATTTGTTTATTTCTCTACCAAAAATATCTCTTTTATTCACTATGTTTTTTTCTTAACTTCCATTCTTTTACTTCTTATGGGTATGAATGGATTTGGATATCAGTATATTTATCCTTTTTCTCCATTTTTACAAAATAGAGGTATACCATTAATTGGTCTTTTCGTTTTAATTTCTTGGGGGCTTTTTTCTAAATCTTATCTTAACTTTAAAGATGGAATGCCTAGGTTATCTTTGGCTTTAAATGCCTTTCTTTACGGAGCTTTAGTCTTTTTATTTTTATCACCACTCTTTTCTTATACATTTTTATTAAAATATTCTCTAATGTTATTTTTAGTAGAGGCTTTAATTGTAGTACCAGGAGTTTTACTTAAGGTTAAAGAAGGTTATCGCCCGTCTTATTTTTATATAGTTGCTTTTGGTGTATTTATAGTCGGTGCTGTTTTTAAGGTATTAAATAATTTGGGAATGGTTCCCTCGATTTTTATTTTTACCCAAGGATTATATATAGGTGCTTCAATTCAAGTAGTTTTACTTGCACTTGGCTTAGCCGATATAATTAACTCATTAAAAAAAGACGCTCTTCAAAAAGCTGAAAAGCTAGCTATTGCTAAGGTTCAGCTAGAAGAAGCAAATTCTAATCTTGAGGAAAAAGTCAAAAAAAGGACGTTAGATTTATCAAAAGCTTTAAATGATATTTCTAATTTACTTAATAATATGAAGCAAGCTGTGTTTACAGTAGATAAAAGTGGGATGATCCTTAGTCCAGTATCGAGATACTCAGAAGACATTTTCGAACGAAAAGTTGAAGGCCTTGATGTTTTTGATAGTTTATTTTCTAGCTTAGATAAAAAAAGCGAGGTTTATTCTACAATTAAGTTTTCTTTTTCAATTATATTTGGTGCAGATGACTTGCAATGGATGATGGTAAAGGATCATTTTCCTTCTAGGTTGATATTTAGAATCGATGATCAAAAAGAAAAAGTATTAAGACTATCATATAGTCCTATTTACAATCAGGAAAATCTGATAGAGAGAGTCATGTTTGTGATTGAAGATGTTACAGAAGTAGAAAAATTAGAAAAAGAAGTTGAGGAACAAAAAATAGCATCTTTAAAAAATGTTGAAATATTACAAGACCTAGCTTCAAATAAAAAAGAGGACTTAAGTCAATTCTTTTCGAGTGCGACCAAAATAATACTAGAATCTATTGGGATCGCAAAGCAGATGAGGTCCCAGATGGAAAGACAAGAAAAATTAAGAGATGTTAATTTATTGTTTCGTCATCTTCATACAGTTAAAGGTACTGCAAGAGTTTTTAATTTAAGTCATATATCTAAAGAAGCCCACAAAGTCGAAAGTATGATTGTGTCAATTATAAATGAAGGGCATGATAGTGTTGAATTTAATTGGGATTATTTAAATGGAATAGTTCAAGGTATGTATGGGCTACAGGGGCAGTTGAATGAATATTTAAAAGCAGCAAAAAATGTTTTTGCTTTTGAGTTTGATGACGATATTAAATTTAAACAAAAACTCCATGAACAACTTAAAAACTTTGAATACTTAATATCTCAATTACTTAATGATGAAATAAACTTAAATAATCCTATTGAAAAAGAAGACCTTAAAGAGTTTGTTTTAAATACTCAGAGAGATGAAAAAATAAGAAATAAGATAATTGAAGAATTACTAATATTAAGTCATAACCTGAAAGGTCTTTCAAGAGGGATGGATGAAAGAATCCTTTCAGACACTATCCATAGGTTTGAGGGAGGTATTTTATTATTTGATCAAAATTTTAGTGAAGATAATATACAAGAATGGGATGATCTATTTTTTGGACCTCTTAAAGATATTAATAATATTTCTTATCATATATACTTATCTTCAGATAAATTAAGTGAGTTTGAATTTAAAAGGGAAGAATTTTCAAATTTAATTTTCGACATTTATGAGGTTACTCAAAATCTTCTAAAAGAGGATCCAAGTGTAAATATACCTCAAAATATTTACAGACTTCATTCAAAGGCATTTGATCTTGGCATAGAATACATTCCAGCTACTTTAAGGGAGCTTTATTCCTGTTATGAAGAAAAAATAATTAATAAAGATATTATTTTAAATAAGTTAAGGGAAATATGGGAGTACCTTTCATTTATTATGATTTTAGAAAATAATAAAATTTATAATGAAAAGGAAAGAATTGAAATAGTAAATACTTTGAATAAAGAAGAAGAAATAAAAAAAATTGAAAAATTAAATAGCGACTCAGTTTTAATCATTTTTCTTAGGTCATTAAATCAGAAGGGAATTCCAACTAAAAATGTGATTGAAGTATTGGAAAAAATATTTCAGGTTGAAAGGCAAAAAGTCTTAAAAAAACTTTTAATTCAAAAAAGCATTTCAAAGCAAATTAATGAAATGTATTTTGAATTTAAAAAAGGTATAGGTGAGGAAAATATTAAATCTTTAAAGTCGTTTTTGAAACAAGAAAAAATTCCTGTTTTAGATATAATTGAGTGGGTTTCAGGCTGTCGTTATTCTTCAGGTATTAACTATTTAAAGAATCTTGATATAATTCAAGGCCTTAATTATTTCTCTTCATTTTATGATGATCAAGAAAAACAAATTAAACCAAAAACATACGAAGTTTTAGTTAAAAATTTTAATGATTCATTTGATTATTTGTTTAGCCTTATTGAAAAAGGAAAAAAGTTTGATTTAGAAGATTTAAATAAGAGCTTTGATAAATTACTTTATCTTCCTATTAAATATTCTTTTTTAAAGTTTGGACCCGTTGTAAAAGATGTCTCTAAATCCTTGGGAAAAAAAGTTAAGTTTAGAGTTGTGGGTGATGAGGAAAGTCTAGAAAAAGAGAGATTAGGTCTTTTGCAAGATGCCCTTACTCACCTTGTCAGGAATTCGATAGATCATGGTATAGAAGTCCCATCTTTAAGATCTCTAAATGGTAAAGATGAAATGGGTGTAATTGAAATTGAATGTTTGAAAAAAAGTGAAAGTATTTTGCAAATTATACTTAAAGATGATGGTGGAGGTATTGATATCAATAGAATTTGTGAAAAAGCTATCAAAAATAATGTAATGACTAAAGATGATCTAATTAATATGAGCGATAAAGATAAATTGGAATTAATTTTTCTTCCTAACTTTAGTACAAAAGAAGAGGTCTCAGAAATTTCTGGCCGAGGTGTTGGGATGGATGTTGTTAAGAAAAATATAGAGATTCTAGGGGCTGAACTAGAGGTTGTTTCCAATAAGGATAAAGGGACGCAATTTATTATAGAGCTCACTCTTTAAAGAAATAAACTTCACGATAAGTTACAGAAATAAGAAGGAATTTGGTGCGATGCAGATTTTGCCAAAAAATAATGTTCCTGATAAGAACTTCTTCTCTGTTTTGAAAGGAGTTTTTTATGCTATTGGATGCAAAAAATAGTCAACAACGGTCCTTAAAAGGGAAAAATCCGCTTCCCTCTGATTGGA
Source organism: Bacteriovoracaceae bacterium UBA7317 (assembly GCA_002474345.1). Lineage (GTDB taxonomy): Bacteria > Bdellovibrionota > Bacteriovoracia > Bacteriovoracales > Bacteriovoracaceae > UBA7317. Next base: position 10,426 of record DKQD01000053.1, read on the forward strand.
TGGATGTTTTGGGAGAGGAATTTCTTAAAGATTACATGGTTAACCTTAGAGCTTTTCTAGCTGCTGAAATTTCTCAAAAAAAGATTTTGTACCCTCATGGAAAAGATATTTTTTCAGCTTTTGACTTAACTCCCTTTCAAAAAGTAAAGGTCATTATTATTGGTCAAGACCCTTACCACGGACCGGGTCAAGCTCATGGTTTAAGCTTTTCAGTAAGGCCAGGTGTTAGGGTTCCTCCAAGTCTTCAAAATATTTACAAAGAACTGGAGTCTGATTTAGGTATAAAACCTGTCTGTCATGGATATTTAGAAAGTTGGGCCAAAGAAGGTGTTCTCATGCTTAATAATGTTCTAACCGTTGAGAAAAGCAAGGCCGGATCCCATCAAAATAAGGGTTGGGAGCACTTTACAGATAAAGTGGTAGAAATACTTAATGAGCAAAAAGAGAATCTTGTTTTTCTTCTTTGGGGGGCCCATGCTCAAAGGAAAGGCGAGAAACTTAATAGAAAAAGGCATTTAGTTTTAGAGTCACCTCATCCCTCACCTTTTTCTGCTCATCGAGGGTTTTTGGGCAATAAGCACTTTTCTAAGGTAAATCTTTACTTAGATAAAATGGGCCTAAAAAAGGTAGATTGGTCCTTACCCGAGCATGTCTCCGATCATATTTAGATAGGCATTAAATGAAATTTGGAAAAGTTCATAATATTGAGGGCATTAAATTTAATTTACCTTTTAATTTTAATGGGGATAATGAATGTTTTCTTAAAGGCTTAAATACAAAAGGAAATGTAAAAACTAAAATTTTTTTGGGGTGCCCGGTTTGGAGAGATAGAAGTTTTATTGGAAAAATCTATCCTAAGTTAACAAAGGTCGAAGATTATTTAACTCTATACGCAGAAAATTTTCAGAGCATTGAGTTAAATTCTACTTACTATGCTCTTCCTTCTAACAGTGCTATTTTGGACTGGTGTGCTAAAGTCCCTAAAGGTTTTAAATTTTGTCCAAAAATCCCCGGGGCCTTGGCCAATGAAAGAAACTTAGGTGTAGAGGACCCTCTTTTAAAGGACTTTCTTACGGCAATGGAACTTTTTGGTGAGCACCTAGGGCCACTTCTTCTTCAACTGAACCCTTATTTCGATTTGAGTAGGTGGAAGGCCTTAGTAAAATTTATTCGTCTTTTTCCTAAAAATATGAAATTAGCGGTTGAGTTCAGGCACCCTGAGTGGTTTTTTTCTAAGAATTTTAAAAAATTAGTAGACCATATGAGAGCTTTTGGGGTTATTTTAGCATGCACAGATGTCGCGGGACGTAGGGACGTGTGTCATACTGCATTAACAAGCCAACAAGTCATGATTAGGTTTACTGGTAATGGACTTCATAAAAGTGACTTTAATAGGTCTAAGGAATGGGCACATTTAATTTCAAAATGGCTTGATCAAGGCTTGGAAGAAGCTTTTTTCTTTTTTCATCAACCCGTTGAGGGTGATTGCGTTGATGTGGCCATGGACTTTGTCAAAAACTTTAAAATAGTTTCTAATAATAAAGAAATAAGATCGCCAGCTTTGTTAAAGGAAACTGTTCAATTAGGACTATTTTGAAAAGGAAGCTTTGTTTATGACCAAAAAGGTTGTTGTTTTTACTGGAGGAGGAAGTGGTGGTCATGTCATTCCTGCCATTACTTTAATTAAAAACCTCAGGTCAGATTTTCCTTCAGTTTCCGTCCGCTATATTGGTGGAATAAATGGAATTGAGGGTCAACTTATCAGCAATGTTGAAATTCCTTATAAGGCAATTTATACGGGAAAGTTAAGGCGTTACTTTTCCATGGAAAACTTTTTTGATATTTTTAAACTTCTTGTAGGAACAATTCAATCTTTTCTTTATTTGATGAAGTTTTCAAAAAAGAATTGCCTAATTTTTTCCACAGGAGGATTTGTGTCCGTACCTGTTGTCATTGCCGGCTTTTTGACAGGTAAGAAGGTTTTTATTCATGAGCAGACGAGTCGTGTGGGGTTGGCCAATCGAATATCTTCTTTTTTCGCTGATAAAGTTTTTATAAGCTTTGAGTCTTCTAGACGCTATTTTAAAAACGATAAGGTCGTTTTTTCTGGATATCCTTTAAGAGATGAATGCTTTCAGAGTTTCATTAAAAGAGATGAGGTTTGTGGTATTGATATTAAGAAAAACGAAAAACCCATTCTTTTTGCAACTGGTGGAGGAAATGGATCTCTTTTGATTAATAACCTAATTTTAAAAAATAAGAAAGAATTACAAAAACGCTTTACCATTTTTCATCAAGTTGGAAAAAACTTTAAAAAGGACTTTGAAGCTCTTAATTGTGCTGATTACCAATCTTTTGACTTTTTAGATGAAGGAATTGTTGATTTATTTAAGGCGAGCTCAATTGTAATATCCCGTGCGGGAGCTGGGACAGTATCTGAGCTTCTCGCTCTGAAAAAGCCAAGTCTTTTTATACCTCTAAAAATTGCCCAAAAAAATGAACAATTTCATAATGCTATGGAAGCAAAGAATACGTGTGGTTCAGAAATTATTGAAGAAGACTTTTTAGACGCAGACACTTTTTTCAGAAGCATTTCCAAGCTTGAAAAAAGTGTAGCAGATAGAAGGAACCTGGCTTATAGGGGACCAGGTGTGAAAAAGATGGAAAATAAGGCGAAAGATCTTATCTTTAATGAAATAGAGAACGCTTTAAAGATATAGAATAATTCCTTTTTAAGGAAAAGTTCCTATTGTTAGATTAAAGCCATCATAGGATTCTTTAACGGTTTTTAGAACATCTTGTATTAACTCAGGAGATTTATCTTTAAGCTCCTCAACGATATCTCGATTAGAAAGGTCGTTGAGAGTGTGTCTAAAATTAAGTAAAGATAAACCTTTGACGCCAAACCGCTTTGTTCTTTTTAAAATATCATTTGAATATGTTGCTTTAAAGTCCTTGATTGTTGAAAGGTCCTGATAGCACTCAAATTTACTGTTTTTGAAATAAAATCTCTGAGTTGCTATAGGTTTAGGTATGCATGTAAACCCTAAAATTTTTTCTAAAAAGAAGACCTGGCTTTTCTTTTCTGCCTCTTTATTTAGACGAAATGAAATAAGGCTGTTTTTTTTGTCAAATAAAGTAGTAAATGTGAGGTTTTTCTTGAATGAATCTTCTAGGGATTTTTGTTTAGGTCTTTTTAAATTAATATTTAATCGGTTTATAAAAACTCTCATTTTATATTGATTAAAATATTTATTAACTTTTGATTTTTCCTTTAGGAAAGGAAAATTTACAAAGCCATCTAAGCCGATCCCATCAGTCATAGTCTCCATATCTATTGGATATAGCCCTATTGGCTCATGCAATTTTACTTTTTTCCTTTTAAACCTACTGAAAAACTTCTTAACTTTTGATGGTGGTTTTTGTGCTTTTATAACTTGTTTTTTCCAAAGGGAACCAAATTTTATGCTCATTAAAATTTCATCTTGTTTATTAAAATATTTCGTCAATTCTATTTTAATAAGCTTTTTTCTAGCATGCTGAAACATATTTTGATTATTGACACCTTCTTTGAGGTAATTGACTGATAAAAACTTTGCCATTGGGGTCTCAACATTTATAGGGAGATTCATCTCGATCCCTGGTTTTAAAACTAAAGGCAAAAGAGTTGGATTATTACTTTTCTCAAAGCTAAAAAGTGAGGGAAGGAAAAGGGACAATTTATAAGAACTTCCCTTTTCTTTATCGACTTGCATTTCACAGAGTATAGCAAAGGGAATAAATAGTGATTGATAGAGTGAGTAAAGATCCTGTAGGTTTTTCTTTCCATCTTTATTAAAGTAAAGGTTTTCTACGTGTTTCCAGAAGAATTCTAATCTTTTTTCTAAACCTTGGTTTAATTTGTTTTGAAAGTCTAAAGAAAAAGTAGTTTTTTGGTCCTTATGGACAATATCTCCTGAGGAGATTCTTTTGAAAGGCCATTTCATGAACCTTGGGAAGAAAACTTCTGACGCTTTTTTTGTTTTTGATATAAGAGGATGATCAGGTAGGCTTTGGAAGTCATCCATATATCTCTTTTCCATAGGAGCAAAAAGGTATAGAAAGTGTTTTGGCTCTTTTGATTCTGCTTCCCACTTTTTCATTTCAGTTGTAAGGGCCAGATCAAAAAGAGAAAAAATCCTCAAAAACTGCTGAGATTCTATTTCAGAGGATAACGGGCTGGACAAATATTTATTTCCCGAGCCATTTAAAATCTGGTTTGTCCATATCCCATAGGACATAGACGAAGTTAATTTATTAAGCAAGTTTATAGCATCTTTAGCAGAGCTAGGTGCCTTAAAGAAATGAGCGTCAGAAGTTTTTCTGAATTTTCCTTTTGAAGAAAAAGAGAATAAAATTAATGAAATTAAGCAAGTTAGTTTTAAGGTTTTCATTAATTATTTTCCTTTTTATAAAGAGCATAAGTTTGAATAATTGAAAGTAAAAACTCTTTTCGCGGGAATTGGTTTTTAAAACTCAACATAGGATGACTGTTAGGAATTCTTATCGCCTGAGTAAAAGGAATACTCCAGTGAGATCCTCTGACTTCTCCAAGATCAATAAATTTGAGGTTTTTTCGGAATTCTTCTGGAATAAGCTTATTTCTTGGAGCGTTGTTAAATTCATCAAAGTGTGGTTTATCCCAATTTAGATTTAGTTTGTCATAAATTCTTGAGATTTCATTTTCCGTAAATTGTGCTTTTAATGGTCTTGGGTCTAAAAAAAATGATTTAGAGTCAGGCCAGGTTACTTGAGTATCCATCATTCCATAAGGACTTCTTTCAAATGCTGCAAGAGAAGTTAAATGAAGAAGGAACGAATCCATACTGAACCTTTTCCAATCAACAAACTGGTTTATATTTTTTACTAAATCATTTCCAAAATCGTAAGATGACCATTCTATGTTAACTTTTTTAAAGAGGTCGGGCCGTATTTTGGGAACTATTTCATTGTTGAATTTATAAGTATTTGAGGAGGAGTCAAATTTGTGAAAAAAGTCTTTAACATTTGTAATGAAAGAAGTTGAAAAGATGGTTAGGGGAAATTTGAAAACTGAATCATTTAAGTTTTCTAAGTTCCATTTTGCTCTGTATGTTGGCGATTGCTCAATTGCTCCTTTAAAGATAGAAAGTGAATCTTCTGAGAGGAAAGAACTCACCTTATCTAATAAAGTTTCAGGTAGATGACCCATTTCTATTTTATAAAGGACTTCTAAGAGTTTATGATATTCGTTTTGATTTTTACTTTCGTAATTAATTTTTAAGTCAGCTAAAAAGGTTTTCAAATTTTGGTCGGTAAGAAGCTTGTATAGGTCTTCGTTAGAAGATGTGCCTGTGACTTTCATTAGATCTTTTAGGATTAGTTGAAGGCTAAGTGAACCTTGCTGAGGTCCTGATAATGAAAAAACGGCCCGTGTTCTTTTTTGTAAGTCCAGATCTTTTTTAAGTAATTCAAGAGCAACAGTTAGACCCTTACTATATCCAATAAAGACTATTTCTTTTTCCTTATAGATTTCAGGCAATGAAGAAATCCACTTATTCAATTTTTCTGCATTCATGGCATGAGGACCAAGTGTATCTCCCCACTCGCTTCCCATAGGGTAGACTATGTCCATTTTTATTTGTTTTTGATCTACATTGTAGAAGAGTTCGTGAGGTTGAAACCTATTTTCTGCTGGTAAAGGATAATAGATAGGTCTAGACCCGTTGGGTAAGTTTCTTCCATAATAACGGTTAATTTCTTGGAGCACACTTTGAAAAGGAGCTTCATCTATGAGGTGGGATCCAAATCCAGAGAGGACAATAAAGAGTGTGTCTTTTAATTCATGCATAAGCCTTTGCCCAAGAGGGTTTTCAAAGAAGTTTTGTGGATTTATTTGATTAGAGTCTCTTTTATAGTAGCGGTTATAGCTTTTTATAAGGTTTCTTGCCCCTCTATTGAATTTAAAGCTGGGTATAGAATGTCTTAATAAATATCGAAACCTTTTTGGTTTAGATAAAAGGCGTTCTCTTGATTCAAAAGCCTGAATCGTACTTTCACTTTCTCCAATTTTAGAAAAAAGTGTTGGAAAGTCTTCAGGGTTATAATAGAGCGATTGATAGGTTAAAGGCAGGGGGTCTCTTTCTTTGCCATTTATTGAGAGTTCCCTCTTTATATTTTTCGCAAATATTTGGGAGAATACTTTTTTCCAGGCCTTCTTTTTTCTTTCCTCTTTCTTTTTAAGGAACTTTAATCGTATTTGGCTTTCGCTAGAAGCTAAAGATTCCAAAGAAAGGATTATTAGAAGGCAGCAAGTTATAAGAACTTGACCGGTATGTCTCATTGCGCAATTCCTAGAGAAAGAATATTATGTTTTGTAATTTGAGGGGTACCCTACGATAAAGAGATGGAGCGATCAAGAGGGAGAAGAGATAAATTGGTGCTAAATTCGAAGAATATAGCCTCTAGATTTGATTGTTTTTATTTGTTTTGAAAATGGTTTGAGCTTTTTTCTTAAATTTGAGAGGTGCGTGTCAATATTTTGGTTTTGGACATGAACATCTGGCCATAATAGGTTTGTTATATAGTCTCTGCTAAATATTTTATTGGGGTTTTTAGCAAGGAGTTGAATAAATTTAAACTCAATTGGGGTAAGCTGAACCTTCTTATCATCTATTTGGGCAAGTTGCATGTCGCAAAAGAGAGTGAAGTTTTCAATTTTTATAGTGTCTTCTTCTGTTGTAGGGCCTTTTTCAGAAGTCATAATTTTGTTCTTAATTCTTGCAACTAGCTCTGGAATCGAAACAGGTTTTCTTAAAAAATCAACAGCTCCAAGGTTAAGTGCATTTATCATTGTCTCCTCTGAGGGATCTCCAGTAATGAAAATAATGGGAAGTTTTTTATGAGTCTTCCTTATTTTTCTGAAGAGTTCAAATCCATCAATATTTGGAAGATGAAAATCTAGGAGAAGAAGATCAGTCTTTGAGTCATTTAAATATTCGAAGAGTTTTAAGGGCTGCTGAATTAACTTGAGTTTAAAGTCCGCCTCTAAGACATCTTTATAAAGCTCAAGGTTTTCTTCAAGATCATCAACAATTGTTAAGTGCATTTAACTCTTCTTTCTAATATTTTGGGGGGTCTAGCACCCATTTCTTAATTTTATGTTGAAGTTGAATTCATTTCAAAAGAATTTTTTACCTCTTTTTTGTTTAAATTATTGTAGTTTTAATCATACTTTTTTAGGCATTTAAAATTATTAGGTAGGTGAATAAAATTTATGGGATATCCATAATTTTAAAGATAAAAAAAATTATAAGTAGTTTAATAAATTTTATTTTTTTGTTTATAAAAAACTATGTTAGAAAAAGTGATAAATAAACCTAAAAAATTGGCAAGTGATATGATTCAAGTTTCCAACCTATCTAAAACTTTTGGAAGTCAAATACTATTTGAAAACGTCTCTTTTTCTCTCAAGCAAAAAGAAAAAGTGGGCCTTGTTGGTAGGAATGGTACGGGAAAATCGACTCTTTTAAAGATTATTGAAGGACATTTATCTTCAGATTCTGGCGGTATAAGGCTACCCAAAGGCTACACAGTGGGAAGTTTAACCCAACACCTTAATTTTTCCAAACCGACTTTAAAGGAAGAGTGTGTTCAGGAGTTGAAGGAGGATGAAAAGTTTGATTATTTTAGGGCTGAGAAAATACTTTTCGGTTTAGGCTTTTCTGAGGAAGATTTGAAAAGACCTCCCTCCTCATTTTCTGGTGGGTATCAAATTAGGATTGAGTTGACCAAAGTTTTATTAAAAAACCCAAACTTACTATTACTGGATGAACCTACAAACTATTTGGATATATTGAGCCTTAGGTGGTTAAAGAGATTTATAAAGGATTTTTCAGGTGAAGTTATTTTAATCACACATGATAGAGGCTTCATGGATCAATGTGTAGATCATGTTATGGGTATTTACGATGGGGGGTTAAAAAAAATAAAAGGAAATACCAAATCTTTTTATGAAAGAGTTGATCTAGATAAAAAAATTGGAGAAAAAACTCTAGAAAACCAACTAAAAAAGAAAGAACACCTGGAAAGTTTTGTAAATAGGTTTGGTGCAAAAGCTTCTAAGGCAAAACAAGCTCAATCAAAATTAAAGCAACTTGAAAAAATGGACTTTATTGAATTGAACTCATCAAACATCCATTTTGGTTTTAAGTTTCCCTATAAAGATTGCCCTTCAAAAAACTTTATGAAAATAGAAGACCTGAATTTCAATTATGATAATGGTCCTCATGTTATTGAAAACTTTAACTTATCCATTAAAAAGGGAGACAGGATTGGTATAATTGGAAAAAATGGTAAGGGTAAATCTACTTTACTAAATATTTTGGCCCAAGAGCTGAGTCCATGTAGTGGAAAAGTTACTTCGCATGCCAATTTGGTGAAAGGACATTTTGGTCAAACAAATATTAATAGATTAAATATTGAAAATACCATTATTGATGAAATTTTTTCTGCTAATACAGATCTTTCTCAAAGTGCTGTTAGAGGTATATGTGGAACGATGATGTTCTCTGAAGATTTGGCCCACAAAAAGATTTCTATTTTGTCAGGGGGAGAAAAAAGTCGTGTTCTTTTAGGGAAAATACTCGCTTCAGAAACAAACCTACTTCTTTTAGATGAGCCTACAAATCATCTTGATATGGAATCAGTTGAAGTCTTGACCAATGAGATTAACTCATTTCAAGGTGCTTCATTAATTGTTACTCATAATGAAAAATTATTAAAAAGCTTTGCTCAAAAACTAATAATTTTTCAAAAAAATAAAATTGAAATATTTGAAGGAAATTATGATGAATTTCTTGAAAAAATAGGGTGGGATGAAGAAGATGGTTCTCAATTTAGCTCCGAAAAACCAAAAAAAACAAATTGGAAGCTAAGTAAGAAAGAAAGAGCAGAAATTATTAAAGAAAGATCTAAAGAATTAAACCCTTTAAAGAGAAAAAGAGAAAAACTAGAAAAAGATATACATAAAAATGAGAAGAGCCTAGAGGACAAAAATAGCGAAATTATTTCACTCTCTAGTGGTGGAGAAGGTAAAAAAATATCTCAGTTATCCAGGGAAATTAATGATTTAGAGTCTCTGATTGAAAGTTCCTACGAAGAGTTTTTCGATTTAGAGGCCAAAATTGATGAATGTGAAAAAAAATTTGAATCTCAATTAAATAAAGAAGGGTAGGTAAATACCTACCCTTCTTTGAAGAATAAAATTATTTATTCGTTGTACTTTAGTGAATTTTCCAAATCGACTCTTCCTTCGGCAAGAAGCTTACCTTTATAACTTTTCTCGGGTGAAACAGATTGCATTAGAATTTCCTTTATTTCTAATCCATCTAATTTATTATTTCGTGATAATAATTCAGCTGCAACTCCAGCCGCTACAGGTGAAGCCATGGATGTACCAGATAAGCTTACATATCTGTTTCCTGGGTAAGTAGATAAAATATTAGACCCTGGAGCAGCTAAATCAACAGATTTTGAACCATAATTTGAAAAATAAGACAGCCCTTTACCTTTTTGGCTTGATGCGACTACTAGCAAACTGTCATTTGTAAAAGATGCCGGGTAAACAGGCCTTCTATCGATGCTTCTTCTTGAGTTACCAGATGCTGCAATGACAAGGACACCATACTCTTTGAAAATATAATCAATTGCTTCCTGGACAGACTTGCCGCCTTCATTATGATTTTTTCCAAAAGAACAATTTATTATTTTCGCACCATTTTTGGCAGCATAAATGAAGGCTTCTATAACATCGACATCCTTTTCATCTCCTCTGCTTGGTACCGTTCTAATACCCATGAGTTTAATTTTTTCTGAAATTCCAGCAACTCCTTTCCCATTGTTTTGTACGGCTCCAATAATTCCTGCAACGTGAGTTCCATGTCCATGAGTATCCATGGGGTCTGTTGTCGCTTTTCCTTCGCTATCTCTGATAAGAGTATTGATCCCGTAATAATCGTCAATATAGCCATTTCCATCATCGTCTTTTTGATTGTTTGGAATTTCGTTTTTATTTATCCAAATATTATTGATGAGGTCTTCGTGTTTATAGTCAATTCCTGTATCAACAATTGCTACGATAACTTCCTCCTTTTTATCACCGATTCTTTTTTTATAAGCCTCTTCTATTGAAGAACCATATTTTTTAGAGGAGTTGAGGTGCCATTGTTTTTGTGCCATTGGATCTTTAAAAAATGAAGCCGTATTTGGTTCTGACAAAAATGATTGTTGATTAGTTGGAATTATATTTTTGAATTTGTTTTTGTTTCCTTTAAAATCTTTTTCAACATAATCTACGTTTTTATTTTCTTTAAAAATTTTTTCCATTTGATCTATGGTCTTTCCTGAGACTGTATAGACATGGGGAAATAATTTCCTATAAATAAGCCCTTTCTTATTAGCGAGATCATTTGGGATTTTATCTTTTAAAAACTTCACAATAATTCGGTTTTTTGAATGAGGAGGAGTCGTCGAAAAGGCATTTGTTGAGAGAGTGATTAAAAAACATGCTAATACGAGTAAGACATTTAAAGAGAAATTAGGCATAATAACAATTCCTTTGTTATAGACTTAATTCTTATTTTAGATTCTGATGATATTTCCTCATACTAACATTTACTATCATTCCCCTTAAATGTGGCTAACCCTCTATAAAAAGGGTTAAAACTTAGTTTTCTCTTCTTTTTTTGTAGATTTTTATTCCCATCATCATCGAAAGGGCGAGAATCAGAAGAGCAAGCATCCCCCACCCCACACTGACCAGATTTTTTAAAACAACAAGAAAAATAATTGCAAATAATAGGATTGTTGCAACTTCGTTCCATACTCTTAATTGAGTAGAATTGTATTGGAAGTTATTATTTTTAAGCTCTTTGAATATATGGTGGCACCCAAGATGGTAGAGAAAGAGCATTAAAACAAAAAGAAGTTTAACAATAAGCCAAGGTTTGTCACTAAGAGGCCAAAAATAAAACAAGAGTGAAGGGCCGAGTATGAGAGTTAAGATAGCCGACGGCCAGGTAATAAAGTACCACAACCTTTGTTCCATTATCTTAAATTGATTTTGCAAAATGGACTTTTCAGGTTCTGGTTTATCATTACTTTCAGTGTGGTAAATAAAAAGGCGAACAATATAAAATAAACCTGAAAACCAAGTAACAACAAAAATTATGTGAAGTGACTTTAGTAGAAGAAAAGGCATAGGAATTCCTGTTTTTAATTTAAGAATTTGGGGAACCAAGGGTTTTCGTCATATCATTAGCTGAAGGCCTTTTTGGAGGAGAGGGCTCTTTTTCGGCACCGCCCGCCCAAAGTAGGGCTTCAATAGACTCCTCTTTTGGGTTTATTCCGCAAAGTGAGTATAACTCGTCTTCTCTTATAATAGATCCAGAAGACCATTTTGTTCCGTATCCTTTTTCCCATAAATAAAGTGAAAAATTTTGGATACCCATAGCAAGAGTTGCATAATCTTCTTTTAAAATTACGGGGTCAGGGTGTTTAACTTGTGAAACGATTAGAATATGAGATGGCTTTTCAAACTTTTGAATAATTTTTGCTTCATCTTCTGGGGTAAGAACCCTCCCCTTTTTTTTTCTTATCGTTAAAGAAATATTTGCTAAGGCTTTTCTAAACTCTTTAGGAATAATAGTGAAACGCATCGGAAAAGTTAGCTTATGGTTTGGAGCATAGAGAGCGCAATCTATTGCTTCTTTAATTAAGACTTCATCGATAGTTTCTGTTGAATAGCTATGAATTGTTCTTCTTTTCTTTATAAGTTCATTAATATTTTTCATAAACAGTCCACCCGTTTTTAAAAAGGTAAAGGCCTTTCAAAGGTTAAATTGCGCTCAACTAAAAATAAAGGGGTGTCGTGGTGGCTTCGGAGGGACTTGAACCCTCACACCCGAAGATACTTGATTTTGAATCAAGCGCGTCTACCATTCCGCCACAAAGCCATTCGTACCAGAGAATCTGGAAATTCACGAAAGCAGATACTAGGAAATGATAATAAACCTGTCAATACAGGGGTGTCTTTTTCGTAAAGAATACGCTTTTAGTCAAGGGTTAGAAGTTCGCATGCTTCCCTACTTGAGTATCTGATAGGGCTTTTAGAAAAGTGTTTGAGGATTTGATCCCCACTTATAACGCATGGAAACTTAATATAGTCTAGAATGTACTCAGGAAGGTTTAGAACCGTCTTATTAAGTGCTTTTGCAAGGGGACTTACGAGGAAGAGGGGGAGTGAGTATTGGGGTGAATGTGTTGCTATACTTTTTGCTTCCCTAATGGACAAGACATCATTATTGGCAACATTAAATGTCCCTGTAGGGACCTTTTCAATGGATTCTGTAATCAAGTTTGCCATGTCATATTCATGGATAAACTGAAACATAGGATTAAAATCCATAGGCGTTGGAATTGCAGAAGTTGTTAAATATTTTGTTATGACATTTTTTATCTGAGGACCAATAATATTACAGGGTCTTAGAACGACAACGTTTATTTTGTTTTGGTGTTTCCACATCCAGTTTGTTGTCATTTGGTCCATTTCGACCACATCCCTCAACTCAGGGTAATTAAAGCTTCCTCTAAGTGGAGCATCTTCTTTTAAAAAGGTTGGGTTATCTGGCAGTGCTCCATAGACGTGAAATGTACTAAGGACAATAACCTTCTTTATCTTAAACTTTAGGGACAAGTCTAGAATTCTGTTTGTTCCCATAATATTGAGGTTTAGCCTCTTTCTGATATTATAGCCCGGGTTTGTGCTTACATGACTCATCCTTCCTAAGTGAAGCACAGTATCAAATTTTTTATCCCGAAAAAGCTTTTCAAAGTTCCCTCTAGTGTAGGGGAGTTGATAGAGCTCTAGATTGTCTAAGTGGAAATCGTCTTTAATGGGTCTTGGATCAACCCCCAAGATTGGAATAGTCGGGTATTTTTTTGCAAGAAGGTGGGCCGTAATTTTTGCCAATCCACCGGCCATTCCAATGATAAGAATAGATTTTGGTTTTGATGATTTCATCTTTTTTTCATACCTTACTTTTCTAGAATTGGTCAGGTTTCTTTTTTTACGGCCCAGAAAGGTCTTCTATTTTTTCTGCCCTCTTCAATCATTTCTTTAATTTGGTTCTCAACTTGGTAAATATGTTCCCTAATATCTCTATCTTGCTCCTCCCCGTGTAAGTCAGCTGGGGGTGTAATTGGTTTCCCTATGTAAATATCAATTGGGGAAGGCAGTGGTAGAAAACCCAAAGGCCCAAGGAGCATGCTTGGAGAAAGAGGTAAAGCCGGTAGGCCAAGCTTTTTAGCAATACCTTTGGCTTGATATACGTAAGGATAGGTTTCTTCTGCACCGATAACTGCAACTGGCAATATTTCGACTTGAGAACTTAGTGCGATCCTATAAAAACCTTTCGTAAATTTCTGTAATTTGTAATAATCTGGAGTACTTTTGGCAACCCCATCAACTCCTTCAGGAAAAACGAGGACACTTTCTCCACGCTTCAACAATTGAAGGCAATTTTGTCTATCACCTAGGACAGCACCCGCTTCCGCAGTCCAAGTACCCAGAAAAGGTAAGTTGGTAACAAACCTTTCAATCATGCCTCTCAGTATCCGTGGTGGATAAATATCTAATCCAAAGGCCAGCCCTACTAAAAGGCCATCTATAGCTATTTGGCCAGAGTGGTTTGCAACAACAATATAGGGCTTATTTTTGACGTTTTCTTTACCAAACACTCTGACTTTAAAGTAGTCCTTGTAGAGCGGGTAAAGTGTTTCAACGACTTTTTGTGTTTTTTCAAGGTTTAAACCCCATGGGTCCTCACCGTCAGGGTATTTTTCAAAGAGCTCTTGAAAAAGGTCATTGATTTTTTCCTCTGGTATTTCAGAAGAAAGTGGTATTAATTTTCTAAGTTTATTTGCAATTTCCATAATAGTACCGGATTTGGCTTATTTTTTGCTCAAAGGGGAGTTGCGTTCTTTACAAAACATTGAGTCATTACTGGACTTTTCAGTTTCTCTTATTATTCTATCACCTAAAAAGGTCTCTGTGTATATGGGAGTAAACAATGGATAACAATCCTAATTGGAGCAAGAAAGTAATGCAAGTTTTGCAGCATGCTCAAGAAGAATTAAAGAAAACTACTGAAATTGGTAAAAAAATGATTTCTGCCTCAAAAACTAGCTCTGAGCTTCATGAAGCATATGAGGAGCTGGGTAAACTTGTATATAAGGGCCTGAAGGGTGAGAGTCTTTCGTTAGAGGACCCCAGATTGGGCGAATTTGTTGAAAAAATTGATGACCTCCAAGAAGAGCTTGGAGATATTGAGTCAGAAGTGAACAAAATTAAGTTTTCTGAAAAAGATAAGGAAGGGTGACCTTTATTTGTTTTTCGTTAATTTGGTTAACTTAGAGCGTCTTTATTCAAGAAAAAGGTAATTAAAGACTGCTCTAATTCTTTTAAACCTGTTTGTTTTTCCGCTGAAACATAGTGGATTTCTTTGAACTGAGCGAGCTTTTCGCTTATCGTCTTTTTAGATTTTTTTAACTGTGCTCTTTCTTTTTGAGTTTTGAGCTTATCCATTTTGTTTAGAATTAAAATAGAGTTAAGTTGGTGAAACTTTTTAATAAAGTCCGCAAAAGATTTATCGGCACTTTGTAGAGGGTGCCTGGCATCCTGTATATTGAGTACTCTAACTGTTGATGGACAATACCTAAAAAATAAACCTAAAATTTCATCCCAGTTTTTTGACATCTCGTTGGAGACTTTGGCGTAGCCATAACCAGGTAGGTCCATTAAGAAAAAAGGGCCAAAGACTTTTTTTTCATCATTCGCTTTATGAAGAATATCAAAAGAAAAAATGTTAATGGACCTTGTTCGACCAGGTGTCTTTGAGGTCCTAGCAGTAGTTTTCCCAAATAATGAATTAATCAAGCTTGACTTGCCCACATTAGATCTACCAGCAAAGCAGAGTCCTAGGAGCGGCTTTTCATTTAACATCCATTGTTTTAACTGGGATGGATCATTAAAGGCGTATTTAAATTTTGTGCTTCCTTTAACTATCTCGAAGGACATAAGGTTCTTTCCTTTTTGAAACGATGAATCAAATGATGGCAGTTATAATACACTTACCTCTCTTATACAAATGGTGAAGTTGATTAGGTGAAAAAGTGAAATAAATAAAATTTATTTATAATGCCTTTGTTCCAGTCCAAAAAGTAGACCAATGACCTTCCTTCTAAATATTTAAAATTGCGTTGTATGGGTTTTGGCACTTCTTTTGAATAAACCTGGAAATTAATCTTTTACTTTCAAACCAATTGTAAAAAGGAGAATTTATGGAAAAGCAGTTTCAAGATAATTTGAGTAAAATTTCCTCACCATTTTGGAGAAAAATGGACGCTTGCTCACTAGATTACAATGGAGCTCGGTATAGAGATATTTTGCTAGTAAAACCAATGCAGGGCAAGGCTAAAAAGATAATTCTCAATAGAACTCAGTTTTCTTTTCTTTCTTCAAAGAGCTTTGATACAGAGGTTAAAGGTTTCAATATTTATTTACCAAACTTAATGGGTGATGAGGTATCTTTTTCTTTAACTCTTAAACCCGTTTTTTTAAAGAATGCTGAAAAGGGTGGACGTTATCTTCTAAATTCTTATTCGGAAAGCCCTTTTAAAATAAATGGAGTTTTAAGTTACAGTTCATTTATAGAAAGGGGTGATATTGTAGACTTAGGTTTTCACAGGTTGGAGTTTAAATCTTCAAATGAAGAAAGTTTGAACTCTAAAGAAAATGAGCTTCTTCAAAACCCGAGTATATTAAATTCAAACTTGAATATTCTTATTGAAGGAGAGACAGGGACAGGTAAGTCCAGGCTTGCTAAAATTATTCATGAAAAGAGTCAAAGAAATGGAGAGTTTGTTCAAATTAACCTGGCTTCTTACTCAGAAAATCTCATTGAATCAGAACTTTTTGGGCATATAAAAGGGGCGTTTACTGGTGCTTTTGGTTCGAAGCCAGGAGCTTTTCTTTTTGCTGACAAGGGGACTTTGTTTTTGGATGAAATTGATTCCTTGCCCATAAATATACAAACCAAGCTACTTCTTTTTTTAGATACGAATGAATTTAGACAAGTCGGTGGTGAAAAGCTCAAAAAAACTGATGTAAAAATTATTTTTGCTTCAGGAAAAAGTTTAAAAGATCTTGTTCATAACGGGAAAATGAGGCAGGACTTTTTTTATCGAATAAGTTCGGGCGTAAAGCTATCTCTTCCACCATTAAGAGATGATTCTTTACTATTAGAGACAATTTGCAAGGATTTTTCTTCAAGAGAGGGTATTTATATCCATCCTTCTCTTCAGGACTATTATAAAAAACTGTCTTGGCCTGGAAATATAAGACAACTGATATCCCATTTGAAAAAAAAGAAGCTTTTGAGTAAGGGTAAAAAAATAGAATTTGATTCAGTTGATGAAGACCTTGTAGAGCATGAAAGAGATTTTTTTAAAACAGCTTTATCAAGTAGGCCTCATTTAACTCTTGAAGAAGTAAAGAAAAGATATGCATTTAATGTATTTAAATATTGTAGGGAGAATTTAGATGAAGCTTCAAGAGTTTTAAATATTTCAAAGAATACATTAAGGAGCTTTGTTAGAAGTATTAATCTTTTGTGTTGATTTATTTTTTAATTAGCAAGAACATTATTTATATAAACTTTTGATATGTGTCCTTTTATTTTCAATCTTTGAACAAGAACATTAATTTCTTCTTTAATTTTAAGTTTTATAATTCTTTTTCCTTCTTCTTTGAGAGGAAAGGTTGGAACAATTGGTTGGACACTATTATTTAGCTGATCCTTAATGAGGTTTTCATTAACCCTTGAACTAAAATATGCAGCGATATATCTATTAGAGCCTTCAACCGTAAAATCAAAGGTAAGCATCCTTATGGCATTAATGCTTTCAACATAAATAGGGAGGTCTATATTTTGTAAAGAAAATTGTTTTTTCTCTCCTAAAAAATAATCAGGTCTTTTTATGTAGTCTGACGTATCAGGACCTTTTTTCTTTTCTTTTTTAAGCGTAAAAATGTCTTTTCCCGTTCTTTCTTTTACAATTTGATTTAGTGAGTTGTATCCAATAAGAAGGATAATTGTTAATAATGAAGAGGCTATTAAGATATTCTTTAATTTTTCTTTAGGCATCTTCCTAAAAAAAGTTATTACTTTTTTTGAAAGGATTGAAATAAATGAATAAAGGCTTTTAAATATTTCTTTGAAATCAATTTTTTTGAAGCTAAAGTTTTCGATCCATTCATTAGTTTGTCGGACTTTTTTTGAGGTAACTCTTTTAATATTTTTTAATTCTTTTTGGGATTTATTTGAAAAAGTAACCGTCTTATCTTTAATATCACCCATTTTTTCTATGATTTCTTTCTTTTTTTCTTCTTTCTTTTTACGGAACTTTAATTTTAAGTCTTTTACTATGTTCGGAGTTGCTTTTTTGATAGTAGATTTAACTATTGCAAAAATTTTAAGAAGAATGGCATTAATTTTATCAATTAATTTTTGCAAGTTTAATCCTCCAATATGAATCTTATATTCTAACGGCATTTAGATGTATTTTAATTAGTTTCCCTTATGTTTATTGGAAAAAAGTACCCAATGACTTTTCAGCACCTTCTTTTATTCATGATTACCTTGTGTTTCCGATAAAAAAGATTGTCATCTTAACTAGGACTTCAAAAAATGCTCTTAAGTCTCAGAAGCAATTTTATTATATGCATAATCGTTTTTATCAGTACAAGTTGTTCTAGTTGGCTTCATCAAAGAACTTTTTTGAAAGAAATGGATGAGGTTAAGGAAGGTTTTTTTGTTCCAAGGAAGGACTTTGAAGTTGTCCCTGGAGATTCAGGAAAACAATTTCGTTCTAGGAGAGAGATTGGAAGAAGAACACCTCTAACTCATAAAAAACGTCAAAAACGAGAGTTAAATGACTATCTATCAAAAGAGCTCGACTATAAGGAAAGGCGGCTAAGCAAAAAAGAATCCAGGCGCTATAGAAATAATGGGGAGTTGTTTGATAGTGACTCAGAAAGAATATATTACCTCAACCTTCCTATAGAAGACCGCTTAGGTTATTTATCTAGAAAGAGAGGAGATTTGAGAAGGCTGGATTTTAAGGATACAGGCTACTCTAGCTTGGAAAGAAGGGCGATTAAAAAAAGGCAGCTCTTTGTTGGTATGACAAAGGGCGCGGTTAGGAGGTCTTGGGGATCTCCTGAAAGGGTGGAATATGCAGGAAACCCTCAGATGCAGAACGAGAAATGGACTTTTTATCACGGCAGGTCAAGAAAAAATGTCTTTTTTGAATCTGGAATTGTCCAAGGTTGGGATTTTTAGTTAAATTTGACATTTTTCTCTTTAGTCTTATGTTGACCTTTTAGTCTAATTTGGACAATCATGTACATTTTTGATCTATTGTAATCAAAAAGTTGGCCATCAAGGACAGGTCATCGTGAGAGGTAATAAATGGGCGTTCATACTGGAAATTACACTTTAGATTTTGAGAGACCTGTAAGGGAATTGGAAAATCAAATACAAGATTTGAGAGGGGTTTCTGGGAAGCCTCACTTAGATTTGTCTTCTGAAGTAGGTGCTCTTCAAAAAAAGGTAGATAAATTAATTACTGAAATTTATGGAAATCTATCTCCATGGGAAAGAGTTCAGCTTTCAAGGCACCCAAATAGACCTCATGCTTCTGATTATATTAAGGAGGTTCTCAGTGATTTTCATGAACTCCATGGGGATAGAAAGTTTGCTGATGATCCTTCAATTATAGTTGGCTTTGCTTACTTAGATGGTAGAAAAGTTGCTGTTTTAGGAATTGAAAAAGGAAGGAAAACTAAGGACAAAGTCCATAGAAAC
The DNA here is from genome assembly GCA_002474345.1 of Bacteriovoracaceae bacterium UBA7317. Classification (GTDB taxonomy): domain Bacteria; phylum Bdellovibrionota; class Bacteriovoracia; order Bacteriovoracales; family Bacteriovoracaceae; genus UBA7317. Next base: position 29,430 of record DKQD01000053.1, read on the forward strand.
TTTGGAATGCCAAGACCTGAGGGATATAGAAAAGCAATTCGAATTATGAAGCTTGCAGATCAATTCAACATCCCAATTATTTCTTTTGTTGATACGCCAGGTGCTTATCCAGGAATTGGAGCTGAAGAGCGTGGTCAGGCCTCGGCCATAGCCGAGAATTTGGCTGAGATGTTTGATATAAAAGTACCTATTGTCTCAGTCATTATCGGCGAGGGTGGATCAGGAGGTGCTTTGGGTATAGCAATTGCTGATAAAGTTTTGATGATGGAGTACTCTATCTATTCCGTTATTTCTCCAGAATCTTGTGCATCTATCCTCTGGGCAGATCCAAAAAAGGGAGAAACCGCATCTAAAGCTTTAAAGCTCTCCCCATCAAAAGCACAGGAATTAGGTGTTATTGACGGAACTATTGAAGAGCCGATTGGTGGAGCTCATAGGGATCACCAAAAGGTTTTTGAGACTATGAAAAAAAGGTTATCAAAAGAGTTGGATTCCTTAGCTGGTATAGGAACGAAGGAACTTACAGAATCTAGATTTAAAAAGTTCAGAAACATGGGTAACGAAACAATTTGCCAGGTGGCCTTTGATTCTCATTAAGGATTCAAAGAAAAGATTCCTTCTTTAATCATTTAATTTAAAAATTGAGAGGTTTATCGAATGTCTTTCCAATCTATGACCGGCTTCGGCAGGTCAGAAAGCAATAATGATTCCTATTCTCTAACTGTAGAAATGAAAAGTGTGAATCATCGGTTTCGAGACATTAGGTTTAAGGCACCATTTATTTTAAGTAGTTTTGAGAATTCCCTTAAAAAGCAATTAGGAGAAGTTTTTAAAAGAGGTAGCTTTGATTTATATTTTAATCTAAGAAAAGTTTCCAAAGAGAATTCCTTTGCACATATAGATAAAGAAAAAGTGAAGAGCTTTATTAAGGATATGAAAGAAATAGAGAATGATTCTTCATCTAGTTTTTCTTTTCAAGCCACTGACTTTTTGAGAAGTGAATTCTTTCAAGATCAGGATAATGAAAAAGAAATAGAAATTGTTAAGGAACTAGTTTTTTCTACCTTCTCAAAGGCCCTTGATTTATTAAAAGAAACAAGGATTCAAGAGGGTGAAAGGATGATCAAGGTTATTGGAGATCACCTAAACTCTTTTAAATCCTACTTAGAAGAAATTGAAAAAAAAGTTCACGACTTTTCTACCCCTGTTAAGAATAAGTTCCGAGAAAAATTTGAAAAAGAGTTTTCAAAGGATTATAAAATTGATGAGAGTCGATTTATGCAGGAGGTCATTTACACTCTAGAGAAGTTAGATGTTTCTGAAGAAGTAGATAGGTTGAAGAGCCACCTGGAAAAGCTTGATGAAATGCTGAAAAATGGTGGAGAGGTTGGAAGGAAGTTAGAGTTTTTCATCCAAGAGCTAGGCAGAGAAGTTAACACAATAGGCTCTAAATCAGTCTTAGAAGAAGTAAGCCAAGCTGTTATACAAATGAAGGTTCAACTCGAAAAAATAAGGGAACAAGCTCTTAATCTGGAGTAAAATAGAAAGGGGATCAGTTTGGCAGATATTGAAAGGGGGAAAATTGTCGTTATAGTAGCTCCCTCAGGAACGGGCAAATCAAGCCTTATAAGTCGTTTAAAAGTGGATTTTCCTGGTCTTGTGGAGTCTGTTTCACACACAACAAGGCCTCCAAGAGAAGGTGAAGTTGATGGGACCCATTACTTTTTTACTGAAGTTGAGTCCTTTAAACAAATGATTGAAATGGGAGTTTTTATCGAGTGGGCAGAAGTACATAGCAATTATTATGGGACTTCTAAAGAATTTATTGATATGGCCTTGAAAAAGGGTCAAAGTCTTATTTTTGACCTTGACGTTCAAGGTGCTGACAGCTTTAAGGATTACTTTGGGAAGAAGGCCAACATTATTTTTATTGCGCCACCTTCCCTGGAAGATTTAGAGAAGAGGCTCCGTGGAAGAGCAACAGACAAGGATGAAGTAATTAAAAGGCGTTTAAATAATGCTGAGAAGGAAATTCTCAGAAAAAACGATTATGATTATTGTTTAGTAAATGATGAATTTGAGTCTTCTTACGCGAGATTAAAAGAAATTGTTGGAAAAGTTTTAGGAGTTTAGTTTGCATCGACCGTTAGATTTTTCTCACGAAAGAGATGTAAAAGTAGAAGACCTTGTTAGAAGGGTTCAAGCTTATTATCCTGATGCAGATTTTGTTATGCTTAGAAAGGCATTCCACTTTGCTGATAGGGCCCATAAAGGCCAAAAGAGGAGTTCTGGAGAGAGTTATATAACCCACCCACTAAATGTGGCCAGCACTCTGATAAAGCTGAGAATGGATTTGGATAGTATTATTGCGGGCCTTCTTCACGATACTATAGAAGACTGTGATGTTACTCCAGAGGATATTGAAAAGGAGTTCTCGGAGTCTATCTCTCAGGTAGTTGTCGGTTTAACAAAAATATCAAAAATTAAATTTAAAACTAAAGAAGAGTCTCAGGCGGAAAACTTCAGAAAAATGGTTGTTGCTATGGCCAAGGACCTGAGAGTTATTATCGTCAAATTGGCCGATAGAATGCATAATATGAGGACTCTTCAATATGTTTCAGATGAAAAGCAAAAGAAGATAGCACAAGAGACACTTGATATATATGTGCCTCTGGCGAGTCGGCTTGGAATCAATTCTGTTAAAGCTGAACTTGAAGATTTATGCCTAAGGTTTTTAAAGCCTGAAACTTACTATAAACTTGCCGAAAAAGTGGCAATGAAAAAGTCCGAGAGAGAGCTTTATATTAAGTCTGTTAAAGATGAGATGGTGGAAAAGCTTCTTAGTTACTCTCTAAAAGTAGAGGTAAGAGGACGACCTAAGCACTTTTATTCTATTTATAAAAAGATGATTTCTAGAGGTGTTGATTTCGAACAGATTCAGGACATCCTCGCTTTTAGATTGATTGTTAGTAATATAACTGAATGTTACAAAGCCTTAGGTATTATACATTCTTCATTTATTCCAATTCCAGGTCGTTTTAAGGATTATATTGCTATTCCAAAAGTCAATAACTATCAAAGTCTTCACACAACTGTTATTGGTCCTGGTGCTGAAAGAATTGAGATTCAAATTAGAACGCATGATATGGATGAGGTTGCCGAGACTGGGGTTGCAGCTCATTGGAAATATAAAGAGGGACTTGTTAGCGGGTCTACGAAAAGTCAGCTTCAGTGGGTAGAAGAGTTATTAGAGTTTAATAAAAATGTTGAAAGCTCTAGTGAATTTATGGAAGCGGTCAAGTCAGATTTAGATTCAGGTGGAATTTTTATTTTCACTCCAAAGGGTGATGTTCGAGAATTAAGGTATGGAGCTACGCCTCTAGACTTTGCTTATGCAATACACACCGAAGTTGGTAATCATTGCGTAGGGGCCAAAGTTAATTCCAAAATGGTTCCTCTTAAATATACCCTTAAATCTGGTGATTCTGTTGAGATTCTAACTTCAAAGACGCAAACGCCTTCAAAGGATTGGTTAAAAATTGCTAAAACTGGGAGGGCCCAGTCTCGAATCAAGCAATGGCTTCATAAAGTTGAAAGAGCAAAACATAGAGAATTAGGTCAAGAAGTCTTTGAAAAATCTTTAAAAGTATTTTCAACATCAATAAAAGCATTAGTTAAAAATGGAGATATTGAAAGGATCATTAGAGAATTTAAATTGAAAAGTGATGATGAGCTTTTTATTTCAATTGGGTCAGGTCGCTTACAAACGAAGACTATTTTAAAATCCATTCCTTCAATAAAAGATAAAGTCGTTGATGAGAATTTTGAAGATAAGATAGAAGAAATAACAACCTTTTCTAGAAAGCTAAGTAGATCTGTTAAAAAGAAGTCAAATAAGGATAATGCAATAATTGTTGATGGGATGGATGATCTTATGATCCGTGTTGCAAAATGCTGTAATCCAATTCCAGGTGATCCGATCATTGGTTTTGTTACCAGAGGAAGAGGAATAACTGTTCATATGAAAAAGTGTAACGTTATTGATAAAGTCTCTGTGGATAGATGTATTCCCGCAGATTGGAATGAAGAATTTAAGTTTAGACACCCAGTGAATATAAAAGTTATCACACATGATAAGCCTGGAATTTTATCCCAAATTTCAAAAAGTATTAACAATATTGGAATCAATATAAAAAGCGCGATGGCAAAAAGCCTTCTTGATAAAAAGGGAAGCTTCATTTTTGAAATAGAAGTTAAAGATTATAGTGAATTACTTAAAGTAATTGGTTGTATTGAAGGACTTAGTGAAGTCATAAGTGTCCATAGAATTTAATTCAGAGGAATTGGCTGAGTTAATTCTTGTTCCCACAGAGAGAGAAACGCATACGTTCGAACCACCTTATAAACTTCTTTAAAGAGTATTTTTAAATTTCTAAAGTTAAAATAATTTTTAGAAATTCCAAAATAGTAAAATTCGGGTACAATCTGCTTAGATGTCATCTTTTCGATAATGTGCTTAATTCTTAAGATATGATAATCATGAGAAATAATGAGAATCCTTTTATAGTTTTTATTTTTTCTGGCAAAGGAAAGTGTATAGATTACATTTTCTAGTGTATTTTTTGCCTGATAATCAAACTTTACTTTAGAAAAGTTTTTGAGATTTTTCTTTTCAAGAGAATGAAGGATTTTTTTTGTTGCGAGTTTGGATGAAACTCCTGTTATAAATAGCGGTGGAAAATTAAAGCTTTTTGCTGTTTTTAAAGCAAAAGGTATACGACCTGTATCCCCTGTGAATACAGCAATCAAGTTGGGTGAATTTTGAAAAAAAGCTTTTCTTGTTTTTTGCTCTTCAGTGTGTGAAGTGTGGAGGAAGTAAAGACCAAGAGTCGCATAAAGGATAGTCACCGAAGCAAAAATTGTGAGAAAAAGCCTCTTATAATTTCTTTTTTTCTTAAATAGGTCCATCTTTAGCTGCTATAACCTCTATTTCAATTTGGGCTTCCTTTGGAAGAGCACTAACTTCAACACAGCTCCTGGCCGGAAAAGGCTTTGAAAAAAATTCCTCATAGGCTTTATTAACTTTAGGAAATTCGGAAAGGTCTGTTAAAAATATCGTTGTTTTTATAATATGATTAGTATTCAACCCCTCAGATTCCAACAAACCTTTAATATTTGATAGAGTTTGTGCCAATTGGTCTTCAAATTTTGTTTCGAGTTCCATTGAGGATGGATTTAGACCGATCTGGCCCGAAAAGTAAATGATATTTCCTAGATGGATTCCTTGCGAATAGGTTCCTATTGCCTCAGGGGCATGACTTGTATTGATTACCTTACAATTTTTTCTCATAATGGCTCCAGTTTTTAAAAGAAATTACTGAAATGACAGAAGCCCTGTTAAATAGCTCATGCTAATTATTTCACTTACCGTTGATGTTCTTTGTACAATATTAACCGCTTGATTCATTGGAGCCAAAATTGGTCCTATAGGTTGTACTTCGCTCAATTGAGAAAGAAGCTTGTAACTAATGTTGGCCGAGTTTAAATCTGGGAAAATAAGAATATCAGCAGCTTCATCTAATTTTGAAAAGTCGAAAAGGTTTTTAAGTAAGCTGCTGTTTACTGCAACATCAGCTTGTAGTTCCCCATCTACAATCAAATTAGGAGACTGTTGTTTTGTTAAACTAACAGCATCTTGAATTTTTTTACTCTTTGGGTGGTTCGACGAGCCAAAATTAGAAAAGCTCAAAAAGGCAACCCTAGGCTCCCTTTTCATTAATTTCTTGTACATTGTAGCTGTAGAGTTTGCAATTTCTGCTAAGTCTTCAGAAGATGGATCTATTTGAGCAGTACAATCAGCTAAGAAAAGAACTTTATCTTTAAAAACAAGAATAAAAATTCCTGTCGATTTTGAATCATCTCTTGTTCCAATGACATTCATAACTGGAATAAAGCATTCTGGAAAAGTTTGAGTAGGGCCACTTATAAGAGCATCTGCAAGTCCTTCATTAACAAGCATAGAGCCAAAATAATTCGCTTGGGACATTAGTTCTTGAGAATATGCTTTACTGATACCCTTTCTTTGTCTGTTTTTATAGAATTCTCCTGTAAACTTTTTAAACAATTCATGAGATTCTGGTTCGACAATTTGGATATCTTTTAAGTTATCAAGATTAAGGGAGTCTATTTTTTTATGAATTCTTGATTTATTTCCAATCAGGATTGGTTCAATTAGGTTTTCTTCGCGGAGAGATTGAACTGTATAAAGGACTCTTGAGTTTGAACCTGCAGCAAATACCATTCTTACTTTTTTTCCAAAGTTTTGAACTTTTGTAGACAGGTTATCTCTAATTGATTTCATAAAGGTTGCAGAAACATCCAGTCTGCCACTTAAATCCCTAGCATAATTTTTTAGATCATCCAGAGAAGTTCTTGCTACGCCACTTTTTATAGCAGCTTCAGCAACCGCGGGAGCTACATTTGTTAGAACCCTTTTATCAAAAGGTTTTGGGATTATATAATTTGGTCCGAATGAAAAGTGTTCATTTCCATAAGCCATCCTCACCTCATCTGTAACTTCTTCTTTTGCCAGATTAGCAAGGGCTTTTACAGCAGCCATTTTCATCTCTAAGTTTATTTTTTTTGCATGAACGTCTAGTGCTCCTCTAAAAATAAAAGGAAACCCTAAAACATTATTGACTTGGTTTGGAAAGTCAGACCTGCCTGTTGCCATAACAGCATCATCTCTAACTTCTAAAACTTCACTTGGAAAAATTTCAGGAGTAGGGTTTGCCATAGCAAAAATAATTGGCTTAGGGGCCATAGATTTGACCATATCCTTTGTTACAGCTCCGGCAACAGAGCAACCAATAAATGCATCTGCTCCATCTAAGGCCTCACTAAGAGTTCTCCTATCAGTTTCAACGGCAAATGCTTCTTTATACTTATTCATCCTTTCTGTTCGGCCCTTAAAGATGACTCCTTTTGAGTCGCACATAATTAGGTTTTCTCTTTTAACACCCATTTCAAAGAAGAGGTTTGCACAAGCTACTGAGGCAGCTCCAGCTCCATTAAAAACTACTTTTAAATCTTCCATTTTTTTATTTTGGACTTCGACAGCATTCAAAAAGCCAGCTGAAGCAATGATAGCAGTCCCATGTTGGTCATCGTGAAAAACTGGAATATTCATTTTTTCAATAAGCTGCTGTTCGACCTCAAAGCATTCCGGAGCTTTAATATCTTCAAGGTTAATTCCACCAAACGTTGGTTCTAATGCCTTAATTATTTTCACCATTCCGTCAACTGTAGGTTCGTCTATCTCAATATCGAAGACATCAATATCGGCAAACCTTTTAAATAAAACACCTTTACCCTCCATAACAGGTTTACCTGCCAGGGGTCCAATATCTCCAAGGCCAAGGACAGCTGTACCGTTGGATATAACGGCAACAAGGTTCCCTTTTGTTGTATAATTAAAAGCTTTATTAGGGTCTTTAGCTATTTCCTTGCATGGCTCAGCAACCCCAGGTGTATAGGCAAGAGAAAGGTCATCAACCGTTATGCATGGTTTAGTTGGTACGACTTCAATTTTACCCTGACGACCTTTTGAATGATAATCAAGTGCCAATTTAGTAAAGCTTTCTTTTTTTGAATCCATGAGACTTCCTGTAGTTTTTGTTTGCTTTGCTCATTAATGATAAACCAATGAGATCGTATGACAATCATTTCTTGTACAAATTAAATGAAAAGACTGAGTAATGTAATAGGCGTTTTTGCTACGAGTCTTTTTGGATAAGTTGTTTAACAAAACTGATATATTCTTTTTTAGCTTCTTCCTGCTCCATACCTTTTAAGTTATTCCAAGCTTCATGCTTTTTCCTGCCTTTTATATCAAGCATGCCAGGCTTTTTTTCATTATTGTCGCCAAACTTCCCTTGCTTATAAAGTGAGTAAAGCTTTAGTAAATCGTCATTACTAGGCCTTGATTTAAGTGAGTGAACTTTTTTCGAAGATTCTTCAAACTCATTTTCTAGGGACATAGTTAACTCCAAAGTGACGGAAACCTATTTCTAAAGCTACATTGTTTAGACTTAATCTGAATATTTTTCAAGGAAAAAAGCTCATAAATAGTTAATTTTATTTATTGGAAATTCTGCAATCAATAGACTCTATTGAACACGTCGTGAATAGCAGTTTTTTTTTGCTTTACAGTAACTCTTGTATTAAAAGCCAGTGTGTCATTATAAAGGAACAAAACTGTGGGTTGGGGACAAATGAGAGAACTTTTACAGAGCAAAATTCATAAGGCAACAGTAACTGAAGCTAATCTTGAGTACATTGGTAGCATCACTATAGATGAAGACTTGATGGAAAAGATTGATTTGTGGGAAGGACAGAAAGTTCTTGTCGTTTCAAATACATCCGGTTCTAGGCTTGAAACTTATGCTATAAAAGGTGAGAGAGGAAGCGGGAAAATTTGCATGAACGGTGCTGCTGCACATTTAATAAAAGCTGGTGAGGAAGTTATTATTATAGGTTTTACTTTTTCTGATAAACCAGTTGAACCTAAGTGTATCCTTGTTGATTCTGAAAACAAATTTTTAGATAATCTGTAAAGGCCTTAAACTTTTGGTTTAGGAAACTTTAGGAGGAAACTCGTATGACCCCTGTAAAGTTCATATGAGATATCTCCTTTATGTTCGCTTAAAATAATTTTAGCTATGCTAAGTCCTAGTCCTGTTGCTTCCTGATTATCAGTTTTTTGGCTGACAAAGGGTTCAAACATATTTTTGACTACTTCTTGAGGAATACCAAAGCCGCTATCAGTAAGCCTTAAATAGACTAAGGTATCATCTTCCTTCGATTCAAATTCAATCCACCTATCTTCCAAGTTAACTATTTCAAAAAGACTGTTACTTATGAGATGAAAAAGAGTTTGGATAATTTGGATAGCTTTACAATTAATGAAAAGAGGTTTTAGGTGGTCAACCTTTATTTTAATATCTAATTTTTTACACCTCTCTTTGAAAATATCAATTGAGTCTAAACACAAAGTTTTAAGGGATATAATTTGAAGGGGGTCTTTGCTACCATCGCGAGAAAACTCCTCCAAGCTTCTTACAACATGACTGGCCCTTTCTGTTGCAGCAGAGACTGTTTCAAGAAGATTTTTTAGATCATTATCTTTTAGCTTATTACTTTCCATCTTCATCTCCATGATTTGAATAATGCCAGCGATAATTGTAAGTGGATTATTAATTTCATGGGCCACGCCATTGCTCATTTCTGTAAGAGCAGCAAGTTTTGTCGCTTCATTCATAATCATGATTTCTTTTTTTACTTTTTTCCCTCTTCTATCTGTTAATGCAAGTATAAGAATAACAAGAGAGAAAATAGAAAAAAGAGAGATTGTAAACTTATCAAAGAGCGAGGTTTCAAGCTTAACGATAAATATAATAAAACATAAAATAGGATAGAATAATATTTCTAAATATTTTTTGAAATTTAGGCTTAAGAAGAAAAGAAATAATACGTGAAACGAGTGGAAAGACTTTATATCAATTACTATGATCAGAGTCAGGGTTGAAAGGCATAAAATACGGTACAATTTAGGGGTTATTGAGTCTTTTTGCTTATAGATAAAGAGTGATGAAATTAGATAAATTATGAGGGATCCAATTTCAGCAGCTAGCTTTGTAAAATCTTTTTCTATTGAATAAGCATTTAAAACAGAAAATAAGAGGGCCGCTCCATTAATTATAATAAATATTAAATTATCCAGCTTATCGAATTTGTGTAAATTTTTAATGTCATTTTCTAAACTAAATAACTTAAGACCCATAACCCTATTTCGGTTAATAGGAGGATTAAATTAAAGGTTAAGAAG
>DKQD01000053.1:39667-39800 GCA_002474345.1 Bacteriovoracaceae bacterium UBA7317
TTTTTTGAATACTCTTTGAAAAAAGCTGACTTTTTTAATTCTTGAATACTTTGTTGGCGCTTGAGTCTAGGTTTGCCAGAGGCTTTGTTAGTCTAACTTTCTATTTAAATAAATTTTATTGAAAAACATTTTA
>DKQD01000058.1 GCA_002474345.1 Bacteriovoracaceae bacterium UBA7317
AGTAATAACGCTCACTCAGCCCAATTGGTAACAGTCTCTACTTCAAGGGCCATTATCTATGCTGACAAAGAACTAACTCTACCATTAGGGTATGTGACTATGGGTAAAGAGTTAACCGTTGGTGAAGTGGCCCGAAAAGGCGGCCAAGTTCTCCCACTCATTGTTTCCGGCAAAATTGCTTATATTCGTGTAAGTGACATATCAGTTTCAAAAGAGGGCAACAAAAAAGGTTACTCTCGCTACTATCAAAAAGATGAAGACCCTATAGATTTCGAATATCTTCATGAACTCAAAAGTAATCTTCAAAAAAACAATTATTTAACTAGTTCTTATGGTTTTTTTAACCCTGGTGAAAGCTGGCATTACTTAGCATCCTCTACTGGAAGTATAGAAAAGGAGTCAATTAAAACTATCTCAATCACTTTAGAACATAGAGACCCCCTTAAAAGATTAAGTTGGGGATTAGGTTTTAAGTTGTATACCCTGACTCAGGAAAGTCTTAAGACACTTTCCCTCAACTTTGAAGTACCTTTTTACTACAATAATCTCTATAAGATAAAAACAGTTTCATTTGATGGCATTATAGGCGTCAGTGTTACAAGCTCAGTTAAGATCAAAGTTTTAGATACGCCAGGTTATTACAAAGCTTTTCAGTATGGTGGTCTTCTTGGATTACGAAGTAGAGTTCCCCTTACACCCAAATGGGGAATGCTTTTTACATTAAGCTACAAGCTACTGAATATAGATTCCATGCAACCAATATCTATAAAAGGGCCTCCCACTAAAAAATATACAATAAATGCTTTTTCTGGAACCCACCTTACTTTTGGTGCCAGCTATAGGTTTTAATTATTCGACAACTAGCTCTTCATCTTCTTCATCTAAGTTACTACCTTCGGCCTTAGCTTCCTCCAAATAAGTTTTCATCTTTTCTTTTTTGTCGGTAAACTTTTCATCAGGAAGAATGACTTCTCTTTCTCTCTCTGTTTTAATAAATTCTTCTTCTTCTTTTTCAATTTTTCTTTTTAGTTTGATCATCTGTGTTTCTTTCAAAAACTCTTCCCTTCTAGAAAAAGTGGTCCCAAACTCTTTAAATGAGTATCTATATAACTCCTGAAGAACAAGATTATTACGCTTGCTTCTTTCCAAAAACTGGATCATTTCCCTAACAAAGCCTTCATTACTTAATAAATGGGACCAGGCTGAAAAAAGGAAAACAGTCCCCTTTGAAGAAATTTGCTCATTAAAAGTTAAGTCTTTAAATTTTTTATATATAACCTTCGCCATTCTCTCGTTTGTAGGTTTATATTCTAGAGCATTTAAAATTCTTAGTTTAAGATTTCTACCTTCTTTCTTTTTATCATCGTAGCGAACAAACAAAGTCCGAAAATAACCTCTGTTAAAAATAAAAACCTTTATTTGTCTATATTCGGATCCTTCCTTTTTAGGTAAGATCACAACCCCAAGTTTCCTTTCACTATCATAATAAAAGTCCTCAAACTTTTTACCAATAACAGTTCTCCTAATTTCTAATAGAAAAAGGTTATAAACATACTCATACATATTTCCTTGAAGAATCCGGTCAATTGTTTTTTTTGAAAAGGTTTTTCCTCTAAAAGGATTTATGTCTTTTAGAAAAATATCTCTCGCTATTTTTTTGTCAGATATTTTTAAAAGATAATTTTTAAAAATAGGTAAATTATATAATTTTTGATTTTTAAATGGCAGATTCAAAGCAATCTTCTCTCCTGAGAAAAATTGACCAAAAAAAATGCCTTTATTGTTAACAAACTTTGCCCCAGGCTCTTTACTTAATTTCCCATCCATCACAACAGGTATTAAATTATAAACCGGATGATAAACTGGAAAAGGAAGAATGAAATTTTTTAAATGGAAATTCTTCCATTTATCCTGGTTAGATTCCAAAATCTTCTGCTCAAATTTCGAAAGGCCAATTTCTTTTCCTTTTAACAATTCTCTTTTTTTTACGATAATAGACACTAAACGAGAGTGATAACCTTCATCAATAATTTTTTTGTAAAAAAAATAGGGAGTAAAAAGAATGCCACCTAAAAGCAAAAATCCTATTAAGCAAAATATAGTTAAAGATAACAAAGTTCTCATAACCTTCTTCTCGTCCAAAAGATCAACTAACTGAGTAAATGTAAAATAAACTTACAAATAAAGTCAGAATTAGGAAGGTAAGAAACGACAATTAGACGACAACAGCTAAAGTAATTAGAATAGAAAAAGTTAAAACGTTCCTACCTATTTGGATAAAGCATGAAAATAACATTTTTCGTCCTAATAAATATTTTCTTAATAGACTTATCACTATGCTATGGAAACCTCAACTTGGAAAAAGCAGGCTGTTTAGAAATAAAAGGAAAAAAAGCGCGTTTTAAGTTTGAACACAAACTATTAGGGAAATTCTCTATTTGCCAATCTAAAAATGAAGATAAAATAATATTCTTCAAAAGTAAAAAGAGGTTTCTAAACAATAAGTTTTGTTTTATACCAACTCATGAAAGAATCAATAAATCTTTTTATGTTGGTGAACCAAGGTGTCTTTTTTTAAATGACAGTGAAAAAGTTTTTAGAATTAATTTCCTTAAAAATAGACCTGGTAATTATGTGGACTTCCCAATAAATGGCACCCTCATTATCCCAGATAAATTTATCAACTTTCCAGACCCTTTTAATAAAGAAATAAAAATGGGTATTCCAGAGGCTTACCTCAGGTGCATGAAAGAAATAAATAAGAGAGAATCAAATACCTCATTTTGTGAATCATTCAAAAAGGCAAATAACTTCATCTATGTCCCTCTTGCAAAGAGATAATATTAACTTTTAAGATTCCCGGATATTAACTTACCCTTCCGGTAACTATTATAAGTGTCACCATCTTGCGATGGAAAACCAAGGATAGGAAGTATCGTATCACCGGCTTCTTCTATGGAAGGACCTATATTCATACATATCACAAAATAATAAAAGCTTTTTCCATCTTTTTCATGTGCTTTTATATAAGTAAAAAGATCGTCCCCATCTCGATCCCTTTCAGTATAGACTTCATCTGGACCTTCTAAAGTATCCTCCATAAAGATGTCGTAACAATAGAAATCCTCATAAGGAATATCTTTACTTGATCGTTGCTCAAGTAAAGAAGCTAAAAATGCGGACTTTTTACTTTCAATTGTTTCAAAAACTTCTGAAGATATTTGTCCATCTGAGCCGCTCTCTCCGCCATCATTTTTTAGAAATTCTTCTAGATTCTCTAGTTCTTTTCCAATTCTAAACTCATTTAAAAGAGAAACTTCCTTGGTTGCAGTGACAAGAAAAATAAAAGAAGGTTTATTTTCAAAAACTAAGCAAAGGGAAGCTAAGTAGAAAGTGCCATCCATTTCTCCATCAAACTTTGAAATAAAAGAAAAAACCTCTTCTCCAAGAGAGTTTTGATTCCTCCATATTTCATCTGGCTCTGCAAAAAGTTTTTCCAAAAAAGAAGGATCCGAAATAAAATCACTTAAATTTTCTGTTTCACATTTATATTTCTTTCTTAGATCATCTTCACATTTCTCATAATAATCAACAATGGGTCCGTAAAACTCTTTTATACAAATTTCAGAACAGAAGCCGCGGGGGATGACACTCTCAACAAAGTAGAGGCTTTCAGGATCATCCACAATTTTTTTACAATTATTACAAAAATAGAAGTTTTCTTTTAATTTCAAGATTTTCTCATATGTTTAAGTTAATCTTTGTAAAAACAGAATTACCATAAAAACCTTGGTGAGACCAAAGCCTCGCTCTCCTCAATTCCTCTTCCTTACGGACCTTATTTGTTCTAAATACTGCACCCAAAACAAAATCAAACTTTTTAGATAAGTTCAGGAATAACCAAGGAGATAGGTGCCCACTCGACACTTTATTTTTCAATGAATCATTACTTTTAGACGTTGGTGAAACCTCGTAATGCACAGCTTCAATTGCAAAGTTAATATCCGGTGTTACTTTCCAGCCCAAAACACCATAATATTTTCTAATATCGCCAACTGCTAGCTCCCCTTGGTTCTTGGGTCTTCCTGTCATATGGTACTCATGACCTAATGAGAAAATTAAATTTGAAAAATTCCTCGAGGTTTCAAAACCGATCATCTTATCAGTCCTTGAAGAACCGAAGTTTGAGCTACTTTCTTTCAGACTAACTCCAGCAAACAAATCCAGTTTTGAGTTAAAAGAACCATTAGACCAACTCAACCAATTAGCAACTACCCGAAAATCTAAATTGCCCTTTCTAGATTGATTTTCATTAAGGTTTAATGAATCTGCAAAACCAAAGTAATATCCAAGTTTTAAATAGAGGTCAGATTGTGGCCGATAATAAAGATTCATTTTATAAAAAGAAGCATTATCATTTTTTGAAAAGCTGTCAACATCAACAGATTCAATGGTGCCTTCGAAAGTCCAGCTGCCAAATCCACTTTTTGTAGTGGCTTTTGAAGAAGATCTAGAAGAGTCTGCACGCTTTTCATTTTTTTTTCTTCTTTTCTTTTTAGTAGGAATTTCTTCTGTATAATCTGGAGGAGCCGATAAGAGAGGCACTGAAAAAAGGGCAAGCAGGAGGATTACTGAAATTTTTTTTTTCATAACAAGCCTCTCCCTTCTCGCATTTTTAATTACAACAAAAGTTACGCTATACGTTCATTAGACCAAAGAAAAAAAATTTTTTCAACTAATACTTTAAAAGCAAAAGAGAATGTCCCTTCACGAAAAAAGAGGGAAGGTTCAAAAATCATCTTTCTGATTTCAAGAGTGAGAACCTTAGGATGTACTTACTTTTTAGAACCACAAAAGACTCTATGCAATGAGTAATTTCATTTGATGGAGAGCTTCATAGTACTATAGATGACCCTTTTAAAACCATATCAAAGGAAAAACCTACCTCTTAGCCTGAGACTCATTAATCATATAAAATTAAATTAAAAAATAGAGCAGGAAGGAGGTTTTTTTGGATTTACAAAAATGGAGAAATAATCCTGAAATAGCTTCACTTGTAGAGATCGGAACAAAAGGATTCTACCCTCTTTTTTATCCCCAATGGCTCCATGAAGTTTCCAATCTGCAAAGTAACCCATTTTCAAAACAAGAAGAGGAAAAAGCAAAGAAGATATTAAAGCAGCTTCAAAAGCACAAAAGCTTAGATAGAAAAAAAACACTCCTGTCTTCTTTAGAAAAAGAGGATCGAATTCTATTTATAAAAACATTCCTAAAAGCGGTTGAAGGAAAAATTCTAGACGAGAAACCAGAACTTCAATGAAAAAACTTAATACAATTCTCTTTAATTTTATATTTGGTACTTTTTTTTTATTGCCTATGCAAGCCCAAGCGGAATACAGAGTCTACCAATACTTTGTAAAATCTAAATTTAACCTACCTCAAGACAAAGAAGGACATCTTGTAACCTCCACACTAGATCCAGTTAGCTATATAGCTTATCACGGTGGTCGACAGTCAATTGAAATAGACTTGCTAAGAACATGGGTTTGTAAAGGTCACACAGGGTACTTTAAAAAATTTTGCGATTCCCCGCTCGACAAACTGAAAAAAACAAAAATCTAAACTAACATTCGGAGGAATTTTCAATTGAAAATAACTCAAGGTCAAAAAGATTTCGAACAAACCCTAAAATTTATAAAAGAGAAGAGGAAAAGAGAAATCAAACGAGGCCAACAAGAAGTTAAAAATATAAAAGATTATTACGATAAAGCTGTATCCACAACGAAAACAGATGGAGAAAAACGGTATTATGAAGCAAAATTAAAAAATGAAAGTAAATTAGACCAAGCCTATAGAGAAGGTCTAAAAAACTTTGAGGAAAAACAAGGTGTTTTTGAAGGAGATCTTGAAAAAGTGAAGGATGCTTTTGAAACTAAAAAAAAGCTCTACCAAAATAGACTTAGAGAACTCAACAGAAGATTTAATATCAAGCTTCTAGATAGAAACGAATACGCAGAAGACATACTTTCAAAGATAGACGGGGAGCATAGAGAAGCAATTCTAAATTTAGAGGAGGTAAGTTCTAGAGAATTAGCTGAAGCAGAAATGAGGGCCCTTAAAAGAATAAAGAGTAATCAACTCAGAAATAGAATAAAAATGGAAAGGCAAAAAAATGATTTTATGAAAAAAATGGGAGATGAAGGCTTATTACTTGATGAAAAACTAAAAAATGAGAGGTTAAAAAGTAAAAAGAACCTTGATGATCTCGTTAGACTCCAAGATATAAAAAGACAGCAAGCCGTTAAAAGACATCACGAAATTCTTGAAACAAAAAAAGACCAACATGCGGAAAAAATTAAATCAGAAGATAAATCTTTTAAGCAAAAATTTAGTATTTTAAAAGAAAACCATCAAGAAGTTCTTGATAGAGTTAAAAAGCTATTCGATAAGCAAAAGATGGAGCTTATTAAATCCCACTCGAAAATAAAACAGACTCTAGATAACAAACATGAAGACGATTTCTATCATGTAAAAGTTATTGAGCCCAAACTAATTGATAATGAGAAAGAATACTTACTCTACATCAAAGTTCCACCTCATGAGAAAGAGACAACACATGTTGCAGCGAGAAACAGAAAAATTAACATCACCGTAGCAAGACGCTTTGAAGATAGAGTTCAAAATGATGACGGAACAATAGATAAATCTCGTAAATCAGAAATTTTCGGCAAGACAATCTATACGGATGATCTAATGGACCATAATGGAATTACTCAAAAGTATGAAAATGGTCACTTAATTTTTAAAATCCTAAAAAAATAAGTGATCTCTTTTCTTTCAGAATAAAAAATCTTATAATCTAAAGAAAAGAGTCATGAAAAGACCACAAATAGTTCACTTCATTACAATTATATCAGACGACTTTATTAGTCTAAAGGCTGCAGTCGGATTATCGAGGAAACCCAGTATCCTCCAAGAACCCGGTCTAACACCCATATCAAGTTTAGAAAGTGATATTGCAAGTTTCCCAATTCAATCCTTTAACCTCCTCAACTCCCATGATTTTCAAATCAAAATTATTGGCCTGGATAAAGATCATAAAGTTGTATTTGAAAAAGAATATGAAACGGATACTTACGGTAAGTTAAATTTCAAAATCCCCTTAACCAAAGAAACTTTTAAAATAAAGAGTTTTCAACTATACGAAACAAGTCGCCTACCTCAGGTCGAACTTCTTCTTGGAAGCTTTATTCCTCTTAAAATCCAAACCCCTAGAAAAATTGTCATTTGCGACTTTGATAAGACCTTAGTTGATACAAAATACTCCACAACAAAAGAAGTATATGAGTCTTTAACAAAACCCCTTAAGGATTTTCCAAATGTCAAAAAAAGCATAGAGCTTTTGAAAAGCTATACTAAACAAGGCTTTCATCCTTTTATTCTTTCAGCATCTCCTCACTTTTACGAAAATGCTATTCGAGACTGGTTATATCAAAATAAAATTTTTACGGCCGGCATTTTCCTTAAAGATGTTCGTCAAGTTTTTTCTCTTTGGGATGGTGATTTAGGCCCTAGAGATATAACTCATCAGGGTCTCTATAAATTAAATCAACTACTAGACATTATAAATATGACTGACATTCCTGACGAACTTGTCCTTATGGGCGACAACTTTGAATCAGATCCCGTGATATATTTATCCTTTTCTCAAATGATCCAAAATAAGGAGGAGCCATGGGTTATTTGGAAAAACCTCAAAGACCAAAAAGACTTCTCCATTGGAAAAAAACAAAACTCTAAGTTTCTAAGTAAAATTTTTCAGATTAAAACTCTTCTTAATAACAAAAAGCAAAAAAGTAACAAATTTCAGATTAAATTGAAAATTTTTATTCGAAAAAAACATCCAGATGAAGCCTTAAAAATCCCTTCAAACCTAAAAACTGAAGTAACAAGCATTGAAACCTACGCAACAGATACAACACCTAATGAGTTACCATCAAGCAATAATCAGCCAGAATAAAAGCTCTGTAATAAAGAAAGTTAAGTAACCAATTGCAAGAAAAAGTCCTAGCCGATGAATTCGCTCAGGTTTCACTTTGCTTTCACTGATTGAAATTAACATCTTGCCCAAAGGCAACTTACTAAAATTTAGAGGCAAAAACTCCAAAAAAACTCTAAGAAGTGATAGGATCAAAACACAATATTCCGAATTTTGCTTTAGGAAAAAAGGCATGAAATCAAAACTCCTGACCATAACATTCACAATATAAAAAGGCTTATTACCTTATGAACTTTATTCATCTTATCGGTGATCCAGAGGAAACCTTTTATCAATTAGGGCTAAAGGACAAAACTACCTACAGGCCACTCTATGATCAATTAAGAAAACTCACTCATCTAAACTCGAAAGTTCTCGATCATTTAATGGATGAAATTTTTAATTGGGGTGGTTATGCCTTAACCTTAAAATCTTCTAACTTTAGAAAAAAAGTTAAAGCCTACAATGAGGCTATTGGCCTAAAAGAAAGAGAGATGATAACCTCTTTTATTATACCAGAACTTCTTTCTTGCTTATCTAAATGGATTCCTGGTTTACCTCCCCAACTTTTTGGCTGTTCAAGCTATTTCATGTTGAATGAATTAGGCCAAACACTACATGGAAGAATTTTAGATTTTCCTTTAGTTGGGACATATGAGAATGAAGAGAGAGCTTTAAGGTGGGACGTGCCAGGTGTTAATAATCAAATTTTTTCCTATTCTTCTTCAGGGCTCCCTTTTTCCTCTTTGACTGCAATGAATTCATACGGAGTATCAGTTGCTCTCCATCAAAAATACACAGATCACTTCAATATAAAAGGAACACCTATTTTTGAAATTGCAGAAGAAATGCTTCTAAAATGTGGTGACAAAAAATCTGTCTTAAGCTTTTTAAAAAATAGTGAAAGTTTAACAACATGGGGCCTCTATATTGGTTTTGCTGATGGACAAGTATTAGAAGTAGATCTAAGAGGTGAAGAGATTTTTATTAATGAGTTCCGACTTGAAGAAAATCAAATCCTATACTTTAACAATATAAATTTAGGGAATCATACAGAAGAAGATGATTCCTATTTTATGCCTTATGGCGTTCCCTCTTTTTGTCAAATGAGGAAGGACACAGCCGAAGAAGAAATTCAAAGCTTCTTCGAAACCAAAAAAGAAAAGAGCTCCTTAAATCTATTAAAACTAATGAGTTTCCCCAAAAATCAAAAAACGAATCTAAAAGACTGGAAATTATCCCCTATCACTCAATCAAGCATTTCATGCTCAACTTTTAATTTAAATGATGAAGAATCTTTATTCATTCCAGGGCCTGCACCAAAGTATATTAGAAAAGAGATTTCTCAATTTAAAAATATTTGGTCTAGAAAGCCATTGCAAGAAAAGGTTACTTTAAAGTCAGATAAAAAACTCTCTTTTATAACTAATAAATACCACCAAGGTATGAAAGAATTAATCTCAGCACAGACTTTTTATGATAAACACGATTTCCACATGGCCTATCACTTCATCCAAGCAAGTATAGAAACCTTAGATAAACTACCTGAGAAATTTATTGCAAAATTCTTTTTTGCTGTCTTCGAATTTATCCACGAACCACATACTAAAGCAAGAGGACTCATTTTACAGGAATTTAAAGAGCTTAAAGGAAAACTCCCATCCTATTTAAACGACCATTGCCTGCTATTTATAAACAGACTTCAGGTCTTAATCTCCGGGTACTCTAGCCTCTCACCGATGAGAATTAACCATATTGGTTTAAGAGAGGTTTTTTATTTTGAAAGAAATATTCCCAGGATCCTATTATACAAGACCATTTCCCCTCTTATGAGGCCAAGAATAGAACTTCTAGATGTTATTTATGGCCATATATCTCCCCCCATCAAAATCAGAAAGCCTAAGATTGATGAGGGAAGCCTATCTTTATAAAGTTGCTGAACTTAGTTTTTTATACTATCAATTCGAAGAGAAGGGTCTCCTAAAAGGTGATACCATTTTAAATTGTCGATAACTTCTTTTTTAGTGGAGTGCTTTTTAAAAAGCTCCATTTGACCATTAAAAAGTAACTTCCCCAGGTGAGTACTCTTACCCTTTGCTAAAATCTGGTTAATAATAACTGCCATTTTGGCCGGTGGATGCCAAGATATATCTACACTTCCACCATAATACGCAACAGCTCCAATCAAAGAGTCATTCCCTTTTGTCTCATTGAGAAACCTCTCACCTAGTCTATTATCAAAAGAGAAACGTCCGTTCTGGCAGGCAACATCAATAATAACTGGTTTAACCTTCCCCTTTCCATCTATGTTTTTCACGTCGTTAGAATGATAACTTCTTGAATGGAGGCTAGGCCAAGTGCTCCCTTCACCGTGACCAATATAGTTAAGCCAAATAGCTCCCTTATTTAGTACCTTATTAATGTTTTCTGGAGTTGAATTTATTTTTTCCTGCAGAAACTTATAAGGTCGCAAACCAAAAGCTTTTTCAAGTGGATTTTGCATATTTTTTAAATATTCTACATCAGTAGGATCATACCCTTCGTCAGATGCAATACCAATTTGCCTCTTATAACCAGATTTATTAGCATAAGCTCCTTTCTCAAATTGAATCGTTTTAAGAACTTGTACTTCAAGGTCCTGCAAACTATCGACAACAAATCGACCATAAAAAACGTCAGGAATGTTATCTCTTAGGCCCCCCATAGTAAAATAATCTAAATCAGAAGGAGTTTTGTCATGAGAGTCTGTTTTAACATAATTTGTCGGCATGATTTCTTCATGCCCCAAAAGAAGCGCCCAAGAAAAAGCGTCCCTTTTGTATTCAGAACGAAAAAATGATTTTACATCCTTAGCACTTTGACCAAGGCCCTCTAAAGATATTAATTTAACTTTAAACCCTTGTTCCTCTTTCCACTTCTTCCACGGCTCAAGAGCTTCAAAAAACCTTTCAGGACCCACAACAACAAATTTTTTATTTGTAACAGAGTCTACTTCCAATAAATCTTTGACTTCATGAGAGGCCACAATATTTTTTGATTTATCAAAGATAGAAAACTCAATTTTAGGATAGACAAATAATTCTCTATCCATCCCATCATAACGGGAGGGGTACAGCTTAATTCTAGAGATCTCAATACCTCTAAAATCACCTAGGTAGTCAATTTCATACAGCTCATTGAATTCATCCTCATAAGTTTCTCTATCAAGTGGTTCAATTTCATCTCCCTCTTTTAAGCATCTACATGGTAACTTCAAGTTTGGTCTGGGAAGAATATTCGACACCTTCTTGACGGGGCCTTCACGCACATCCACTATAAAATCTGATGGCCTTCCCTCCATAAAAAGGGCCAAATAAGGAAGTCTTGGCTTATTAATTTCATCAGTGTTCTTTAGCCTTGGAAATACCAGGTCGGTAAATTTACCGTCTCCAAGAAATTTATTACTTTTAGAGTCCATTAAATTGGCTGATTTAAGAGAAAACCTCACTCTTTTTCCCTTCAAACCACGATTTTCTATATTTGCGATGGTCATTCTATTGGCAATACCACCAGTTTCATTAAAATAAATGGTCTCGGATAAAGCTGGATTAGAAAAAATTATTAAAAAGGTAAAAACTCGCAAAAAAAGCCTTGAATTAAAATTCTCCATTGGAAAATTCTTTTTTTTCATAAATTGCTCCTTATATGTCTTGATAATTTGAAATGGGCCTAAATCTTTAATTAAAGGCCAAAACTGAAGCCTCCATCGATTTATTGGGTAAAAATAATAAGAAGCTGTGAACTTTTTTCCTGTGGATGAAAATTTTTCCCCTCAAAATAAAAATCCTCCTTTTTCTAAGGTTTATTTCTCTAAAAATTACGGATGTTTTGACTTTTTTGGGTATATTTCATAGGAAAAAGGTCTATATGAACTGAGGTATTGAATGAATCCAAAAAACCTTTTTTCCCTAGGGGAAAATACTCACATTCAAGGTGATGCCACTTCAAAGGAACCTTACTTTCAAGTTTTAGGGGAAAGAAAGGTGAGTCTTATCCTTGCAGATCCTCCCTACTGTCTTCTCACCAGGAGGAGAAAAGATGGGAGATTACGGGATCCCAAAAGGGCAAAAATCGAGCATGAAGCCGTTAGGCGATTTGAAAACGGAAAGGAATATACAAAGTTCACTTTATCTTGGATGGAAAAAGCAATTTCTTATCTTGAAGAAAGCGGACATTTTATAATTTGGACTAACTTTCTGGGAAAAGCTCCTATAATGAAAGTTGCTGAAGATATTGGCCTCTTTTTCCATGGGGAATACACATGGGCAAAATGGTCAAAAGGAGGCAGCGGCAATGAGAGGCTGGCAAGGGCATACGAGGTAGCTCTTATCTTCGGAAAATATCAGGTCAAAGAATTAAAGGATACCGACAGTTGCCCCCCTCGATTTTGCATTAATAATTATGATGAGGAAAAAGAAGGGCTTAAATGGGGTAATCATCCTAATCACAAATCCTTTTCTGTTCTTGAGCCTCTGATTCGCTTTTACACAACTCCGGGAGATTGTGTTTTAGACCCCTTCACTGGCTCTGGGTCAACTCCTGCAGCTTGCTTAAAACTAAAGAGGTCAATAGCTGGAATAGAGCTAAGACCACAATGGGCCGAAATGACACAATTAAGACTGAAGAGCTTTCAAGGATAACAATAAAATTTATTGAACTTTCAAAAAGGGTAAAAGAAAATCCCTTAAACCCTGCTCTATTATGAGCTTTTTCCAAAGATTTTGCCTTAAAGGCCCATAATTATGGCAATTTCATATTGTAAAGGTATGAAAAACAGAGTAACTTCATCCTACCTTTTTGGGGACTGTTTGAGATTTTGGATAAATAGTCTAGAATCAAGAGTTGATAAAATAAGGGGATTCCTTTTTAGAGTCCTGCATTAAGTGATAATTTATAACTAAAAAAACAATAAAAGGAAGAGAGTACATGAGTTCAGAATCAGCTATTAAGGTTGTCATTGATGGAAGCCGTTTTGGTGTAGAAGGGTCTTTAAAGAAGTTTAAAAGGCTCTGTGAAGCTGCTGGAGTACTCAAAGAGTATAGAAAAAGAAAAGAATTCAAAAAGCCTTCTGTTAGAAAAAAAGAAAAAGTTGAAGCTGCGAACAAAAGAAAAGCCAAAGACAAGGCCAAAGCAAAAAGAAATACCAAAATTTAAGAATTTCTTAAATAATCAATAAAATAAACGTTTAAAAGGGTTCGAATTAATGGGCCTCCTGTTTGTTATGCCTGTTTCGGAAAAAGAAACTGATAGAGTTTCGATTTCCGACAACGGGAAATCCTCCTCGAAAATTACACTTAAATCTTATGGGCTTCCTCTGATTTTCTGGGGCTACTGTCTCGGAATCTTAGTCACACTCTTTATTATGTACACGGCTGCTTCAAAACCTCTGATTAAACTTGGGAACAATGGGGATATTTACAGCCTTTTAATTTATTACGCTGTATGGCTAACCTTTTCTGCGATTCCTCTAGTTCTTGTTGTTGCGCTTTTTTATGAAAAGTCCTTTATAAAGTCTGACCTGTCTCTTTCTATAAAGCATAAAGTCATGGGGATCCCATTATTTTGGAAAAACATAACCCTAAGAAGCAAAGACTCTTTTATTGTTGAGCATTATATGGACACCCCCAACGTCGCCAGGAAAAAGCAGGTGGAAAAGCTCAGAGCATTTCAAAATCAAGGCCACTTCGTGCTCAAGGCCCATTTAGAAAATGATAAATTTCTCTTGATTGATAGACATAGTAGGAGGGCCGACTTGAAAAAGATCGCGGCCCTTTTGTCAAAGTATTAAAAGAAGACAACTCTTTAGGTCTTTTTTCTTTTTATTTTTTCTTTAAAGGCTTGTTGAATTTTTTTGAATCAGAAGGCCGGCTTTTCGAATAACTCTTACCTTGAGAACCATTAATCCTTCTTTGGTTTGAGGTTTTGCGGTCCCTATTTGTTTCTGTGTGCCTACCACTATCTGGAGTCTCGTTCCTCTTTGGCTCATCGGAACCTTCCAGGTCGTCAGTTTTAAAACCTTTTGGCCTACGGTATCCACCAGAAGAAACTTTAGAAAGAAGTGAAACTTCATCTTCTGTTACTTCTTTATTCTCATCCCAAGTTCGAAACCATTTCTTCTTATTCTCAGTTCTTTTCTGAGCTGACTCTGTTCGTCTCTGCTCCTTAGTCTCGTCTATACTCGTATTTTTTCTAACCCTTGTTGAAGGTTTCTTAAAGCCGCCCTTTTTCATTTTGTTTCTAAGTGCCTCGTTATCTTTTTTCTTATCATGCTCAGAGAGGTCGAGAATGACGATTTCATCACCACAAATCTTAGTCTGGCAAGAAAGCCTCTCTTTGGTAATATGAAAGACATTACCTAAAAGCTGCACTTCTTCAAAAGGAGGAGTTGTAAGAGCATCTTCTCCAGCTATCACTTTTACCCGACAATCTGTACAACTAGCGACACCTCCACAACTAGACTTTATATACACTCCCTTCTCTTTTAAGGCCTCAAGAATAGATTTATCCTCATCTATTTCAAACTCCTGGCCAGAAGGCTTCAGCATTACTTTTTTGGTCATAGAGTTTCCCCCTAACAATGATATCTTTGATATCTTATTTAAAAACTACAACAAGTTCCTAAGTCCATCTTCTAGGCCCTTAGAAATCTTTGAACTCAAAGGTTTAAGCAAAAAGGAAAGAGATATTTCAACCACACATCGATCCTCTTGGAAGATAAAAGAAGCTTTAAACCCTTTCCCAGTCCCCTCTATAAAACCTTTTTCTTTATCAAACTCAATTTTTATCTTTAGCTTAAATTGGGATAAGAAGCTTGGATCTATTTTTTCTTTAACAAGATCAAAAGCCTCATCACCGTTATTTGCGACTTGATAAGGTATCTCCAACTTCACTTATTCTCCCATTTTTAAAGGTGACCTGTGGAACCAAATCCTCTCGTACCTCTTTCTGTCTGACTCAATTCACCATCCCACACTTTAAACTCTGCTCTCCAAACAGGCGCGAGAACAATTTGTGCGACTCTTTCACCATGAGCTATAACTTCTTCATTAGTACCGAGGTTACCCAAAATAACCTTCAGCTCTCCACGATAATCCGAGTCAATCGTCCCAGGTGAGTTTAAAACCATCAGGCTTGTTTTAAAGGAAAGGCCCGACCTAGGCCTTACTTGAACTTCATAACCCTCTGGAATTTCTAATGATAGACCAGTTGGCAAAAGAGCTTTTTCTCCAGGTGCTAGAGTCAAAGACTCTTTATCAGGAAAGGAAACTCTCAAATCAGCTCCAGCAGCTTGCAAACTTTCATAAGCCGGAAGACAAAAGCTAGAATCAAAGTGACTCAGCTTTTTAACTTTTACGACAACTGACCTTTCCATAAATTGCTTATCTCCTTTAAAATGCAAAAAGGCGGCCCTGACAAAGCCGCCTTTTTATGCTCCAATTAAGGAATTTTTCAAACCTATTTTAATTTAGCTTTTTTTACCAAGCGGCTTAACAGCTTTGGCAGAAAGCTTAATTTTTCCCATTCTATCGACATCTAGGACTTTAACCTCTACCTCGTCTCCTTCACTCAAGTATTCATGAATGTCGTTGACTCTTTCATTAGCAACTTCTGAAATATGAACAAGTCCCGAAACTCCTGGAACAATATCGACAAAAGCACCATATTCTTTAAGAGTGATAACTTTCCCAAGGTAATCTTTACCGATTTCAGGTCCTTTAATCTGAAGTTCTATACAGCTTTGACAATCACTTAAAACATTATCATCTAGCCCAAGAACCTTCACAGTTCCATCCTCTTCGCACTCAAGAGTTACATCAAATTTTTCTTGGACTGCTTTAATATTTTTCCCACCAGGTCCAATTAAAGCACCAATTTTATCTTGGGGTATTTTGAAAGAAACCATACGAGGCACGCCATCTTTGAAGTTTGCTCTGTGCTTGGAAATCGTTTTGGCCATCTCACCCAATATGTGATTTCTTCCATTCTTGGCCTTATCGAGGGCCTCCACGAAAATTTCTTTAGAAATCCCTTCAATCTTAATATCCATCTGAATCGCAGTGATTCCTTTCGTTGTTCCTGCGACTTTAAAGTCCATATCTCCAAGGTGGTCTTCATCACCTAAGATATCAGTTAAAACTTTATAATCATCTCCTTCCTTAATAAGCCCCATAGCAATACCACCTACAGGCTCTTTCAGAGGAACACCAGCATCCATAAGGGCCATAGAACCAGAACATACAGAACCCATAGAAGAAGAACCATTTGACTCTAGAACTTCACAAGCAACTCTCATTGTATAACCAAAGTCGTCTTTGCTAGGTAAAACAGCTTTTAGAGCTCTTTCGGCAAGGTTTCCATGACCTAGTTCGCGTCTAGAAACGCTAAACTTTCCTCTTGCTTCACCAACTGAAAAAGGAGGGAAATTATAGTGAAGGTAGAAACGGTCAAAGTTTTGGCCTGAAATCCGATCTGTCATTTGCTCGCCTTTCACCCCCCCAACAGTGACGGTAGAAAGAACTTGAGTTTCACCTCTAGTAAAGAGGCCAGAGCCGTGAGGAGTCTCCAAAATGTTAACTTCAGTTTCGATTTGACGAACTTCATCTAATCCACGGCCAGCAATCCTTTTTTCTTCCTTCATGATATCATTTCTCATCATGTGATACAGAAGCTCATCAACAACACTATAGGCTTCTTTACCGAAAGAAGCATCAGCAGAAAGTCCAAAAGACTCTGGGTCTTTCTCAATAGTTTCTGCGACTTTCTTTTCAAGAACTTTTACAGCTTTTTGTCTTTCAAGCTTTGGAACAATATCTAAAACGCTTCTAGCGTCTGAAGAAAAGTCTTCTTTTACCTTATTAAAGAAAGTCTCATTAGGTTGAGCCGATACAAACTCTCTCTTAGCTACACCGACTTCTTCTCTCATCTTCTCCATAACATCACAAGCAGCTCTGATATGCTCATGAGCAAACTCTATGGCCTCCATCATTTCGCTTTCAGAAATCTCAGTTGCTTCTCCTTCAACCATTAAAATTGCATCTTTAGAAGCAGATACGGCTAACTCTAGATCTGATTTCTCCCATTCAGCATGACTTGGATTTAAAACAAGCTTACCGTCAATTCGGCCAACCTTGGCAGTACTTACAGGGCCACCAAAAGGTATATCTGAAATGCAAAGAGCTGCAGAAGCTCCCATTCCAGCTAAAACCTCAGCATCACCATTTTCACCATAAGATAGGACAGTTGCTGCAATAATCGTTTCAAACATATATCCTTTTGGAAACAAAGGCCTTAGGGGTCTATCTATTAAACGAGCATTCAGAGTCTCACCAACACTTGGTTTAGCCTCTCGCTTGATAAAACCACCAAGAAACTTTCCAGCAGCATAAAATTTTTCAACATAGTCTACGGTCAGAGGAAAGAAGTCCTGACCATCCTTCATTTCTCTTGAAGAACATGCTGTAACAAGGACTTGAGTCCCATTACAGGAAATAAGAACAGAACCATCAGCCTGTTTTGCTAAACGACCTGTTTCAATGACAACATTCTTCCCTCCGTAGTCAAACGAGTATTCTTTTTTATTTTCATTCATAGAAAAAATCTCCACTATTCAAAGTTACAACTCCCTCAATTAAATTACGTAGACCTAGACCTAGCTATACAAACTAAGAGAGTTTTTTATTTATTAAACTAATTTTCACTTCTAAAAGCGATTCAACAAAATCTGGAAAACCTAAGATGACCTGAGCTTTCTAAGCTTGCAAGAGTTATAAAAGTTCAGAAAGCTGTAGAGAGGAATTTAAAAGATATTTCAAAAAAGCTAGCCACACTACCATTTTTTCAAATATCCCTTATATTCTCTCTCCCTACAATTTTTATTAACTCTTAAACTTTTGAAATCTAAAAAACTCAAGCCTCACGGCTCCTAAAAAAAAAGGGAGTTCTAAAACTCCCTTTTTTATAATCTCAAATGTTATTTTCTCAAACCTAATGCTTTAATTAAGTCGGTATACTCTGCCGGCTTCTTTCTCGACAAATAATTGAGGAGCGACTTTCTTTTCCCAATCATCTTAAGCAAACCTCTATTGGAATGATAATCATGGCGGTTTTCCTTAAAGTGAACCTTCAAGTTCTCAATTCTTCTTGTCAGAATTGCTACCTGAGACTGAACACAACCAGTATCATTCTCATTTTTTCCAAATTGACTAATAATTTCTTTTTTTTCTTCTGCAGTAATCATCACTGTCCCCTTTAACTTACAAAATCTCCAAGCTCTTACAAAACCCGAAAATATGCGCATATACTAACAATTACCGATTCTTATCGAATAAACTTTGACATGTAAACCCTTAAATTCTTCAAGAGCCTTTCCTCAATTTGGCGGATTCTCTCCCTAGAAACCCCATAGGAGTTGGCAAGGGTCTGCAGGGAAGGTGGTACTTCCTCAAGTAGCCGTTTTTTA
>DKQD01000070.1:0-17082 GCA_002474345.1 Bacteriovoracaceae bacterium UBA7317
TTCTCTTTTTAATTTTAAGCTCGACCTCTTTTATTATATTATTTCTTCCTGGAATTTTTTAATGGGGGCCCTTTTAGGTGTCAGCTGCCTTAGAAGTGACGTCCAGGAAGGAGTCCTTGAAGAAATCCTTTCCCTCCCTCTTTCAAGGATCAATTATATAACCTCTAGGCTTGTTGGTACTTGGCTTATCGTGATGGGTTATTATATTCTCTCCCTCCTTTTGGCCTTTTTAGTTTTTGGTTATAAAGGGAAAGAGGGGTTTGATTTTGCCTGGCCTCTTTTTTCTTCTCTTATCATGAGCTCCATTCCAATCCTTGCCGTCATTACACTTGGGGCGCTCTTTTCGCTTTTCTTTTCAAGAGTTTGGGCCCTTTTAATCACCCTCCTCTTTTCTAGCTTTGTTTCTTTTTCAAACGAAATCTTTGCGGGAAAATATTTTGAAGGACTCACTCAAATTAAAAACCTAGGCCAAGGAATTTATGCCTTCCTTCACACTTTTTTCCCCCATATTGGGACCTTTAACACTCTTTCAAAAGAGCTTTTTGGGAATCATGAGCTCACCAAAAACCTTTCTTTGGAACTCGTTCACTTCGGACTGACGTTTTCTTTTCTTCTTTTTATCCTCTTAAAGAGACTTCGAAACATGGAAAATTATGTAGACGAAGGTTAAGGTTAAGGATTTTTAAGAGGTAAAAAAAAGATTAGTGAGGATTTTGGGCAATTAAGTCTACGCAGCACTATCAAGGTCGATAAAAAGCTCTTTATTTTCAGTCACTCTATACGCCTCTCTTTCTTTTTCAATTCTTTCTTTTGAGGGCTCAATAATACCCCAAACAACACCAAACTTTTCAAGAACCTTAAGCCCAAGGTAATCAAAATCAAAGCACGTTTCCCAAAATGATAGTCCTGTTCTCGCACTTTTTGGAAACATATGGTGGTTATTATGAAAGCATGTACTTCCCCAGATAAGAAAAGCTATAAATGAGTTTCTCGAGTTATCATCAGAGTTAAAGCTCTTATATCCAAACCAATGGCTATGTCCCATTACATTAATAGAGAGAAGACCTAGTTGGACAGCGAGGCAAGGTAGACACTTTATATAAACAAAAAAGGCCATGGCCGTAATATGAGCTGGAAAGTAATATTCAAGAACCATCCCTAACAGATAAGCGAGCGGGAAGGAAAGGTTTTGCATTTGAAAGCCATACCTCCACAAAAACCTAATTTCAGGATAGTTTTTAAAGCGAGGGTCTACCCAGTTATAAACTGATTTGACTCTCACCGGTTTAACACCTTTGGGATTCGTGAAGTGTTCTTTGTACCGCCAAGCAATGAAAGCGTGCCAGAAACCATGTATAGGTGAATGAGCATCACCATCTTTGTCCGCATTTGGATGATGAACATTAACATGAATCCCAGCATAGGCGTTTAGAGATCCAAGATGGGCCATTGTTCCCACGCAACCCATAAAAAACTGAAACCACCTTTTCGCCTTAAAAGCTCCATGGGAAAAGTAAGTGTGTAAACACATACTATGCCCCCATAAAAGAAAACGGTGAACGATGAGACAAGCGACTAACCATTCCCATCTAAACCCTGCCCAAAAAAGACAAATGGGACTTAAGACCGAAATCATAACGCCAAGACGAGACATTTTATAAATAAAATGTTCGTTCACTCCTAAGGTATCTTTGTTATAATTATCTACCTTAAAAATAACGGCCTCCCTGATTTTAAAGCCTTTTAAAAACCGTGCCGGGCAAAAACTTTTAGGCCCTGTCCAGTTTAAAGTTATCACTCTTTTCTAGTTCTATTTTACTTTTTTATTGACTTAATCTCGTAATTTTCCAGTCTTTTTCTAACTCAAATGTGATTATAAGAACTTATATAGGATACCTTTATATTTTTTTTGATTTAAACCTCGTTTTAACAGTAGTTTGAGCTTCTAACCTCAATTTTTTTACATTTTTCTTTGGCCAAACTCAATTAAAGTTATTGATAAAAAACCTTACGCCTCTATTTAAAAAACTTGGAATAAGCTAGACCTTCAAAGAGTTGTAAATTAAAACCTAAAAATAAAGCTTATTCATAATTAATAATATTGTTGATCGCAAAAAAAATGGGACTTATTGAAATAACCCTTGATACTCATAAAAGTTTATTTATATCTATTAAAGGTCTTGGGAAAAATCTTCTTGATTTAACATTTATTTTTTTAGAGAACTGGGATGTCATTCAATTTTTTGTTGAGAGGTATAGGAAAATTGGGAGAGAATCAAATTACTATATTAAAAGCCTAGACTTCCCACAATACCCCAGATTTTTTTATTTTTAAATACTCTTTCTCGGTAAGCAACACTCCACATTCCTCGCCCAAAGAAAAAACGAACTCCAAACCCACTATAATCATGGTGTTCAACAAGATATGAATCTGTACCCTGCCAATAATAGCCCTGTTTTGTAAAAGTTTTAATATCAAAATCAAGATCAACAAATCCTTTTTCTATAGTAAACTCAACACGCCTGTACCTTATTGGTATCGATAAAAAGTAATCCGCCATACTCCCAGTCATTTGAGGGTTTTCTTTTGGTTCTTTTGAACAATAACTATAGCAAATGTCGGTATCATAAGATTCACCTTTTGCAGAATAAATAATTCCTCCTCCCAAACCAACAAAGAAATTAAGGGAAAGGTTACCAAACAAAAACTTTCTGTAACCTAACTCAAAAGATAAAAAGGAATTGTTATAGTAAGGATCCTTAGCAAAACCAAAACCAAACAACCAACCAGCCACCTGCCTGTACTCTAAAAGGGACCAATCCTTCAACTTTTCCATAAAATTA
Source organism: Bacteriovoracaceae bacterium UBA7317 (assembly GCA_002474345.1). GTDB lineage: Bacteria > Bdellovibrionota > Bacteriovoracia > Bacteriovoracales > Bacteriovoracaceae > UBA7317. Next base: position 2,845 of record DKQD01000070.1, read on the forward strand.
GAAGGCTTTTTATAAACTGTAGGTTTATGATTCTTTTTATTTTGTACCCTCCTTAATTCTTGCTTTTTAGCGCGAATTTCTTTTTCCAATGCCTCTAGTTTTTTTATTTCATAAAGTTTTTTCTTCAAAGATTTTAGTTCTTTTATCTTTTTTTGAAGTTCCTCTTCTGTCACTTTTCTATCTTCTGAGGATGGAAGTCTGTTTTTTTTGTTATAAGTTATACCTTCTTTTTTGATATCTAAAATTTTATATTTAAACTCTCTGAGACAGCGATAAACTCCATTTTTTTTAGTTACTTTAATTTTCCCTGGCTTGACGATTTTCTCTTTACCTTTGCAATGATAAGAATTTTCACAAATATACATAAATTCTTCATGGGCAGACTGCAGGGCCTTTTTGCAAGCCTTCTCTTCATTCTTGGCGATTCCAGAGCCACAAGAGTAGAATTCACTCCCTTCTGCATAAGATTTTTGCTTATCACAAATCCATTCCGATGAAAAAACATCAAAACAAGAAAAAGTGATAATGTAAGTAATTAATAAAAGACGCACTATTTTTTTCCTATTCTATTACCTTCTTATCTTGTTTTGCTTTTTTTAAGGAAACTTTTTAACTTTTTATAAAGGTCATCTACCCTTTTTTCTTTTTCACTTAATTTATCTTCAATTATGATTCTTTCTTCATGAGCCTTTACGACAGATGGTTTTTTTAGTAACTTAACTTTACGCTCAACTCTTATTAAAATACCCTTAGGGGTTCTTAATACCAGGTTCACAGCATCAGTTCTTTCAAATAACTTTATAAGCCTCTTTTCTCTTTCTGTTTCTTCCAGGGATAAAAACTCTTCTTCTACAGCTATAACCTCTTCTTTAATCATTTTACTATTTTTATTTTCTTTACTAATTAGAAGGATTTTAAATTCCTCCTCCTTGAGGAAATCATCTTCCTTTTCCATTTTAGAAGTAAAATACAGTGGTTTATCATTGACTAAGTCGTCCAATAATTCAGAAGCGCTTTGAACTTTAGAGTAATTATAGTCTTTTTGATTAAAATTATTTCCAGTAATCGGTTCAGCGCCATCAACTTTCAAATTTTTTAATGTTGGTTTTTCGATAACCTCTTTCGGTGCCGTGAAAGAAGTTGGATTATCGTCTACAAAAGGGGATTTGGTTCTTGAAATACTTTTCTTATTGTTCTTTTTAGGTAATTCGATAAAGTTTTTCTTTGTCTCTAATTCTTCTTTTAAATTTCTGAAGGCTTCTTTTCTCGAATCATTTAAACGACTCCTCAAATTGTTATTTTTCCAAAATTCATCCCCTTGAGAACTACCAAACGATCGGGCCAACATATTTTCTTTATAGTTTATATCACTCTCTAATTTTCTTAGCTCCCTCTTTAAGCTATTTTTGCTTTTAAAAGAACTTATTGGTTTTAGGCTTTTTTCTGGAAGCAATAGGTTTTTTGGTGCCTTTTGTATTTCATGATTAAATACTTTTTTCATATACTTTTCAGCTAAGGCCTTATCTTTCTCTGAAATTTTTTCCGCTTGGTTAATCTTTTTACTTTTGATTAAAGACGAGAAGGGATTGATAGACGGCATTTTCCCAATCTTTTTTTCTTGGAAGTCTAATTCGTCGGAAGGTGGGGTTAACTTTGTTTTTCCCAAAATTGGCTTAGTTAAACTTCTAGGCCGACCAAAAAAGTTTTGGTAATCATTACTGCCTCTAATCCTTCCATAATCCATAGAAGCTAATTTTTTTCCAACGTCAGTTTCCTTCGATTTTTTAATGGACTCTTTTTGAAATTCAATTAATTTCCCGAAATTAGAATTTTTAAAGTCTTTTAATTTTTTTTCTCTTTCTTTTTTCTCTGAAACCGTTTCATTTTTTTTAGGTTTAGTTAATTCTTTGACGGCCTTTTCATAATGCTTTATCACATTTTGCTGGGTAAAGCGGTCTTTTGCTCTTACATTTTGTAATTCAGACAAAGATTTTTCTCTTTTATTATCACTCTTGGACTCATTTAAAACTCTTTTTATTTCATTTGGATCGCCAATCTTAAGAAGAGCTTCCTTCGCCATAGATTTAACTTTAGGGTTTTCACTTTTACCAAGTTCTCTCAGTGCTTCGCTCGTCTTTCTAAGGTCATCCATTTTTAAATTTTTACTATCCGAGCTTACTTTCCGGATTAACCCCTTAAAAAGACCGTTTATATAGCTCTCATTCTCTAGCAGTTTATCTTGGTTCTTACCTATAATTTTCACAACCAAGTCGTATCTCTCTAAATTTAGTAAACGCTCTGAGAATTGGATTTTTGAATAGTCAGATTTCATTGACTCAAGGTTGGAGTTTATTATTTTTTCATACAAAAAATTATCCAAATTTACCTTTGTGTTTCTTAATAAACCTATTTGAATTTGATCTTCTAAAACATTTTTTACTCTTTCCCTTTCTTCTTTAGTCTTTATATCCGACAAAATATCCTTTAATGATTCATAAACAATACCTCTCTCATCCTTTTTATTTGCTGTTTTAAGAAAATCATAGACCTTATCATTCTTAACATTTGCTAGAATAAGAAGAAGGTCTTTTTTATCATTTGGCTTAAGATTTTTAAAATCATTAATTTTATTTTCAATTAATTTCGGGTTGTTTTCCATCATAAGACCCAAAGACTTGTAAAAATAAAAATTCTTTTGGTAAGACCTTATTTTACTATCTTTTTTTAATTTTTCATAAAGCCTTTCAAATCCTTTCGGATTTCTTGAAAAACCAAGGGCCTTAACAACTGAGTTGTAAATTGGATGATCCGGATCTATTTTTGAAATTAAATCACCAAGATATTTTACTGATTCGTCATCTCCCTTTTTGCCAAGGTAATAAATCAGTTCATAAAGAGCATGTTTTTTTGTAATTGGTACGCTCTCATCTTTTAACTCTTTTTCAATTTTATTTTTTATAAGATCTAAACTTATAGGATCTGTAATTTTAAGCATATGAAAGCTAAATATTAGTTTTTCTGAAAATTTCTTTTCCTCTTTTTCTTTTTTTATTAACCTTATTTTTTCTTCCATTTCTTTCTTAAAAGTAATGAATTCTTTTTCCTTTTCCAAATACTGGTCTTTAGAAATTTTTTTTAATTTTAATTGCTTTTTAAACTTTTTTAAATCTTTTCTTTTTTCTTCTATTTTTCCATAAGATTGTTCAATTTTCGATTCAAGGCCAATTAATTTTTTTTCTATTTCATCAATATCTTTTATAATTTCTTTGGCCAGAAGATCGTTTTTATTTCTTTGATCTTCATAATTTTTAAGAGCTTCACAATAGATTTGATCGAATTGAAAAGATATCTTTTTCTTTTCAACTCCATCAAAGGTAGATACAAAACTTTCTTTTGTTTTTTTTATTTCATCCAAATCTTTAATTTTTTTACTAGTAAGAGTTTCTATTATTTCTTTTGGTATATCTCTTACTATATTTGGGGCATCGCCACCCAAAGTTTTAAGGCATTTGCAAAAGCTGAGAGGTTTAGAAATAGAATTACAGCCCAAAAAATTAGTTATTTTTTTAAAACTTCCTATTTCAGTCTCTGCTTCTCCTAAATAATTAAAGCACTTGTTTTTATCTACCTTCCCGCCAATAATTAAAGGTCCATCATTTTTTTTATTATCAATTGATTCATTCTTACTACTAGGAAGAGCGTAGACGAAAAAATTTGGAAAAAAGATCAAATAGATTAATAAAATTATCCTAAATTTCTTTTTCTTAAATATATCTTTCATAATTAACTCTTTCGGCTTTAATCTATCTAGAAAAATGGATAATCATTCTTTTCTTTTATGGAGAATTTTTTTCCTCTTTTCTGTTTCAGAAAATATTTCTTTTTTTGTAACTTATTTTTTAGAAAAACCGAAAAGGCTTTTGATTTTTCTAGCTTTGGGAGGCCATTGATGAAATACAAAAAATTTATCACCTATATATTTTTCATCGTGGTTTGGTTGGTGTTTTATACTGTAAGAGGAAATGCAAGTGAACTTTTAAACAAAGTATTAAAGAAAACAAAACCCTTTATAGGCCAAGGTACAGTATCAGAAGAAAGTTACTTTTCCAGTAACAATATAATAGACCTTAACGGTCATGCGTCTCAAGAAGTATTTGATCGCTTCCAAACTTTAATTTCTAAAGCTAATCATGAAATCTTAATACAAACTTTTTGGTGGGAGAGCCAATCCCAAGCGGCTCAAAAAATATTTAATGGACTTATAGAGCTCAACAAACGTCACCAAAAAAGTAAAGTAAAGCCAAAAGTATTTGTTTTAATCGACTCAACAATCCTTCAAAGGGCACACGGAAAGTTAAGAAAAGTCGTAAAGAAGTTAAAAGCAGAAAACCTAGGACCAATTCCTACAGCAGTTTCCCTTTCCGAAAATTATCAATTGGCAAAAAAGTATATTTTAAACTTTTCAAAGAAATTACCTAATATAAATATAAACGTACAAAAGTATGAACATGCCTACATTGGAAGTCTTCACGGTAAAACCCTCGTCGTTGATAATCAAATAGGTATGATTATGGGAACAAACCCACAAAATTACTTAAATGAACCTCATGCCTGGTATGATCTTGGTTTTACAGTTGCAGGAACTGCCGCTAAGGCAATGAGAGAAGACTTTGTAAGTGCATGGGTTCAAGCTATTTCATATGACAACCAATTTAAAGATGATATAAAAGAGTTAAAAAAATTTAGAAAAAAACTTGGATGTAACTGGGGAAGAACGTTTATTTGTAGAGCATGGACAAATTTAGATGCAAACTGGATTGAAAATAATAAGAGTTCATTTAACTCCGTATCAAGATCTCTTGGACTTCCCCCAAAACCAAAATTTAAAACCTTTCCAGTCATGAAATTTTTTGAAGAAAACCGTGGTGATGCCCTAAAAAATGTGAGGATAGCTGTAACGACGAGAGTAGGAAATGGATTTCCTGAAGTTTTCAAAGGGTTTAAAATTTGGATGAATCGGTGGGTAAAAAACCACAAAAATATAAAGCAAGGATATAATATTGATAATACACAAGACCAAGCATACTTGGTTTCCTTTGGAGGGGCCAAAAGTCATATTCATATTTTAAGCCCTAACTTTAATGATGACGATGCTATTAAATCTTTAGCGAATGCTATCAAAAGAGGTGTTCATGTGAAACTTGTTACAACTTTTGGTTTCAACCGCAGCACTGAGAACTACCCCGGACAAGGTGGAGATAATAGAAAAGGTTATTGCAGACTTTATAAAAAGGCACTTAAATTAACTAATAATAAACAGAAAGTAGAAAAGTATCTTCATCTGAGATGGTACACCAGGCCCGATGGAGTTCGTGTAGATGATAGTAGTTCAGTTGTGGATGATGAAGGAAAAGGTAGACCAGATGCAATGCATGCAAAGTATGCCACGGTTGATGACCAGTTGGCCATCGTAGGAACTGCTAACATGGACACCCAATCATGGAATCATTCAAGAGAAATTAACCTTTTAGTCGATAATAAAAAAGTGACCAAAAGCTGGGATAATCAATTATTCACTAATGTTTTCAAAAGATCTGATAAGTGGGAGGGGCCTGACAGTTGTCAATAAACCTCCTAGCTCACCAATATTACTCAAAATTTAATTTGAATTATAAAGTCCAGAGACTTTTTTACATTGTTTCTAGGACTAGAATCTGGGCCTGTATTATCCATACAGTCCCTAAAACCGTTATTGTGTTGTTTCAAAATTGCTCCTCTAGAAGTTATACAAGTTGCCCTCCAATTTTTCCAAAAGCCACGAACTTTTTTTGATGGTTTGCTTACGATTGTGTTTTTTTCATATAAAGGAACTTCTCCTTTAAACTCAATTGCCTGAGTCAGTGCAAGCCGAATATCAAAGAAGATAAAAATCAAAGTAGTAAAAATCAAAAAATTTAATTTTTTTTTGTTTTTCATTTTTCAATTATTCCAAAGAAAAATAAAAAGCTTCGCCATTAATATTATAAAGGCTAAATTTATTCTTTCAGACAAAATTTCAAATAAAGCTTTTTATCAATAAAGTTTATTTAAAAGATAATTTTTTAAAGGCGATAATCTAACATTTTTAAATAGATAAACTAAAAATGTTCATTTTATTTCAATGAAAAAAATAAGAAAAAAATTAAATGGATGTAAAAAATGAATATGGTTTAAATTTTATCTAGGTTCTTCAGTTAAAAACCGATACTTCTCAAAGGAGTGCCATGTTATTTTATTAGAATGATACAAAATAGTGAGGCTTACATGAGATTTCTAATACTTGAAGATGACGATTCAATGGTCAAGCTCTATACTCATTGGCTAAATAAAGCAAATATTCAAACAGATACTTGTTCATCAGGCACTGATGCTATTAAAAACCATTTTAATGATAAAAACCACAACTTTGACCTTGTTATTGCCGACTTACATTTAGAAGGTGATAAAAGTGGTGATCAAGTTATCGACCTTCTTAAAAATTTAGAAATGACTTCTAAAGACAAGACACCAGTATTATTTTTAAGTGCGAATATTAATAAAGAACTTAGAATCCAGTTTAAAAAAGAGAAACACATTAAATTCATGGAAAAGAAAAATATAGGATATAGTAATTTTCTGCAAAGGATTGAAAGTTTAACAACCAAAGAAAAGTAGTTCTCCTAGAGTAACCATCAAATTTGATCTTCCTTTTCAAAAGAATTTGAAATTCTTGTCATTTCATATAAAATAAAGCGAAAAGGGGGAACAAAAAAATGCCTTCAGAAGATAATGAAATTTTACCAAAAAGAAGAGTCGATATCACTTTCTTGCTTTGGTCCGGAATCATTCTCCATGCAACTATTTTTCTTTTATATGTCCCAGGAATTATTTTTCATTTTCTTGATCCAAATATGATACAAAACTTTTTAGGTCCTTCCTACAAAGAGTTTCTTGACCAATCTATTTGGAAACACCTCATATTTTTACTTATTGATGGTGGCCTTTGCTTCTTTGCTTATGAGCTCATTTATTGGAAAAAAAGAGGTTTTATAGGACTTTTATGCCTTTTTATGCTTCTTATTGGTATGAGTTTAGAAAGAGAAAACTGGCCAATTTTTATCTCTGATATATTATTGGCAGTTATCTTTTCGCAATATTACTTTTCTAACGAAAAGTATCTAGAATAAGAAAATCCTACCCAAAAAAAAGAAGATGATCTCAAATCTACAATTAATCTAATTTCGTACCGATTTTGGCTCGGATGAAATATTTTAAGATGACAAAAAGCCTTATGGAAGGCTTTATTATTAAAAATCCTGATATAAAGCCTTTCCTTTTTGAAAAAGGCGAAGTTTACCAGTTTAGTGAAAACACTTACCTTGAAATTAAAAGGCGTCCTAATTCTTTTAAAACAGCTTTTTTCAAAGAAGGCCTTATTCCAGATGAGACTAAATCTGACCTTAAAAAAAGAATTTATTTTTCTCTAAAATCTTATCTCCATGACCCGATTCCTGATAACACCATTCAAGATCTGTATTTATTTTTAGACGCAGACAAAAATGTTCAAGTAGAATACCTGGGAAGAGATCTAAAGTTAAGTGCTTATTCAAAGCAAATAAGGAAATTTGATAAACATGTTTTTTCTTTTGATATCTTAAATGGGACGAGAAATTATTTTTGGAAAATTCATCTAAGCAAGGAACGGTTTAGAAAAATAAAGTTTGAAGATAACTTATCCAATCTAAAAAGGTGGTTCAATGATGAAGATGCAACAATAATACTGAGTCTAGGTGGTGGAGGACTTAGGGCCCATGCTATACCGACAGTTTTAAAAATATTTGATTTTCTTGATATCAGAAAAAATATAGATGAACTTTGGGGATGCTCAGGAGGCTCTATTATTGGAGGTTACTATGCCTATGGAATTCCACCCTTATTTATTGAAAAAATATGTTTCGATTTTTACAACGAAAGACACGAAGATTTTATTATAAAAGGTGACCTTTTCAATTCATTTAAAACTTTTACGAAACAAATTCAAGGAAAAAAATTAAGTGAACTTATCGGAATAGTTGAACTACAAAAAACTCTTCAATTAGCTTTTGACAATGAAAAAAATAGAACAGAAAAGAAAGAAAATATTAAATTAAACGATATACCTTTTTTTTCTCTTGTTAGTACTCCTTTTCAAAAGGAAATGATGGCCCTTACAGAAAAAAAATGGATTCCCCCTGAATGTAGTTCATTTCTCAAGGAGGCCGAACCCTTTGAATCGATTTGTGCTTCTTCATGTATTCCTTTAATAATGAAGCCGATTGTTAAACATTATCCTGAAGGTAGTTATACTTTTTTTGACGGAGCTTTGAGTGAGGAAATACCCTTAATTTTGCCTTTTAAAAAGTTCATGGCAGAAAAAAAAGTTAATCCAGATAAAAAGAAATTAAAAATATTTTATATTAATTTAAATTCAAGATTTAGAGAATCAAAAGCTATCTCCCATTTCTTTTCAAAAAAAAACCTTACTTTTATTTATAAAAAAATTCTTCTTTTAGACAAGTCACTTGATAAGAAAATTGAAAAGACATTAGACGAATTAAAATCAAATCCAGATGTTGATATTTTGGGATTAGATCTTATTTTAAATAAGAATGCATTTTTGAATACCAAAGAGATACCTTATATCATTAGAAATGGGAGAAATCACTTTCTTGAAGAGCTCTTATCTTTAGAAAAGAGTTTAAAAATTAAAAACAATTAATATTTTTTTTGACACTATACTTAATTCAGTCTCTTAGAAAAGCCAATCCTTTTAAAAATACTTTACCGAGAGCTTTTCCTTCAACTTCCAGCTGACCCCTTTTACTTTCTGAGTCTTCCGTTGGTCTATAAAAGTGAAGGTAAGAAAAAATTGATAAGTCTCTTCCTTCTTCATCATAAAACATTTCTAGTTTAATTGTATTGCCTGGTTCTGAAAATATTTTCGAATTATCAACGCCTTCATGAGCGGGCTCCAATGTTTTCCATTTATTGAGGGTTAACTCTCCTTTTAATTCATCTAATTTTTTCTCTATCATAACAAGGATACTAAAATCTATTAAGCGGTCACTTTGCGCTACTTCAATTTTAATATCTTCATCAGTTATTGAATACTCAATCCCTTTTGAAACAGCATCGACAAATTATTTAACTAAATCTGAGTCCTGGGAGTTTTCCTCTTTCCACATAAACGTTATTTTTGAACTCATACAAACACCTCTTATTTTTTTCCGAGTTAGGCCACAATAGAAACATTATAGCCTTAGGCTTTCAATTTTTATTTTTTTTAAACAATATGGTAAAAATAAAATTTAAACAATTTTTATGAGATTCTATATTTTTTAAAGAAAAAATATATTAAAACCATCCAAATAAGTAGAGAAATTGAAAGACCAAAATATACACCTCCTATATAATCACCCCTTATAAGCTTAATAAAAAGAGTAGAGATTAAATTTTTTTAAATAATGGCAATAAAAAGTGACAAAGAGGGATATAAATATCATACCCCTCCCAAAAAAAAAGGCCTCCACCAAGCCAAAAATTAATTGATTTTAGGTGAGTAATAAAATTATCACCTGATGAAATGATCAAAAAAAAATAATTTTGCCCCAAACTAAAAGCTAAAAAATGTACCTAAAAATATGGTTAAAAAGCCTTTCGTCGGAATCTTTTGTAGATTTATAATGACAAGAGAAAGCTTATGGGCAGATACCCAGGCCATACCCATAAAAACAAAGTAAACAGGAATATTAAATGAAAAAATTTTTATTTTCTTTCCATTTTTTTAAAAAAAGAAAAACCATTAGTCGGCATGGTGGGCGCCGAATCATATAAATTAAAGATTATAAAAGGATCACGCTCCATGATTTATATCTTCCCTCCATATTGGATGATAAAAGTGAAGTCTTCTATCACAACTTTTTGATGTAACGCTATCATCAAAGTGAATATATCCAACCTTCATCCACTTTTTCTTTTTATCATCGTTGCTAATAAAAATGTCATAATGGATTCCATTTCTATAATTTTCTATATTAAGCTCGTGCCTAAAATCAGGAATTCTCTTTATTTCCCTCTTCCTACCCTTTAGCTCCAAATATTTTGGAGTAATCGCCTTTTTTGGGTCCTTTAAACCCATCTCAGAAAACTGGTATAATTGCCTTATGTCTGCATTTTTATCAGCTTTATTGAATGCAACTTTTAAAGCAAGTGCTACAGGACCTTTTGCTAATGTGGCCAACTCCTTGTGAATTGTTCGGTCCGGGTTATTTGATAAAGTGGCCTCGAGAAAAGACTTGGTTCTACTACCTCCAAAATCTTCAAGTAAAAGAAAGTTTGCAGTTTTCAAGTACTTCATAGAGTTTGGATCTTTTGTTGGATAAACCTTTCCGGCCATCCCTAAAAACCTTACATCCTTACTTAGACTAGAAACAGCAGTTAAAGATGTTGATGCCCTGGCTATTATCATACCAACGGCTCCCTTTTCAAAAAGGCCTGTAAATTTTGTTTTTTTTGTAATATTCCAAGTTCCTTTGAGGCATGTCCCATTTGCATGAATTCTTTTTTTAAATTCTTTTTTTAAATCACTTTTATCTATAACAACTCTTTTTGAATCTTTTTTGATATGTCTTGCTAAAAAGCCAAAATCCAAAGCAGTTACTTTTGTAAGAGGGAAATCGCCTCGGTACCGATCACTTTTTATCACTTTCCATACTTTGGCAAATTGACTACCTTTATACACTTCAGATTGAGCGGTCAAGGAGGAAGTTAATGTAAACAAAAGCATGAGTATAACCATAACCTTCATGTTTTTTCCTTTTTCAGTTTCGTATTTTACCTAAGAATAAAAATAATTTAGAACCTTTACTCTTTTAACCATAACCCGAATAACTTTATCATCCAATAGGCTTTTGTAAGGGAAGAAAAAGAAGAGTCACATTAAGTGCGACTTTCACGATCAACTTTCAATTGGAAATGAAGAAAAAGTAATTTTCAACGGCATCTGTAAAAAAATTCAGTTATAAATCAAAATCTCTCATTTTCTTTATCACCCACTTTGGATCATCAAGAGTCAAATCATGGCCTGCATCAAGATGAAATTCAATGGATGCATTTAAATAGGAGGCCAAATCTTCTGAACATTTAGAATCTACCATCCTGTCCCTTTTTGAAGCTAAAAAGAGGATAGGAACTTGAATAGAACTTGAAACCTTAAACGAAAAAGCTACTTGGAGTTGACGGAAAAAATTTTTTTTATCAGGTGCGATTTCTTCTGCATAGTGACTCCACTCATCCACAATCTTTTCATCAACAGTTCTATTTGAAACTAAACGAAAAGTATTCCTCTCCCTTTCTCTTTTATCTTCTTCTTTGATTGCCTTTGCCAAATTTAATAGTCCTTCGACCCTTATTCTTTTTAAAAGGGAAGAAATATTACCTGCACTTGTATTCATTATAACTCCACACTTAAAGTCATCCGGAAAGGCCCGCAACCACTCTAAGGCAATCATTCCTCCTAAAGAAATTGAACATAAGACAGACTCATTGTTTTCACCATAACTTGCTTTTACCTTTAAATACTCTTTTCTTAGTTCAAGAACACAACCATGAACTGTTCTAGGAGATATTTTATCAGCTTTCTTTCCAAAGCCTGGTAACTCCAAGCAGTACAAAAAAGAACATTCTTTTTCCAACAGTTTACTAAATTTCCCCCAATGACGTATTTCCCGACCTAGTCCTCTAATTAAAAAGAAATTAAGGTTTTCTAACTCCATTTTTTGGTCCTTTTATATAATTCCATTTAATTTCGATTCAATTCATTAGAAAAAGGCACCTTAATATATTATTAAAGGCAACTTGAACCACTTTGATCTATAGAAAGGTCCCCTTTCACAAGTTGGACATTGAGGCATAGTGACTTCCCTTCCATCTTCTGTATCATCAGAAAAAGCTGTTCACATTCATGACTGTCTAAATCAATCCTATCAATAATTTTTTCTTCTTTCGACAAAAAATGAAGGCCATTGAAAAAGGATTGACAATCTAGGTTTACCTTAGGAAAGATACTCTCCTGCTTGAGTCTAAATATATACTCATAATCGGTTTGCTCAAGTCCTATTACCTTAAGAGTAAATTCTTGATTGTCCTTAATACCATTTGCATTAATTTCTAGTGAAAAACTCACAAATAGCAAAACCAAAATAAAAGACAAGTTGCTTGTTTTCATAAATGAGTAGATCGGTGGAATGGAAATTTTCTTAAAAGTGAATGTTTAAATGAAAGTTATAGAGTGGAGTCAGCTCTATATCATTAGACTTTACCCTTATTGGATATTTTGCCTTAACTCCTATATCAACAAGGGAGCTTGCTAAAAGGAGAGAGGTCGAATAATACTCAGGGTCAAAAGCACCTTTAAAGATTAAGTTAAAACTCTTTACATCTAAAGGGATAGTAAAATCACTGCCAAAGTAAACACCTTCATAAAGTTTGTATAAACTTCTCCAATGATAACCAAAAAAAGACCTGGCCTTAATATTTCCTAACCTAAACCCCTTCTTAACGTAAAAATTCACTAAGGGAGCTTTCTTCATTTTTGAGGCAGCACTAGCATCCTGAGTGACAATGCTTTTTAAAATAAAATCATTTAATTCAGCACCGACTTGCAAATTATCTAGTTCATAATTAATTGAAAGATTTCCCTTTAAAAAAGACTCTAAAGAAGGAGTAAATAAATTAGAGTCCCCTACCCCTCCTTTCAAACTTGAATAAGACAACATGGCCTTCATCGCTGCCTCTGGCGAAGCGTAAATTTTAAAACGAAAAACAAAGTTCTCTCTAAAAGGAAAGGATAAATTAAGGCCTAAATTTAATTTGGCCTCAGTGAATAAGTGAAAGTAAGGTGTCCCCTCTATTAATGGCTTATAAAATTTTCCTGAATAAGCCGTTTTAATTACTGCAGATAAACCAGGCATATTGGCAATTAGATCATCTCCTGGAGAAAGAGAATTGTAATAGCTACAAGTAAAAAGATCTTTTATTTCTGATGGAAGGCCTGGTGGAATTAATAAGGCGATCATTCCACAATCCAAATCAGTACTTATAATTGCCTGAAAATAATTTACTTTTGAATGGCAAAAAAAAGATGAATGTATGGTTCTATTAAAAATAGAAAAAGATGGAAGAGGAATATTTAGCGACAAGTTAATTCCAACATTTTTTTCAGTTTTATCGTTAGCAATTAAAAAAGACTGTGCTGACAAATCATCTTTAAAATTACTGCTTAAAGACTCTAAAAATTTCTGCATAGAACTCGAGTTTCTAAAGTTAATGTCTATAAAATAGTCATTATCCCTTTCCTGAACCCAACTTTTTTGCGCTTCAAACTTATCGTCTAAGAGTTTTGACCTGGACTGAATATCATATGAAAAAGAGTTTTTTGACCACAAAAGGAGAAAAAGTAGAGTAATTTTGATGGTTACTAATTTGTAAAACAGGTTTTTCCGATAGGTCTCCATAGATATATACTATCCAACGAGGCGTGCGTGATAAAATTAAAATTACTTCTAGTTTACTTTTTTGGTGCCCTAATTCTCAACTTAAATTTTTTACAGGCAGAAGAATCCCTACCGGCCGATGGAGAAGAACAAAGCAAAAAGCCAAACCAGTATAACATTAAACTTTTGTTAGGACAGGAGACACCAGGAGAAGGAACAAGACTTGATCCTGGGTTACTTTTTAAAACTTTTTTATACGGTGGAAATATTCTTAAATACTCTACTTCTTTTAATTTAGGCGTAGCTAAAGAATATGTACAAGGTGAGTTTTCGATTGGTGGTCAAATTTACCCATTAGATTATTATAAAAAATCTTTTGTTCAACCTTTTTTTTATGTTGAAGCTTCTCTAGGTATAGGTGCTTATAAAAAGCTAACAAGGGTAGATGGTGGCCATAATTTAGGTGTCGGTTTAGATATTGATATCTATAAAAAATATGGATTCGGGTTAATCGTAGAATCACATAACGCTCTTGAAAAATCTCTTCGACTTTTAATTGGTCTCCATATAAAAGACTACCTGTAGTTATTCTTGTGTTTTCCCTCATTAATTAAATAAAGTTTATTTATCAAGATGCCTTTTGGTTTTTAAACCTAATTAACATCATAGGCAAAGATCCCTGGATTTT
>DKQD01000070.1:17365-17619 GCA_002474345.1 Bacteriovoracaceae bacterium UBA7317
CTTTTGGTTTTTAAACCTAATTAAGCCTAATCTAACCATGTAATTTTTTTTGTTTTGATACCCCAATTTAAAGATTTATTGTCAAAGCCCTTTTCCCATGGGATTTCACTAATTCAAAAAAAATCTTCATTAAAAAGACCCTTTATTGGGAAGGTAACCTAAATGAAAACGTTTAAAAAAATTCTAACTGCCTCAATACTACTTGTGATTCTTTCGAGTTGTGCAAGTAAAAAAAAGTGCCACATTTGGAGAGG
>DKQD01000070.1:18019-18253 GCA_002474345.1 Bacteriovoracaceae bacterium UBA7317
ACCACTTCAGTGTTTTCCATTTAGATTCAAACACTTATTTCTCTAAAACTCTAACTTTAGTTTCATTTCTCTTTTCCCTTTTCCGATAAAAAATTTAGAATCAAATAATAACCGCTTAACCAATTTCTTTGTTTGGAAAAAGTTCATGAGGAATATTTTAAATTCTATAGTACAAAACAACATCCTCTCGAATATGCTCCTTATTCTTATTTTTTCCATGGGAATTTACTCCCT
>DKQD01000070.1:18649-19001 GCA_002474345.1 Bacteriovoracaceae bacterium UBA7317
AGGTGCCAGTACTCAAGAAATGGAAATTAAAATTGCTAATAAAGTTGAAGATAAACTCAAAGATATAGAGGGTATAACTCGCTATATTTCTATAATCTACGAAGGATACGCTAGAGTTGTTATTTGGTTGGATCTACAAAGGAGTGATCTTGAAAAAGTAAAAGATAAAATTAGGGAAAAAGTTAATAGCATTACTGACTTTCCTAAAGAAATGAAAGCAGCTCCGACAATTGAAGAACCAAGTTTTTCAAGTATGCCCTTTTTAAAAGTTGGTCTTTATTCAGAAGATAAAGAATTTTTAAGGAACTTCTCTTTAAAACTAAAAGATAAAATAGAAAGTTTAAAAAAAATT
>DKQD01000070.1:19312-19521 GCA_002474345.1 Bacteriovoracaceae bacterium UBA7317
ATAGAAAGTTTAAAAAAAATTCAGGAAGTCATTTCTTTAGGTATCCCGGACGAAGAGTTTAAAATTTTATTAGATGTTAATAAGCTCAAACAGCTGAACGTTACAACTCTTGATATCTTTGACAAGCTATCGAGAGAAAACCTTAGATCTTACCTCGGTAGGGTTGAGAATGGCGGTGACTACACTAATATAATTTTTAATGAAAAAAT
>DKQD01000203.1 GCA_002474345.1 Bacteriovoracaceae bacterium UBA7317
AATGTAAACAAAAGCATGAGTATATACTTTTCCTTTTTCAACACCTTCGTGAGAAAGAATATCCTTCTGCGTAGAGGAAACGGCAAAAAGGTAATCAGAAAGATGATCAACGACAATTCTATTGGTCTCTTCTGGCATTGTTCTATCATAAGACCGGAGACCTGCTTCAACATGACCAACCTTGATGCCTAATTTACTGGCGGCCAGTCCTGCTGCCAAAACAGTATTAGTATCACCTTGCACTAAGACAATATTAGGTCTTTCTTTTTCTAGGACAGGTTCAATCTTAATAAGTATATTTCCAGTTTGGTTAGAATGAGGTCCTGGACCTACATTTAAATTGTAATCAGGCGGAGGAAGCTGAAGATCCTGGAAAAATACCTTGTCCATTGACTCACTGTAATGTTGATTCGAATGAACAATAAAATAATCGTGTCCCCGTTTTTGGCACTCCTTAATGACCGAAGACATTTTAATTATTTCTGGCCTCGTTCCTACGACTATGCAAACTTTCATAAAAACCCCATTAATCCTGGCGCCACCCCTAAAATTCTTCCTATTATGATAATGAATAATTTGTCATAAGTAGATAAATTTTATCAAAAAAGTACGTTATTTTACCTTATTATATCTAAGGACCCATTTAGGTAAAAAACCCTATTGTGAATTAAATTAGAGGCCCATTTCTTCCAAGTAAACTTGATTTACTTTTCTAACATCAAATTTATCACGTACGATCTTTAAACTTTCACTACCCATTATTGAAATCAATTCACTATTTATAATAAATTTTTCCATGGACTTTGCTAAATCTGACACTGATTTTAAACCGACTAAAAAACCATTAACTCCTTCCTTTACGGTTTCTCGACAGCCAGGAACATCAGTTGTCACGACAGGCATCATCATACTCATAGCTTCCAAAGTCGATCTTGGTGTCCCTTCACGGTAAGAAGGAAGTACATAGACTGAAGATTTTTCAAAGACACTTTTCATATCACTTTGATCACCAAGATAATCAATAACACCATCAAAATTTAAGTCCTTTAAGGATTTTTCGTTAAAAGAAGTGGGATTTTTATCAAAGCCACCAACAAGAAAAGCCTTAAAAGAATAACCCTTATTTTTTTTCAAAACTCTAACGGCTTCAACGTATTCTTTAATTCCCTTTTCTTTAATGATTCGACCTGCTAGTAAAAAGACGGGCCTCTTTGGAAGAGTTTCATTTCGCTTAAACTCATCCGTATTGACTCCAGAGCCATTCACTTTAAAAGCTTTCTTTCTTTTCAAAATCCTTTTTGAAATGAAGAGGTCCAGGTCATCATTATTTTGAAAAAAAACTTTAGAATTAGTAATTAAAGAGATTTGGTACATTCTTGAAACTAAAAACCTAAGAACTTTTCCACCCCAGCTTTTGTTTAAAAAAACGTGTCCAACACCTGGTATAAGAGAGTAAATTCTTTTTGCACCACCAAAAAAAGAAGCCAAAGAACCATAAATGACAGGTTTGATTGTGAAAGAGAAAACAACATCAGGCTTAAACTTTTTCACGATTGTAAAAATCTCGTAAAATGCCTTGAGGTCGTGAAGAGGATTAAGACCCGTTCGATCAATATCCACAAAATTAACTTTAATGCCCTCCTTTTCAAGGCATGACGAATCCCCTCTTTCATCATTGATAGGAGACAAGGCCATAACCTCATGGCCCTTTTCTTTCATTTTGACCATCAGATCCCTACGAAATTGAACGAGAGACCTCGGGTCTGCTGAAATAACTAATACTTTCATTTCAAATTACTCACATACCAATGAATTGTTTCTTCCAAACCTTTTTGTATTTTATATTTAGGCCAATACTTGAAGTCTTCTTTTGCCTTTTTAATATCAGCTCTAGAGTGCCTAATATCGCCTTCTCTAAAAGGTTTATAAACAGGCATTTTTTTATAATGAATTCCGCATTCAGATGAAAGGATATCTTTTAAATGATTAAAAAGTTGATTTAAAGTTGTTTGATCATTACAGGCAATATTGTAGACCTCAGCTCCTTTTGTATCACTAACAGCGGCCTGTATATTGGCCTGAATAACATTTTTTACATAACAAAAGTCACGGCTTGTTTCTCCATCCCCATTTATGAAAAGCTGCTCATTTCTAATCATGGCCCTTAACCAAAGCGGAATGACGGCAGCATAAGCCCCTTCAGGAGATTGTCTTCTACCAAACACATTAAAATAGCGAAGGCCAATTGAAGAGAGTTCATAAGTATCAAAAAAAACTTTTGCATAAAGTTCATTAACATATTTTGATACAGCGTATGGAGAAAGCTGTTTTCCTATTGTGTGCTCAATTTTAGGAAGCATGGAATGGTCCCCATAAACTGAGCTACTGCTCGCATAAACCACTTTCTGTACACCATTATTTTTGGAAGCTTCTAAAACTGATAATTGCCCCCCAACATTGTGGTGGTTAGACCTTATCGGATCTTTAATAGACCTCGGAACAGATCCTAAGGCGCCCTGATGGAGTACATAATCTACCCCTTTGCAAAGCTTATTCATAAGCTCGGAGTTGGTAAAATCTCCTTCATAGAAAGATAAGTTTTTCCATTTTTTTTCAAGGACTTTGCTCTTTACATCATCCAAGTTGGACCTATGGCCATTACTGAAATTATCAATGGCCACTACCTCTTGTTTCAATTCCAAAAGTTCTTGAAGAAGGTTACTTCCAATAAAGCCAGCCGCACCTGTTAGAAACCACTTCTTAGGCGTTTGAATTAGCTTTTCTTTCAAATCTTCGTAATTCGAAAATTTCATCCTATAACCGCCAAACCTTTTTTATGTTTTTAAACTGGACCTTTTTTGGAATTGTATTTTTGATATCGATTAATATGGCCTTTTCTTGGCAAAGTTCATCAAGTTTTTGGTGATTCAGCTCTCGATACTGTGAATGAGGAACGGCTAAAATCAAAGCATCAAGTTTTGATATCTCGTTCCACTCTGATATTTTTATTGAGTAGGCTTCTTCAATAGATTTTTTGTCAGCAAGGGGGTCATGAATAAGAACTTTTATTCCATAAGTTTTTAATTCTTTAACGATATCAAAAACTTTACTATTTCTTGTGTCTCCACAGTTTTCTTTAAAAGTAACTCCAAGAATCCCAACTTTAGAATCACTAACATTAACTCCAACCTTGACCATTTCTTTCACTGTTTTTTCAGCAATATACTTCCCCATACTGTCATTAATATTTCTTCCAGCAAGAATCACCTGCGGGATGTGGCCCAAACGCTCTGCTTCATGAGTCAAATAATATGGGTCTACTCCTATGCAATGCCCTCCAACCAGTCCAGGACGAAAAGGGAGAAAGTTCCATTTTGTAGAAGCCGCTTCGATAACTTCATTTGTATCAATATTCATCTTTTCAAAAATAAGGGCCAATTCATTCATTAAAGATATATTAAGGTCCCTTTGGGTATTTTCGATAATTTTTGCCGCTTCAGCAACTTTAATACTGGAAGCTTTAAAAAGGCCTGCATCAACTACTGCACCGTAAGTCTCTGCAATAATTTCTGTGGCCTCATCGTCACATGCTGAAACAACTTTTTTAATTTTGGAAAAAGTGTGTTCTTTATCTCCAGGATTTATTCTTTCAGGAGAATACCCTATCTTAAAGTCTCCCAATTTTAGTTTTGAGGTTTCCTCCAAAATAGGGAGGCAATGATCTTCAGTTACGCCGGGATAAACCGTTGATTCA
>DKQD01000030.1 GCA_002474345.1 Bacteriovoracaceae bacterium UBA7317
AGGAACAATCCAGGTGTGGTAAGGAGATAGTGAAGCAAAAGGGACAAGGGCCACAAAGCTATCATTTTCATAAACAATCCTCTTTTTTTCCTTTAGCTCCATTTTAAGAATGTCACACATGAGGCAGTGATCGTGGATAACGTGATAGTTTTCCATCTGCCCTAACCTAACTTTCGTTTCAAAAGGCATTAAGGGAAGTCCATAAATTTGAGAATGGGGATGCTGGAGTGAACCCCCAGCTTTATAACCTTGGTTTTTGAAAATTACCACGTGGTTTACATTCGGATCATCACATACCTGAATATAACGAAGCTTGTAAGCCTCCATAAGAGAAGTCGCATCCTCTAAACTCATATTGGCCAAGGACTTATTGTGGTGGGGATGGTCGATGATAACATCGTGAATTCCAAAACCATCCATCTCCTTGCAAAGAAGGGAGAAATTTTTATTAGGAGTTTTTGTTCTATCAAGACTAGCGTACTTATTTTCTAAAATCCGCACCTGCCAATCGTCTTTTTCTCTTCCTTCAGGAACATACCTAAGGATTTCTTTATCATCTTTTTTTTCATTGCCTATGCAAAAAGGGCAATTGTCATCTTTCTCAGGTCTCTTTAAAAAAGCATCAACTCTATTATCTTCTGTTGGCTTTTTGTAATCACTAGGTCTAGACTTTCTTTCAGGAGAAAACATAACCCAGTCGTTTGTAATGAGATTTTTCCTAAATATAGGCATCTTCTCTACCTTTCTGTTTTGTTTTCAAAAGACCCTCATTACCGAGCGATCCTGTCAACCTTTCGACTCTTTGTGGGAAAACATAAAGGCTTTTATTAGAAATCGTATGAATTCAGGTAATTCCACGCAAACTGAAGAGGTTCAAGAGGAATTGTTTATGACCTATTACGTTAACTAATAAACTTTGATTATTAATGATAATTTCCAAAAATTTCGAATTCCAATTATGCTTCATTTCAACAAAACAAGAATTTAAATCAATAGAGCTTTTAAAAACTCTACTCTATGGAGAATCACTAATGAAAAAAAAGGGCCTTTCTTTTTTAATTGCAGCTTTGTCTTTCCAAGCTTCCTCTGCTCTTCCACCAAGGTTTCAGGTTGAAAGAGACATTAAGCAAGTTTTCTCTCTGCTCAATGAGTCGGAATATAAAAATGATGCTCTAGGAAACTTCGAATCTTTAAGGAAAAAAGATGGTCAATATGAACTTGTTTATAAACTTTCTTACTACGGTGAGCGTTGTACTTTAACTTTTGGCCGAAAAGAAGTCGAAAGACCTTTTGGCGGGGTTGGACCTCAAGAACCCTTAGAAATTAAAGGAACCCCAAAATGTATAACCATCAAATAATTTTTTCCTCCGAAAAAGTATCAAATAAACTCATTTTCCCCCATTTTTGAGTTTGAAAAAAGCCTTGGTTAAACCAAGGCTTTTTTGTTTTCAGTCTTTACACCAACAGATTTCAATCCCCTTTTTATGTAGCGTATGATAGGTTTGAGCCATGTTGGAAGCCATTAATTAGCGTCATAAAAAGTAGAGGGGGTGTCATGAAGCTTAAAGAATTAGTCAATCAACTTGAAGGCTCTATTTACACGCCGCCTGGCTATAATGGAAAAAATGTTGATAACATTGATATAAAAAAAGTCTCTCCTTTGGATAAAGCAGGCCCCAACGATATTTCTTTTTATGTGAATCCAAAAATGAAAGAACTCTTTCAAAAAACAAAAGCTGGAGCAGTTTTAGTTTCAAAGGCCAATGAAGATGTTAATTGCCTCCAAATTGTCCACAAAAGCCCTAAGGTCGGCATGGCAAAAATTTCGAATATATTTTATAAACTGACCCACTCTTATGAAGGCATAAGTGAAATCGCTTTCATTCACCAAAAATCAAAAGTTCACTCATCGGCAACTATCTACGCTTACGCTTATATTTCTGAAGGTGCTGAAATTGGTGAAGGCACCGTTATTTACCCTAATGTCTACATTGGAAAAAATGTAACAATTGGCGCCAATACGGTTTTATTTCCCAATGTTGTTGTTATGGATGGTTGTAACATAGGAAAGGACTGTTTAATTCATCCAGGCACAGTTATTGGAGCTGACGGCTTTGGCTTCACGCCTACGGGGACAGAAAATATAAAGGTCCCTCAAACAGGTCATGTTGTTATTGAAGATAATGTTGAAATGGGTGCCCTCTGCACTATTGACAGGGCCGCTTTTGACAAAACTCTCATAGGAAGAGAATCAAAGCTCGATTCTCAAGTCCATGTCGCCCATAATGTTGAAATTGGAGAACTCTCTTTACTGGCCGGTCAAACTGGTATTGCTGGAAGTGCAAAGATTGGAAAAAACTTTATGTGTTCAGGACAAATTGCCGTAGGCCCAGGCATTGAAATAGGAGATAACGTTGCCCTTGGGCCTAGAACCGGTGTTATAAAGCCTATTACCGAAAAAGGCGAATATATGGGCCTCCCTGCCGTCAAAAAAATGGATTGGATTAAAGAAGTTAGAGGCCTCCAAAAAATTCCAGAACTCATGAAGCGCCTTCGAGAATTGGAAAAACAAGTTCAGGAGCTCGATTCTTCTCGGTAAGAAAGTTTCTGACCTTCCATTAAAAGCGGTGAAAAAAAGAAAAAAATATTAAAAACATACACAAAGGCCATCACAGCATAAGCGACTGTATGGCCGTAATCATCAATCATTAACCCTAAAGCCGGTCCCCAAAAAATAAAAAGAAATCTTGAGCCCAAAGCCAAAAAGGAATTCGCAGTGGCCCTTATTGAGGAGGATGTACGGGCATTAAAAGCATCTCTAAAAATAACATGCCCCAATCCTCTATTGGCTTGTAAACAAAGACAAGACATAAGCCCTCCAAAGGTAAAGGCCAAAAGTGGGGTTTGAGAATAGTAATAAGAGAAAAAACTCATCCCACCATAACCAAGAATTGGAAGCAAAGAAATAAGGAGAAGGGTTTTTCGAATTCCCAAATAAGATTCAATTCTTACGGCAGCTCTTCCAAAAAACCCTACAACAAGATTCGTCAATGCCCATAAAATGCCGAAAATAGGGAGAGGAATCCCCAATGTTTGCCAAAAGTCTTGATAAGTCCATACTGCTAACCAGGTAGCAGACGCATAAATAATGCCATTAAAAGTAATGAGGAGGAATAACCTTGAGCTATTGAAAAGGATTTGTGACATTTCCTTTATATTTTCAATTGTTTTTGACTTTTCCAATTTTCTTCTCGGTGGCTCACAAAGACTAAGAGAAACAAAAAAAGGGAGCCAACCTAAAATAGCTTGAGCATTCACGATCCACTTTAAAGAACCAAAAAGAAGAATTAGCGCACAAAAGAGGCCCGCCATACCCTCACTTACTTGAGAGTAAAAAATTTGTTTCGCCATAAGATTCCTTCCAATAGAACCCTTTTCCCTTAGCGCAACATGAGTATCATAAAGAAGAGAAATATCTGTTCCAGACATCAAGCTCATAGCAATGGCATTAACTAGTTGGATGATGGCCAACATTAAAAAGCTATCAGCAAAGGCATAGAGAGAGAATCCAACACCATGCAGGATACCTGAAATAACAAGAATCAACTTTCTTCCAAAAACATCAGAGAGGTAACCCGATGGAATTTCCAAAAGAATAACCATGAGAGCGTAGAGGGCCTGAAGCCTAAAAACATCACCCATTGAAAGACCAATGCCTTTAAAAAAGGGGATTATCACAGGCATAAGTACCATGAAAGTCCATGAAGCATTCAACAGATAGACTTTTGGATAATTTCTTTTTAGAAGGTCACCATTTATCTCTTTGGTCATGGTAACCCATCGGTTTTTTTCTACCATATTAAAAAGTGATGCTTAAAATTTTTTTTTATTATTTGTCATTAACATAACAAATCCCTATACTTCCCCACCGAAATAAAAAAAATTTAATTAAATAAATAATGAGTCCTCAATTATGACTATAAAATTATTCCAATCAAATTTTGGATGGCTTACCTTTCTTTTAATAATAATCGATAGCTTTCTTTCATCGTCACTTAAAGCAAGTGAAAATATCCCCTTATCAACTCGAATTTTTCAAGCAACAAAGTCATATAAGAGTTATTCTGACACTATCTTTGTTGATGGACTGGGAAGAGAAGTCTACTTTAGAGGTTGGAATATTTCAGGAGCCGTTAAGTTAAAATCAATGGGTTTTAAACCTTTTAAAACGCAAAAAGATGCTGCCTGGGCCCTTCAAGACCTAAAAAGAAAAACAGGTTCAAATATTATCCGGTACACTCTAAGCTGGGAAGGAGTTCATCCACAGGTTGATACTATCGATATCGGATATCTTGAAGAAATCACTTTCCATATAAAAGAGGCCATCAAAAATAAAATTTACGTCCTTCTTGACTACCATCAAGATCTTTACTCAAGACACCTCTTCCACAAAAACTCCAAATTTACTGGTAATGGGGCCCCCGCATGGGTTACACCTAAAGAAAACTACCCAAATGGAACATGCTTTCTTTGTGTTCACTGGGGAATGAATAAAATTTTTAATAAATCGGTCAGGTTGGCCTTTAGGAATTTTTGGGATAATGCCCCTATTGAAACTCAAAAAGGGGTTCGTCATGTGCAAGATGAATTTTTCTGGCAAATGAAAGAAGTTATTGCTCATTTAAAAAGAAACCTCAATGAAAAAGAACAAAATTTTATCATTGGCATCAACCCAATGAATGAACCCATCGACGGAGGCTTTGGTAAACTTTCAAGTCAAAAATGGTATTCTCAAAAGATGAGACCCTTTAACAAACGTGTCCGCGACCTGCTTGATGAAATGGGTTGGGAACAATCCTTTGTTTTTGCAGAGCCACTCGTCTTTTGGATAACTAACGCTCCTACGATACCTGCTAACCCTCCCTTTAATAAGCAGGATCCACCACTAAAAGGTTTTGTTTTTAACTCCCACTACTATGATGCTCAAAGAATGAGCTTCTCACATAAAACTGTTAAAAATGGAAGTTATTTGGCCAATACAGATCATATCAAAAGTACCGCGGCAAAACTCAAGCGCCCTCCTTTTCTCAGTGAGTTTGGTATGTTCATAAAAAAAGGAAGAGTACAAAACCAAGTTCGCATGATTGAAGCTACTTACCAGGGCATGGAAATATCCAAAGAGCAGTCCTCTTCCTTTGCCTCTTTTTACTCACCTGTCATTTCAGGAACTCAGTGGCATTGGGATATCTATCATAATCAGCATAGAGAATTACAAAATGAAAACCCCAATAGGGTCATCACAGAAGGGGATGCTTGGAACAATGAAAATTTTTCCATTGTTACAGATGGAGGATTTAAATATACAACCCCAGATCAATTTAGTGTTGAAAGGGCCTGGCCTCGAAGGTGTCAAGGAAGAATCATGCACTTTTACTATAAGGGAAGACCTGATGATGGAAGAAATGGTCGCATTAACTGGATTGCAATGAAGTTTTCTCCACAAGGTCCTTTGTACCTAAAAGACCACGATTTTTTCTTCATGGTCTGGCAAGGAAACAAGGCCCTCGGTCCGACTGAAATTTATTTACCACCTCACTTTAGGAAAAGGTCTCTGACAGTCATGACAGAGCAAATAATCAAAAAAGGTTTAGGGAGGCAATCTAAACCAAAGCAGCACGTTTTTTCACTCCCCGATATTCTTCCCGTTTCTCCTAAAACAGGAGAAAGAGTTTTTATTTGGAACCAAGACAAAATAAAGGGTCAACTTCATTTCTTTTTGGCCATTAAGGAAAATAAAGAGCATCCACTAGATAAAAAAAGTTTAAAAATTCTTCAGCAAAGTATCAAAAAGACCATAAAGAAACACCAGAGCCCTCTTTTCTTCAGAGGTAAAGTTAAGATTGATAAAGTTCATGTGGGAAGAAAATCGATTCGATTTAAATATTAATTATCTTTACTTTTTTTAGCTACTTAGCACTCCTCATTTAGCCTTTTATCTGTCGACCAAAAAGGTGGGCGTCTTATCTACTAAATAAAATCTGTAGACCCTCAAGTATTTAATAGTTTAACCGTTCAAATAAAAAACAAAGATACAATAAATATATGAAAAAAGGAAATTGGAACATAGTTAACAATTTGATAACTTTGAGGAATTTTTTATCCTCTGCTGCATTCCTTTTTCTTCTTCTCGGACTTTCTTCTTGCGGGCAAAAAGTCAAAGATCTTAAAAAAGCCTCACTTTCTTTTAACTTAGGAACTACTAATCAATTCCTAAAAGGTGGGGTGTACCTCTACGGTGAAGATGTTTTAGGTAATCGTTTTTTTTCCAGAGGTATTGATGGAGGAACGACGGAATTTGAAATTGACCTTCCAGGGGGACGTTGGCGTTTTTTTGCCATAGGGTGGGAAGGTGACAACACCATGGAGGGAATAAACCGTTGTGCCTCGGCTGGATTTGATGAGCCTATTTTTATTAATAAAGATAGAGCAGTGCCTATTACACTTAATTTTAGTAAAATGAATTGTCTTGAGAATAATACCTTTACAGCAAATCAGTATGCTTCCAGCCAAGGCCAGTTTCATAAACTTAAGTTAGTTTCTTGCATGACTTTGAACGGAGTTTCAAGTCATACATCCAATTGTGACTATCCCCTAACAAGAATAGGTGTTGGACAATCCTACCGAGTTAGCCTAAGTGGAAAAAATATACCACCTATGGCCTTTCAACCTGGCTTAACTTCAGAATGCATATCAAATAATGATATTACTTCTTCCCAATACCTTTCTAATTTACAACTTCCCTTTGGCGGTCTCGTCAATTTTCCACTAAAAATTACTTCTTATAGTAGCGCCAATTGTCAAGAAACAAATGAACCTGACAAGAAGCGTGAATATGAAATAATTATTGAAAACCCACCCGTCAACGTGAAAAACTCAAGCAACCCCCTTTTAGTGTCATCAAATATTGAGCTCGAGAAGAAAAGACTTATCAAAGTAGGAGATGTTAATGGAACAACCCGATCACACCTCTTTGTTCCAGACAATATCTTTGGTCTATCAAAAACAGTGCTTAACTCCCAAGCCCCTGAGCTCAATTGCCAATTAGGAGGAAGCCTTAGGCATTGCCTTACAAATGCCAGTAACTACAACACTGCAAGTGACGTTTATAAAGATGTTAAAAGAGTTCTTCAAAATGTTATTGGAACTCCTGATGGTCTCGAACCAGATAATAATGATAATGCCTCATCTAGAAAAACAGGACATCTTGGTGAAGCATCCTGGATTCTCTTAGGTCCTATTGGGAGCTCTCTTAGAAATTATATAGGCGATACATGTTCGAGCCTTCCCATTTCTGGAATTAACCTTCCAAGTGAAGGAAACCTCTATACTCAAGGGTTTGATCTAAAAATGAGGGTTTATACTCCTCAAATTGAAATTCCCACCAGAATATCATCAACAACCAGTCTGGATTATAGGGTTGACCTTTATATCGACAACGACCTTGAATACGCCTTTGGCTTTCGTTGCGACAATCAAACAGGTTGGATGAGGAATAAAAGTGACGGAGGTAATGATAGCCGCTCTATAGAAATCTTTTACAATACGGCAGATCTTAACAGTAGTAGTTTCGATTTCTACGGACTCGAGCTTTATAATTATGAAGGAAACAACTACCGCTCTAAAACTGCCCTCCAATTTAAGAAAACAACAGCTGATTCTTACTTAGGCCATATAACCAAGACAACCTTTAATTTGAGTACAGGGAATTACACTCATGTTGCTCGATATACGGTAAAAAGTGACATTTCAGATAATCGCATGAGGATTTATCATTTTCAGGATGAGGACAATTATCCTGATGAGGATAATTCCTTTCTTACCTGTAGCTCTGACAATTGTACAAGTTATTGCTTTACACAAGCAGGAGATGCAGCATCTTCGGGTTGTCCTACAATTTCAGGCAGCGGTGATGAAGTTAAAACACCCGCCCTCGAAACAATAGAAGACTTATCAACAGAGTCCATCGATGCAGGTCTTGGAGATGGTAAGGAATGGAATGATTTAACTCCACTCACCGGGGATAGCTCTTATAACAAAGCACCTAAGTTAAACTTGACCTCAAAGAGCATGTTTGTTGGAACTTCTTACGGTGATGATAATCCCGCTTTTGATATCAATGACGCAAATACTGGGAATGACTTTGACCAGGGTAATAACGATGTTACTTATCAGTGTGAGTACAAAGATACATATTCAAAAACAAATAATTTAGCTTCTGGTCTATCGGCCTTTAGTAGCTCAACCACTCAAACCAATGATTCCTTAAGCCTTTCCAAAGTTTACTCTGTTTTTTATGCACACAAAGCTTCCGCGATAGGATCTTCTACGGCTTATGTAAGACTTTATGATGATGACAATTCTTCCAATCACACAAATCAACTAAGTACAAGTCTTTCTAATTATCAAACCGTTGGTCGCATAAGTATTTTGAGCTCTCTTAGCACAGTTGAAAAATTTGTCCTCACTTCATCAAATAGCACTTCTATTGATCCAAAGGCCCTTTATTTTTATTATAAAAATACGTCCACTAACTTTAGTGACTGCTCCAATATCCCAGGTATGACTTTTGATTCAAACAATGGTCGATTCACTGGAACTCCAACAGAGCAAAACCTCTATAAGGTTTACATTACG
The DNA here is from genome assembly GCA_002474345.1 of Bacteriovoracaceae bacterium UBA7317. Classification (GTDB taxonomy): domain Bacteria; phylum Bdellovibrionota; class Bacteriovoracia; order Bacteriovoracales; family Bacteriovoracaceae; genus UBA7317. The sequence continues at coordinate 8,695 of DKQD01000030.1, forward strand.
GCAAATAATGGAACATCGAAAAGAAGATCTTCCTTTTCTCTCTCATCCTTTAAAAACCCCACATCCTTTTCTTTCCAAGACGCTGGTCCTACTATCAGGGCCAGTGGAAACCTGATTGGAGATAAAATAACTTTGTATAGCAATAGCTCTTGCTCAAGTTCACTTGGTAGTAATGCGACTCCTAATAGCACGGATGGTTATGTCGACATTGAAATAAGTACTCCCTCAAGTAACACGACTCTTTACTATAAAAAGACAACTCCAGAAGGAATGGAAGGAAGTTGCTTAACAACCGGTCTTAACTTTGTAAGCGTTACAGCGCCATCTCTTTATAGGGACTCATCTCTAAATGAGTACGATAACAATACCACTGTCAAAATTGATACCGTTATTTTTTACCCCAATGGCAGTGGCTCTCTTTCAAATGTAAAAATTTATAAAGACAGTAACTGTTCAGATAACAACCTCGTTGCCTCTCTAGACAATCCCACTTCAACGGCTCATGAGTTTTCAATTGACTTATCATCATATGGAGATGGCCAATATAATTTTTATGGAAAATCAACATCAACTCAGGGGATTTCTTCAGCGTGTTCATCATCAGGAGTCAGCTATAATCTTGATACCGTTCCGCCATCAAGTCCACAAACTAGTAATAATGGCCAAGAAGGCTATTTAGAACTTCCAAGCTATTATTCAGTACCTGACAATTTAACCACTCCCTACGTAAGAGTTTATAACCTAGACTACAAGGATAAGATTAAACTTTACAGTGACTCATCTTGCTCAACAGAAGTGAGTTTGAGTAGTGCTAACGACACCTACTTTGGTGGCACCTACCTTATTACTACTGCTAATTTCCCAACCAATGGTCAAACAGTTCATAATCAACCTATTAGTTTCCCTATCTACGCAAAACGCTGGGATAGGCATGGCAATAGCTCGTCTTGCTCATCTAACTTTCTCACTTATCAATTGGATACAATGGCACCACCAGAGCCAACGGATTCCCAAGTCACTCTGAGTAATCCATCGTCAAGCCCTGGTACCGACTCCACCCCAACCTTAAGAGTCGATGGGTTGACTGCAGGGGATACAGTTTATGTCTACAATGATGCAAGTTGTGGAAGTTATATTGGTACAGCACAGGTTCCGAGTGGAGAAACTCATGCTCTTGTTACCACCACGACACTTCTTAGAGGCTCCCATAACTTAAAAGTGAAAGTTAAAGATATTGCTGGAAACATGTCCGACTGCCCATCGTCTGCCCAGGAAACTTATTTTTACAAATTAAGTGACAGCTTGGATTACTCTTATCACAATATAGGGATTAGCCTAGTTTACCCAAGCCACACGCCTTACAATGTCGACACTCCTAAAATACAAGTAACAAAACTTGTTGCAGGGGATACAGTCAATATCTATACAGACTCTAACTGTACTACATCCACCGGTTCTCCCTATACAGTAGGCTCCAGCGTAAGTGGTCTCCATACCTCCAATCAGATTCCAGTAACTGCCATCTCAACTGAAGGAAACCATACTTTCTATGTTAAAGTGACAGACTCTCAGGGCCATACTTCTTCTGGATCGGGAGTTTGTTATGACTCACAAACTATACCTTATGAATATGATACGACAGATCCTAATTTGACAAATATTAGCTTTACACGCACTAATCCAACTAACGAAGAAGGCCCAAGATTTTATCCATGGTTTAAAATTTCTGGAGTTCCTGAAATGAGCGAAGTCTCATTATGGACGAGTAATGATTGTCAGAGTGGTAGGATGAGCAATTTTATTAATGTTGGTGGCAACGATCATACGGCCACAACTGATGTCGATATTTCAACCTATAAACTCAATACACAAAGAGAATGGACATTCTGGGTTAAGGTTAAAGAACGTGCTCAAAATACAAGCTGCAGCTCAATTTCTATCCCTTATTACAGAACGCCTGACTATTATGGACATTGGCACCCAAGCCATGTGCGGTTAAGCTCTTCTAACTCTGGTGGCATGTCAAATAATAGAACTCCGCAGTTTAAAATTGATAACTGGAATTACGGAAGGTTCATCCAAGGTGATACGGCTTATGTTTATTCAGATAGCAATTGTAGTAATTTATTGGCAGAAACTACTACATTGACCGAATCCTATAGGGCCGTGCTAAATATTCCGTCAATATCAACAGACGGGCAACATGAGTTCTATTTTAGGGTTAAAGACAGTAGAGGAAACTTGTCAAATTGCCCAAGTAGCCCTCAAGAAACATACAGACTCGATACAGTGGCCCCTGCCGAACCAACCTCAGATGATGTTACCTTTGTTGGCTTCTCATCAAGCCCTAATATCTACCATCAACCAACAATAAGAATTGGTGGACTTTCAGGTTATAATTCAAATTCAGACTATTATTATGCTCGTGTTTATAAAGACAATCAATGTACTCAATCAGTATCTGGTTCCTATGGGGGATCCTCTGGAGCCTCTCATATAGATATCTCCCTTTACGCTCTCAATGAAGGAACAACGGACTTCTATATCAGGGTTTATGATAGATCTGGCAATTGGAGCAATTGCCCAAGCTCTCCTCAAATTTCCTATGAATATATAAAAGACCCTGAGAACAGTGACATCTCATTCATTGATCCAAGTTCCTCTCCTAGTACCGATACAACTCCAACGGTCCGAATCGGTGGATTAGGAACAAGTGAAGTTATTAAGGTCTACAACGCTTCTGGCTGCTCTTCTTCAAACCTTGTGGGAACCTCAAGCTCTTCGACAAGCTCCGGACAGGTGGACATTACTCTCAGTGCACTAAATCAGGGAGTCAACTCCCTTTACTTTACAAAAACAAAGGGAAGTGCAACAACAGCTTGTCCATCTTCAGCTCAAGCAAGTTATACAGTTATTCCACCAACTCCAACAGGAGTAAGTCTTAGTT
>DKQD01000144.1 GCA_002474345.1 Bacteriovoracaceae bacterium UBA7317
TTATTCTTTCAATGACTTGATCGTTGGAGAGACCAAATTTAATAAATTTATTTTCAGGGTCCAAAGGGACGATGTTGTCATAGCCTCCAGCTGCTGCATCTATGATTTTAATGTTATCATATCCCTTTTCGAGCAAAGTGGCCGCAAGGCATGCGATCCCTAGGGGAGGTTGGACTCTTCGGATTTGAGTTTTTGATCCTACTACTTGAGGTGTTATTAAAACAATATTCATTCAGTTTTCCATAGACTACCGTCTTGCCATGATATCATGAAAACTATTGATTTTATAATCATTAGAATTCAAGTCTATTTTGCTGTCCGATGACGCTACAAAAAAGCTCTCGGGATTGCCTTTACTTTTTCTAACGGAATAATAGTAAGGATTTCCACAAAATAAGCAATTAACTTTTATATTTTTGTTGAGTTGACTTTCAAGGGTCGAAGCGGGCTTCTGTAGTGCTCTGCATTTTGGGCAAATTGCGAGACCTTGTAGGCAGATGACCATATTTTAGATCCTAACTTTTAGATTCCTGAGTATTTGAAAAATTAAATTTAGTATGTGATCATATTAGGCTTGTAGAACATTTTCCAAAACTTTCAAAAATATATGAGCATTTTATCCTTTAGATACAGTAGAAAAGATTACTTTAAAAAATCATGTGATGGTTTAAAAAAGGGAATAGACTCTTTTTCAAAGTCTCCAGATTTGGAAAGTTATTATTTTCACTTTGAGAAACATTATAGAATTCCTCGCAGTGTTATAGAAATGGAAATAAAGTCCTATCTTGCTGGTGACTTTGATTATAAATCGGGATCTTTTGTTAAATCCAGTTTCTCAAAGATCTTCCATTCATTCTATTCTTTTGTAGGGTTTTTCATTTATGTTATTTTTAGGGGAAAGACCTTTTCGAATAAAGCCAAATATTATGATCTCATTTACGAAGGTGTTGAGTCTGACTTAGAGAAGGTGAGGCTGGATGCTCTTCTTAATAAATTCAAAAAATGTCTAGTCGTTTCAAAGGTAAATTTAAGGCATGAAAAATTTGATACTGTTTATTTACCTAACTATAAATCCTATAAAAGAAGCCTATGTCTGAAGGCTTTTTTAGTAGAAGTCATTTTTGGCTTTAGGATTTATCTGATAGGATCTATCAAAACCAAGGTTAACTTGATAGGAGTGTCTAATAGACTAGTAAACAGAATCCTTTACTACGAAACTCTTTTCTCTCAATACAGAGGCGCTTTTTGCATCCAAGAAAGGCATTATTCAACGAGTGCTATAAAGAATTTTATTTTCAAAAAATATGAAGGACAGGAGTCGACAACTCTTCAAAAAAATATAATTCAGATGGGGAACCATGGTTTTTATTACGATATTGATACGGCTTTTTCCTTGGGTTCTGAGAGCTTGAAAAGGGCCAACGACTATGGTGCTAGGTTTGGTAAGATTGTTCCTGTTGGTTCGGCTTTTATGGACCATTATTGCTTTAAGGAAAAAAGAGAAGAAGAAAATACAAAAAAAAATGACCCTGAACCATGTTACGATATTGTTTGCTTGGGTGGGAATATGGGTGAGTATCAAAATACTTATGATACTTTTTTCCCAGACTACTATGAACATTTTCAATGGCTGGTTGATTTCTCAAATGAGTTCCCTCAGTTCCAGGTTGGAGTAAAGCATCATCAAAATAACGATCCAGATCCAAAAGAATTAGAGGTGTTAAAAAAAGGACCTCGGGTGAAGCGGATTGACCAAAAGCTTTGTTCTTACGAGACCTCTTTTAACTCTAAAGTGATAGTTACCTTTGCTTCTACGATGGGTTATGAGATGTTTTCAAGCGGAAAGCCTGTTATTTTCTTGGACCCAGGAAGAAGAAATGTTCAGTTCCTTCCAGAGGGGGAAGAGATTAATGACTTTAGAGCGACATCATATGAGGAATTTAAGTCCTTGGCCTTAAAAGCACTAAATGGTAAATTTAAAGTGGATAGAGCTAAAACCGATCCACTATGTGAGGACAGCAAGGGAGCTCTTAACAGAGTTGCCAAATACTTTCTCGAAAATAAAGTCTAGAATTAAAGCTTTTCCTTTTGAATCCGACACAAAAAATCGACTATTTGAATGACAATCAAAAGATTTTTATCTTAAAATGTCGAGAGCTTGAACGCTTACATGGAGGTTTTATTGAAGGTGATGATTACTGGCGGCTCTGGGTTTCTTGGAAGCCATGTTGCAGAAACTCTTTCTCAGGAAGGTCATCAAGTAACAGTCTTTGATAAGGAAAGGTCCCCTTATCTTCGAAGTGATCAAGAAATGAGAGTAGGTAATATCCTTATACAAGAAGAAATTGAAGCCGCCCTTAATGGGACAGAAATCATATATCATTTTGCTGCGCTTTCTGATTTAGATGTCTGTAAAACTAAGCCTTATAAAGCTATGGAGATTAATGTTTTAGGGACGGTTAACCTCTTAGAAGCAGCGAGAAAAAAAGGCGTAAAGAAGATCATCTTTGCCAGTTCTATTTACGTTTATAGTAGAACTGGCTCATTTTATCGGGTCAGCAAGCATGCTTGTGAAGAGCTTCTCGAAGTTTATAAAGAGCAATATAATCTAGATTATACTATTTTAAGATTTGGTACTCTCTATGGGACTAGGTCAGATGAATCAAATAGTGTCTACCGTTACCTTAAAAGTGCGCTTAATGACAAAAAGATAAAGTTCCAAGGGTCTGGAGAAGAGATAAGAGAATATATTCATGTCAAAGATGCCTCTGAAATTTGTGCGAAAGTGATTGGTGGAGAGTATTCATCAAAAGCCTATACAACGACTGGGCACCATAGAGTGAAGGTTGTAGAGTTATTGCAAATGATTCAGGAAATATTAGGTGGTAATGTAGAGATCTCTTACGATAAGGGTGTTAATGCAAGCCATTATAATCAAACCCCTTATTCTTATGTTCCCAAAGTCGGTCATAAAATTATATCCAATACATATTATGATATAGGTCAGGGTCTGATAGAAATGCTTGGTCAAATTGATCAGAGTCCAAAAGAGTTTGAATACACTTTAGAGCAGTAATAAGTATTCTCTCTATCTACCTGCAAGAAATATTCCTTTTAAAGTTTTGAATTGAAGGATATTTCTATTATGATCTTAGGGATCAATTAAAATATTCTTGGTGGACCAATGGACTTAGGAACAAGAGTAAAAAATTTAAAAATTGAAGGGAAGAGGCTTGTCAAAAAATTTGTTGCGAGAACTGAAATTGTAGACCCTTTTAAAGTCAACTTTAAGGAGTTGGAGTTTGAGACGACGGCTTATTGCAATAGGAAGTGCACTTACTGTCCTGTAAGTATGTACCCTCGAAATGGCGATCAAGACGGCCGCTATATGAAAGAAGAGGTCTTTTCGAAGCTTATTTCAGATTTAGTTGAACTTAACTATCAGGGGCTCGTCTCCCCGCATCTCTACGGAGAACCTTTAACAGACCCAAGAATCGTGGAATGGGTTAAGGCCTTGAGAGATGCTTTGCCCAAAGCTCAAATTAAAGTTGTTACCAATGGAGACTACCTCAATAAAGATATATATCAAAAGCTTGTCAGCGCTGGTCTAAGTTTTTTTCACCTTTCAAAACATGGCGAGTCCTTATCAAAAAGTTGTTTGGACTTGCTTGATAGTTTATCAAAGGAAGAAAAAGATCGGATGTTTACACTCATTGACTTTTACTCTGATTTTAAAACAGATCAAACTCTGCTGAATACAAGAGCGGGGGAAGTAAAACTTAAAATTAAGAAAAAAAACCCAATTATGTGCAGTTATGTAAGTTACCCAGTTCTTGATACCTTTGGAAACCTGATCCTTTGCTGCAATGATTATCATAGTGAGCACAAGTTCGGTAATATTATGGACAGCAGCTTAAAAGAAATCTGGTTTTCGAAAAAAAATATTGAAACGAGAAAGAGGATTTTCAAGGGGCATTTTGATTATAAAATTTGCCAAGACTGTTATATGTAGCGCCTATTAAGGAGATACCTCTCGTGGTTTATGTTCTATCCAGGTTTTTTCAAATATACAGGTTTCAGTCTTTAGGCCTTATTTTAATTTTTCTTTTTGAAAATATTATTGAAGGTCTTGGTATTACACTTATTATACCTGTTTTTGAAAAATTATTTTCTGAAGGTACTAAGACAAACATTCTCACCAAGTTTATTGACTCGTTTTTCTTAACGATTGGTTTTGAATCAAGTACATTTAATATTCTATTTTTAATTGTTTGCCTCTTTTCTATTAAGGCGTTTTTGATGCTTTGGGGGAGAAGAATCATTGCAAGAACTTCTAGTCGTTTCCTTCAAGATTTTCAAACAAAAAGTTTAAACGGAATGTTAGAAGCAGAGTATGCTTTTTACTTTAAAGAAAGAATCGGAGATCTTACCAACGCTTTGACTCAGGAAGTTCATAGAGCTTCAGTCTCCTTTGTTTTTGCCCTTCAATGGATATCAGTTTGCCTCTCCTTTATCCTCTACTTGGCTTTTGCTTTTTCTATTTCCGGTATGATGACAATAGGAGCTTCACTTGTCGCTGCTCTTTGCCTAAGCCCTTTAAAGTTAGTGACTAAAAGAGTTGAAGAGTATGGAGTCAAAACGACTTTATTGAACGAAAGGCTTCAAAATGAAGTTTTAGAAATTTTTCATGGAATAAAGTTTATTAAAGGTGGGGCTTATGAGGATCTTGTAAAGAAAAGATTTTTTAAGACCGCTGAAACTTATAGATCAAATTGGGAGAATGTTTATTTCTTTTCAAATTCAATTCATGTCTATTCTCAGCCTATTATTGTTTTGGTACTTTGTTCACTTCTTTTTGTTTCAAAAAACTTAGGACTCCCCATAGCTGAAATTATCGTTTTTTTAGTTGTCTTTCAAAGACTGCTTCCGACCTTAACAAACCTTATCAATATAAAAAATAACTTAAACGCCACATTACCAGGGTTTTCAAAAATTGACTCTATTTTGGAAAAAACTCTTTCTTTCAAAGAAAAAGATGAGGGTAGTCTCTCCGGGAATTTGAAAGGAGGTATCGAAATCAAAAATGTGTCTTTTTCATACGATAAGAATAAGACGGTTCTTAAAAATATAGATTTAAAAATAAAGGAAGGTGAGACAATAGCCCTTCTCGGGCCTTCTGGTTCGGGGAAAACGACACTTATCGATTTGATTTTGAAATTTTACAGGCTTCAAAGAGGGCAAATTTTGGTAGGCGGAGTTGATCTCAATGATATTAAGTTAGAAAGTTGGAGGACGCACATTTCTTATGTTCCACAGGATCCGATTCTCTTCCATGGAACAGTTTCCGAAAATATCGCATGGGGGAATTCTACCTTTTCTCAGGGAGAAATAGAAAAAGCTGCGACCTTGTCTCATGCACATGAATTTATTAAGAGTTTAAATAAGGGATACGAGACTATTGTTGGCGATAAGGGTATCAATCTTTCTGGAGGGCAGAAGCAAAGAATTGTTCTGGCAAGGGCCCTCATCAAAAAGCCAAAAATTTTAATTTTAGATGAGGCAACAAGCTCCCTTGACCACGAATCTGAATCTTTTATTAAAAACTCAATTTCAAAGCTCAAAAGAAACAAGGATATGACAATTATTATGGTCGCTCATAGACTTACGACAGTTAAGGAAGCAGATAAAATTCACGTCTTAAAGGATGGACTCATTCTAGAAACAGGAACTTGGGAAGAGCTTTCTACGAGTGATAAAAGTTATATTAGTGCTCATTTGACAAGCTAAAAAGGTCTAACATGTCTAAATTTACTGAGATATTTTTAAATAAGGAAGTCCGGCGGTGGATGGCCTACAAAGTTTTAAATCCCAAATCAAAGAGTTTTGGAAAAGAGGAAATGTGTGAGCTGCCAGAATATATGGATAAATTTAAAAGGGCCCAATTTAACTCTTTTAGTTGCAAGCTTGATTTACCATTATTATTACCATTAACATATTCTGAAAACAAGAGTGAATTTTCATATGAGTTGGCCAACGGATCTTTAATCAAAATTAACAGAGGGAATATCAAAGACCTTTTTGATGTTTACCGATCACCTGCCCTTAAAATGGAAGATAGTGAGAATACGGCTTCTATTTATCGTTTATCAGGTCTATTAAAGCATTTGGAAAGAGATCAAACTTACGGTCCAATTGAAGAACAGGTTATTAAAGAATGGATGACGAGTGTTTGTTCCGACAGATTGGCTTGGGAGAGCTATACGATCGCAGAAAGAATTTCAAACATCGGTCTATTTCTTTGCCGGACTCAATGTCATAAAAGATGGGACGACCGATTTAGACTTATTTTTTTCAATAAAATAATAAGAGAGGCCAAGCATATTTTTGATAACCTCGAATACTTTGGTGAAATAGTAACTTGCAACCATTACTCAAATAACGGACGAGGACTTGTTTGGGCTGGGTTTTTGACAGGACATAAGTACCTCTTAAAAGTCGGCCTTAAGATTATGGAAAAGGAGTTTTCCCGACTCTTTAATAAAGAAGGTGAGTTTTTAGAGGGTTCTCTTCACTATTGGTGTTTAGTCCTTAGAAATTACTTTGAAGCTCTTTGGATTTCAAAAGAAAGGGGAAATTTGGACTTCGAGAACTCTTTAATTGAAAAGCTGAAATTAAGTACATCGGTTTTAAAAAAGCTGATTGTAAACGAAGATATTCCAACTATAGGAGACCTCTCTCCTGATTTTAAAAGAGAATGGCTTTCCCAGATCCCCTATTATTTTGATACCCAAGAAAAAAATGGCCATTTGTCAAAAGCGAAAGGGTGGATGTCCTCTTTTTTTGAGAACATTTATATACCAAATAACGAAGGGGCTCATTCCGGTCGTGAATTTTTTTCAATTAAAAAAGGTGATTACACCGCTTTAACACACGTGAATTCTTTTGGTTGGCCAAAATACGCCAGTCATTCCCATTGTGATTCTTTTTCTCCGGTTGTTTATTTTAAGGGAACACCTTTTCTTATAGATCCAGGAAAAAAAGATTATTTAGAGTCGAGCAAAGTTTTTGCAGGTCAATACGCCCATAATGGACTTATTATTGACGGTCTTCCAAATGAAATTTTGGCCAGGGCAATTTATGGGTCGTCTTACATGAATAAGCGTTGCCAAGAGGGCTTCCAGGTTTGTAGTGAAGAAAACGCTCTTAAAGGAAGCTATTTTGTAAAGTCTAAAATTGAAGTAAAAAGAGAGCTTATTTTAGATGATGGTCTTATTTTAAAATTCTCACTTTTTGGTAAGGGGAAGTGCCAGATTGATATACCCTTTTATATTAACGAAGCGGTTCCTTATGAAGTGATAGGCGTAGAATCTTTTATCATAAAAAGGAAGTTCAGAAGGTTAGTTAAAACCTGGGCCCAAGATTACGGAAAAGAGTGTAACGTGGATTCTTTTGTACTTTCAAAAAAAGTTCAACTACCTTTTCATTGCACAATTCTTCTTAAGCCTCTCATAAGTTGATAGAATGATGGTTCCCATTTAAGATCATCTCCTAATTTTACCTAGATCCAAATTGCGTATTAAAAGACTGAAAAAAGGAGTATCCAATAGGATTGTAATGATTACTTTTGATGTAGAAATTTTTGGTTCGATGCTCCAAAAAAGAGTCTATGAAGTTTAGATAAACTCAAACTTCATAGGTGTTCCCTTTTTCACCTCTTTTTTGACTTTTTGACCGATAAGCCTTTCGTAGTGCTTTGGAGGAAGGCCAAAGCCAGGTCTGATGCACCTTAGGTTTTTCTCAGTCAAAATATCCCCAGCTTTAAGGTCATCACAAATGTAAATAGATCTTCTAAAGGCCTTTGATTTTTCTTCATTTTTAGCACAGCCGTAAGTAACTTGACCAAGTGATTGCCATGCTCTTTCCGTTTCTATGACGAGGCTTTTAAGCTCAGCTGGCTCCAGAGAAAAGGCTGAGTCGACTCCACCTTCGGCCCTGGAAAGGGTAAAGTGTTTTTCGACGACTGTCGCCCCAAAAGCAACTGAAGCACAGGCTACGCCAATACCCATAGTGTGGTCTGAAAGGCCCACTTGAACACCAAAGAGCTCCCTCATATGTTTAATAGTCGAAATATTTGTATTGGAAGGGTCTGCTGGATAAGTACTGGTACATTTTAAAAGGATAATGTCTTTGCAACCATTGTTTCGTGCTGTTTTGACACTCAATTCAAGTTCCGATACTGAGGCCATACCAGTAGAAATAATCATTGGTTTTCCGGTTTGAGCAACCTTTTTAATAAGAGGAATGTCGGTGTTTTCAAAGGAAGCTATTTTATAAAAGGGGACTTCTAACTCTTCAAGAAAATCTACAGCAGTTGTATCAAACGGGGTTGAAAAACAAAGGACATTTCGCTTTTTACAATGGTCAAAGATGGCCTTATGCCATTCCCAAGGAGTATGGGCCTCTTCATAAAGCTCATAAAGACTCCGCCCTTTCCAAAGGCTTTTATCATCATTGATATAAAAATCGCCCTCAGTAATATCAAGGGTCATGGTTTCCGCTTTATAGGTTTGGATTTTAAGGGCATCGACACCTGAATCAGCGGCAGCATCAATAATTTGAAGGGCCCTCTCCAAAGATTGGTTATGATTTCCAGACATTTCTGCAATTATGAAGGGTCTATGATTTTGTCCAATCCATTTACCGCCAACTTTTATGTCTTTCATGGCCCACATCCTTTCTTGTTTGTTAAAGATGAATAACGATATAAAGATTTTTAAGGGATTGTCATGTCATATTCTAAAAATTGAGGGAGCGTTTTTTACTAACACTTTGCGTTTCATTAGGGCACTGGTGACCACTATCACTTACCTCAGGGAATAGATTTGACCTTCGATTGAATCATCATGTAGCTTACTTATTGGACTTAAATATTTTTTATATCTTTGTGAAAATTATGGAACAAGAACTCACCCTATCATCGAAGATATCTATTGCCTTGGAAAAGTCTTCTGACTTCGAGTCTCGTATTGAAAAGTTTAGTGAAAAAATTGATATTTTCTGGAATCAAGAAAAAAGAAAAAAGAATTTGACCAATGGAAGCCTTTTAAACTTTTCATCCCTTTCTCAAGTGGGGGATTCTCTTGAAATTAAGGCCTATTTTGTTGAATACAAGCATTTTTTGTTTCAAAGAAATATGGGTGAAAACCTTTTGATAAATCCTATAGGTGTTAGCGGAATCGCTTTGCAGAATAAAGGTCATAAAGGGCATTTCTTGGTGGGAAGGCGGTCTAACTCCGTGACCCAGTATCCAGAGCATTATGAATTTATTCCTTCAGGATCGATAGAGGTTGATGCTCAAAAAAATGGGATGGTTGATTATAAAAAACAGCTTATCAAAGAGTTGAAAGAGGAGTCGGGGTTAACGGAAAAAAATATTAAGTCCGTTCATGAACTCTGTTTAATTTATGATAAACTGGATCGGGTTTACGATATAGGAATTTGCGTGGAGCTAAAAGAAGCAGAGCTTTCCCTAAACCCAGAATTGAGTGAATATAAGGGAATTAGTATTCAAACATCCAGTTCTATTGAAAAAACATTTTCTAGAGAGGACGTTGTTCCGACGAGTAAATTATTATTTCAGGCATTCAAAATGTCGTCTCAAAAAAGGAAATAATTTGTGGCAAAAGATGAAAGCGGTTTGAACAACTTTCGAATGGGCCTTTACGAGGAAATGCGTTTTATAAGGTCATTTGAAGAAAACCTCTTAAAACTTTTTGATGAGGGGCTTCTTTTTGGAACAACCCATACCTCGATTGGGCAAGAGGCCCTTGCGGTTTCTCTTTCAAGAGTCACAAGAGAAGAAGACATCATTTTTTCTAACCACCGGTGCCATGGACATTACTTGGCATGCCGTAAAAATCCGAAGGCCCTTTTACATGAAATTATGGGGCGCCAAGGAGGTGTGTGTGAAGGGTATGGTGGGAGCCAACATATCTATGACAGAAATTTTTATTCAAATGGTATCCAAGGTGGCTATGTTCCTATTGTGGCAGGAATGGCCCTCGCTGAAAAAGTGAAAAGGACTCAAAATATTGCGGTAGGACTTATCGGCGACGGCACCCTTGGCGAGGGTTTGGTTTACGAGGGTCTTAACCTGATGTCTATTTTGGAAACCCCTTCTCTTATTATCGTTGAAAATAATCAGTATGCTCAGTCAACTCCAACGAAAAGAACGACGGGTGGTCAAATTATAGACCGGGCGAAGGCCTTTGGAATATCATGTTTTGAAACGGATCACCATGATGTCTTGGCAATCCATAATCATTTGGAAAAAGCGGCCATTCAGGTGAGAGAAGAGAAGCGTCCCTTTGTTTTTGTCCACCATACGTACCGCCTTGGACCTCATAGCAAAGGTGATGATGACCGTCCACTAGATGAAATCGAAAAGTGGAAAAAAGTCGATCCTCTTAAATTGTTAGAGGAGAGTTTAAGGGCAGAAGATGTCGAGCAGGTTAAAAACAGGATTGCCACGGAGATCGGAAAAATGACCGATGAGGCAAAAAATGCAAAGCTTGCTGAACTCAAAAATGAATTCTCAAAGGATACCTTGTGGAAAGAAGATACGTTCAAGCTTTAAATGAATCTCTCTTTAAGCTTATGGAGGATCAGGAAGAAACCTTTGTTATTGGGGAGGATATTTTGGATCCTTACGGTGGTGCCTTTAAGGTGACCAAGGGGTTGTCCACTAAATTTCCTGAAAGAGTTATTTCAACACCTATAAGCGAAGCTGGGATTACAGGGCTTGCAACAGGTCTTGCCCTAAGAGGTTTTAAACCTATTGTAGAAATTATGTTTGGAGATTTTGTAACATTAATAGCCGATCAACTTGTCAA
>DKQD01000188.1 GCA_002474345.1 Bacteriovoracaceae bacterium UBA7317
CTCTTTTGCTTCCTTGAAAGTTGTTATTGTTCTTTTCAAACCTGCTTTAAAAAGCTGATTCATTGTAGCGTTTTCAAAACCTGGAAATGGATGAGAGCGGTCTTTCAAAAATAAAACCGTGGGAAGGGCCGCAATAATGACAAAAACCCCTGTTGCAAGCATTGCCAATTGGTTTTGAGAGAGAAAAAGATCCAAGTTTGTTTCAGCCTTACTTGTTACAATAAGTTGAACGATAATAAGGTTGACCAGGCCTCCAAAGTAACCAATCCCCCAACCGATACCTGAAATTTTGGCCATATTTTCTTCAGTCGCAAGATCAGGGAGAAAGCTGCCACAAAAGTTTTCACTTATCATAAAAGAGGCATGACTGATGGCCAAAAGAAAAATGGCCGTCCAAATTTGTCCCGGACCGACAAAGTATAAAAGAGCTGTGGGAAGTGCTGTCAAGAGGCATGTTCCAATAAGGTACTTTTTCTTTTTTCCATGAAGGTCACAGAGGGCGCCAACAAGTGGTGATAGAACGAGAGCAATCAGTGTGGCCAAAATTATAGAAAAAGACCAATAAGTATCTTTAAACTTTGACTCAGACCCAACAATGTATTCAGTAAAAATCCCCCCATAAATGGCGGTGATAACGACTGTTGTAAAGCCAGAATTTGAAAAATCAAACATGGCCCAACCAAAAATTTCTTTTCGAGAAACCTTGTTCTCACTTTTATTTTCCATTAGGCCCTCCCCACAATTTACTATATGGAAAAATGATTCATTTTAATTAGCTTTAATATTAGACTACAAAAATTAATATTTGACTCTTAATTTGTTTTTATTAATTAACTAATCCTAAGAAGAGTATTCATTTTTAAGCGCTCAAATATTCATAAAAGGTTTCGAAAAAATGTAATAAAAAGTAATGCTAAGACTGGGGATAAATCCAAGCTTGATTTCTTTTTGGTGCTAAATGGGTAGCAAATGTAGAGTATAAAACTTTTCAAAAAAGAAATATAGGGCTTCCAGCTAGATCTGAGATGCTGAGAAAAGCAATCAAAAAATAAATGTATCACGATGAGATACGAAAAAGTTTTCAGAATAAAATCCAAAAAGACCATGACCATCTATTCGGAAAAAATAAAAAAAGAAAAAGAAAAAAGCACCCTTTTTAATTGGTGCTTTTCTCTTTTAATTTAGATAATCAAAGAAAGTTTCAAGTAGCAACTTATTAATAAGGAGTCGCTTCTTGCTTAGGCTCTACATTTTGACTTTCTTGCGCCTCAACAGTTCCTTCAGCTTTAGGCTCTGTTGATGCTTCAAGGTGTTCTTCTAAAGTTTTTTCATAATCTTCAAGAAGAACTTTTTTAAGTTCGTCTTTGTTAATCTCTAAAACTTCACAAATTTTTGGAAGTGACTTTAGAGGAACAGAACAAAGACCTCTTTCAACGTTACTTATGAACTGGCCATTTTTATAACCTAAGATATGAGATAGTTCAGACTGGGAGTATTCTTTTGGGTGATGTGTTCTTTTGTCTTTTAAAAATTTGGCAATATGATTAAAGCATCTACTCATTTCTTTCCTCCTTTAAATGATCACCCCTAAGATCGGAATTTTTTGAAAGATCTAAAAAAAATTATACCACTCAATTTTTTTACTAGATAAAATAAATTCGGTTTATTTTTTATTTAACAAATTTAAAAGGCAAAAACTCTCTTTTTAAACAGAGTAAGTAGTTGAAAATATGCGTTTTTTTTAATGCTTGGGAAAAAGAGAGACAGGTCGTCTAGGAAATTTTAAATTAATAAAATTTATTTAATTCCAAAAAGCTCAAACGATACTATACCTTAAATGTTGGCCACACATTTTGGAACTAAAGGAGCTCCACCTTTAACAAGGGGTACATAAATTATTGTTTCACCCTCTTGGCATTTGATTGTTACAGGAAAAGGTATTGTCTTGGCCTTAGCATCGTTTTGGAAAAATAAAGAGAGAAAAGAGATAAAGCAAAACGTTGAGATAACGAAGACCTTTAAAGAGTTTAGATTGGCGATAAAATTATACATATAAAATTCCCTATTAGATTTGGTTCCAAGGGAATGTATCACCGCAGTTTTTTTTGTAAAATTAGATTTTCTTTCTCTCAATCATAAGTTTAGCTTATGAGGTCTATTTTGAGCTGACCGAGTATGACTTCTTTCCCACTTTCCCTACCATAGATTTTAAAAAAAAGTTGCCCCAGCTTAACAACGCCTAGCGATACTGCGCCGCCTCTTCCTAAAATAACCCCATAGAGGATACTCCCTTTTTTTGTGGTCCCCCTTATGAGTAAACTTCCTTCCGTGTGAATCCCTTTTTCCACAAGGGCCAAAAATAATTCCTTAGACCACCAGGAGCTTCCTACCTTACCTTCTCCCGAAATCGTAAATGAAGAAGTATCGTTCTCTGTTGAAAGAACAACTGACTTATCCCCGCTTAAATTTAAAATGGCCCTTAGAAGACTTTCGGCCCATTTTCTTTCAATTTTAGACACTTTCCACACCTACTTTTATTTATCTTTTTTTCGGCTAACTCCCTTTTTCTTTTAAATCCAGCAAAAAATGTCCCAACAAAGACTAAATAAAAGGTTTGCCGAGAGATTTTTTTCACATTTTAAAAAATCTGTTTCACATTTTAGCTAAATAGTTTAAAAAGAAGCACCTAGATAAACCTAGGGCGTAAAAACAAATATTATTTATATTTTTAAGAGAGAATAAATAATGAATTTCACGAAAAAACTGCCTTATTTCAGAAACTTACTAAAGGTCACTGCACTTACGGGCCTTCTTATTTCTTCATCTTTTTCGACTGAAACAAGAAGAAGTTCAAGCCCTGGCAGACAAAACAAAGCACCTGTTACAACAGCTCTTTTTTCTCCTCATCAAGGAGAAAAGGCCTTTAGAAAGATCTACAAATCAATTAAAGAAGCCGAAAAATTTGTTTACATAACCATTTATAGCTGGAGTGACAAAGATTTAGATAAAGCAATTAAGAAGGCCCTGTTAAAAGAAAACAGGCCATCAATTAAGGTTGTCATCTCTCCACACCTTTGGAGAGCAAAGCGTGAAAAGCTGGCCCCAAGGATTAAAGAGCTTGAACTTCTTGGTGCCAAATTCAAAGTTGCCATCAAAGACATGCATGAAAAATTCACTCTTGTTGATGACGAAAAGCTTGTTAATACAAGCGCCAATTTTTCCTGGGGTGCAAGAACAAAATATAGTGAAAACTTTATTTTTCACGAAAAGGGAAATGCCCATCACCACCCTATGAAATTAGACCGACTCTTTAAACAGTTTAAGCTTGAATTTGAAATTCTTTGGAACACTGGGAAGGATATTATTACTCACGACGAAGGTATTTCTGAAGAAATGCCTTTCACTGAAATAAATGCTGTTATTGGAAATCAAACAGAAACAAATCAAGAGGTAAAACCTAATGTTAATTTCTTTTCAAGCTCTATGAACTTCACCCTTCGAAAAAATAAGGAAGGGTCTAAAAGATTACTTCAAGGTCGCTTTTATTCAATGTATAGAATAAAAGACGAAAATAAAGAACAAACATGGACCGTAAGGAATAAACTGATTGAGTTGATCCAAAACGCAAAAAAATCAATCCATTTAAATCTAAATCACTTGGCCATCGCTTCAGTTTCTGATGCCCTTATTGAAGCTATTCAAAGAGGAGTTGAAGTAAAGTTTGTTGTAGATAATCAGGAATTTAGGAGAAAGGCCAAAAAGAGCGCCCTTATGGCAAAGTTTGTAAAAGACTGGTCAAAACTTGAAGGAAATAAAGGCAAAATACCACCAGTAAGGGTTAAGTATTACTCTCTTTCCCCTAGTCCAAAATTTTGGTTTTTGAACCACCACAAGTATATTCTTATTGACTACCATTCACTTGGCTTTGAAACTAAACTTTTCTCTGGAAGTTATAATATTTCAAGAAAGGCCGAACATAACCAATTTGACAATATGGTCCTATATTCTGGCCCTGAGTTTTCAAAACTGTTTACCTCATTCTTTAAAGAGTTTAACCACATATGGAAGCTAAAAAGACCTCTTACAAGAAATGGTATACCCAAAAAAGATCTCAATGAAAAAGATCTTCTTAAGCTTATAAAAACAGAGGATGGTAAGCTAGTTATTCATTTTAAAGAATCCATTTCACTTAACTGGAAGGAAATAACAGAATTAAGACAGTTATTTGCGAAAGAAATATCTTCTGTACCAAATTTTTGGCAAGACTTAAGAGATAATAAGCACTGTCAATATTTTGTTTTGGAAACAAGTAAGTTTGACGGTTGCAAGCAGAAATAGTCCTTATCTAATAAAACCAAAACGTTAAAAATAGGGGAGGCCTCTTTAAAAGGTCTCCCTACTAAAAATTTTCCTCTCTAACTTAATACTACAATTATTTTGCCTTTTGTTCTTTTACTCTCAAGATGTTTATAAGCTTCAACAATTTCGTCCTGAAAAAATGTCTTTTCAATAATGACTTTCAAGTCCCCACTTTCGATAACATTTTTTAAATAGGCCAGGTCTTCTTTCTTTGACTTTACAAGGACGACTTTACCTCTTTTTGATGCGAAGGAGGTTTTAAATGACGAAAAGAAGTTTTTTGAATTGGGTATAGTGGAAATGTAAATCCCCGAAGAGGTCAGGTTATCTTTTGCAATGTTGAAATTTTTATTCCCCCAACAATCAAATATTATATCAAAAGTTTCTTTTCTTTGGGTAAAGTCATCTTTCGTATAATCAACAACATCGTCAGCACCAAGTTTTTTAACAAGGGAAATGTTTCTATAACTTGTAACAGCTGTTACATGGGCCTCAAAAATTTTTGAAAGACCCACAGCAAAAACGCCTACTCCCCCACTGGCGCCATTAATTAAAACCCGCATCCCCTTTTTTAATTGCCCAAGATCTCTTAGTGCCTGTAACGATGTTTGGGCGGCCAGCGGTACAGATGCAGCGTCTTCTAATTTAATAGACTCAGGTGCGTGGAAAAGGTAATCTTCTTTTGAAATAATATACTCTGCGCTAGCTCCTGACTTTAATTGGAAAACCATGCCATAAACCAGGTCGCCAGTTTTAAAAGAAGAATTCTCAGACGCTACCTCAACAACTTCTCCAGAAAAATCTGAAGCCGTTTGCCTTGGGAAATTAAAATTTGTAAACGGTCTCAGTGATCCTCTTCGAATTCTGTAATCTAAAGGGTTAAGACCTATGGCCTTTACTTTTATAAGAAGCTCGTTTTCTTTTGGAGAAGGGATTTCCCTCTCAATAGACTTAACTTCCTCTGGTGGGCCGTATTTTTTGTAGACATATGCTTTCATAAATTATCACTCCTCTTCCTCCCCACCATTATTGTCTGTATTTTCCAATTGATCAACTTGATCTACCTTTTCCTTAATGTCTTCTTCTAGATCTTCTTCCGCCATATCATCGAACATTTTGAAGCTTTTCTCCTGATAATCTCCTCCTTCTAACTTAACTTGTTCACTAATACTTTCTGCAGAACTTTCATCTATCCTGATGTCACTACCTCCAGCTTCCATACCTTCCCCAACAAGTTCTTCACCTTCGACCATTAAATCCTCTCCTTCAACTTCTCCTTGGCCTTTTGGTGAATCACCAATAAGAATATCTTCTTCATCACTTTTTAATTTGTCTTCTCTCTCCTTCTTCTCATCCTCACTTAAGATGTCTTCTTCTGCCATATCATCAAACATCTCAAAATTCTTCCTAGAAAATTCAGTGTTGGGATCATGAACTTCAAAATCATCTTCTTCCTCCAGAGCTTGACCTTTGGCCACTTTTGGATCATTGCCGAAAGAATCGTCAGAGGGGGATAATTCTTCTTCACCATCAACGGCTTTTTCTCTCAAACCCAACCCTTCGTCATTTTCTAACTTATATTCGCCGTTTTCTTTAGAATCATCCTCAACAAAAATCTCTACGGCTTCATCTTCATCTTCTGCCCATTTTTCCCAGCCTAAATCTTCACTCTCTTCACCTAAGAGCTGAATATCACCTTCAAGTGCCTGAATAAGTTCCTCATCGTTAAGATCCTCGGCAAGGTCCAAAGCAAAAACTTCATCGGAAGTTGCTATATCTGCATCAGAACCCAACCCCAGTAAAAGTTTTACAGTAGAAGGCTCTTTAGAAAGAACTCCAAACATTAGAGGGGTCATCCCAACAAAACAGGGAATATCATCAGAACCATAACCATAATTATCTTCTTGAACTTGAGAGTCTAAATCAGCCCCCTTGTCAAATAAAAAATTTAAAAGGCCTTTTTCGGCTTTAAAGGAAGCTTTATGGATAGGTTTCAACCCCTCTCTGTCCATTTCATCCAAAGAAGCTCCCTTGCTTAAAAGAAGATCTATAATTTTAAAATACTCTTTTTCAAAAGAACGAGAACAACCAAGTACCGTCTTTGTGAGAGGAGTATCATTTCGGCCTTTTAAAGTCGGGTCAGCACCATTATCTAAAAGAAAGCTTACTGAAGAATAATCACCAATTAAACAAGACCTTAATAAAGGAGTTTCCTTAAATTCTGATTCACTTAAATTTACATCCGCTTTTTGCGACAATAAATAGGCCAAAACTTTTGTTTTAACCATTCGTTGCTTTATGGTAGTAAAAGGAAGGTTAACGGCCTCCAACAAAGGACTTCCAAAGTGACTCAAGTCATTGACATCCAGCCCTTTTACTTCCACTAAAAATTTTATGAGTTCTATATCACCACTTTTACAGGCAAGGTGTAAAAGTGTTTCTCGATTTGGTGTTACAACCTTGTACCAAAGTCCTTTCTCAGTAAGTTTTTTAACAAGTTTCAAGCTGCCTTCTTTCGCCGCTTTAAAAATGACCGCCGCCCCTTCTTGAACTGGAAGAACTTCGGGTTCAGGTATTTTTTCAGAGAGGAAACCATCGAGGCCTTTTGTCATATGACCCTCAATAAAGAATGGTTAACACAAAAAGATTTGGCCTTTACCACTATAATCCAAATACCCATTAAGATGACTGTTTTTCAATAAAATTTTATAATTTCTTCTCCAAGAAAAATTAATGTTACCCATTAACCATTATTTATTTAAAAATTTTACTCAATGGCCAGGTCATAAATAAAGTTCATGACATCCTTTATGGAAATGATTCCAATAGGCCTTTTCTCCTCATCTACGATTGGAATATGCCTGAAGTTTTTATTATGCATTAACTCGATGGCCTCTAGAACTGTATGCTCTTTTCTAAGAGTTTTTGGATGCGGGGTCATATATAAGCAAATCGGGGAATCGAGGTCGACCTCTTTTCCAATAACTTTATTGAGGATATCTCTTTCAGTAAAGATTCCTTTCAGTTCAACTTTTTCACTCATGACAATTATGGAACCTATATTGAACTTTTCCATAACCCCAATAGCATCGTTTAAAGTCCCATTATCAATTAAATATTTCGGTTCCGAAATATGCACTTTTGTAAGAGGGACTTTAAGCCTACTTTTTAGCTCAGTTTTCATAAATAACTCCAATAACGGTCGATATAAAAAAATTCACTTTTCTATTTTCAACACAAGAAATTTCCTTACAATTATCTTCATGATACCACCTTTTCTAGAAACAATTCTTTTGGCCATCATTGACTTCTTTTTCAGATTTTTCCCTCAAAAAAGGCCAAGCCTGGATCAACTAAAAGGGACAAAACTTGTTTCACATAGAGGTGAAAGGAATGATCAAACTATTTTTGAAAACACCCTGGAATCGTTGGGTAAAGCAGTTGAAAATGGAGTTTGGGGAATTGAATTTGATGTCAGATGGACCAAGGACCTAGTTCCTGTTGTTTTTCATGATGAAACGGCAGAAAGAGTCTTCAAAAAAAAGGTAACTATAAAAAATCAGACATTTTTTGAGTTAAGGGAAGTTCTTCCGCTGATCCCCAGCTTAGAGGAAGTGGTAGAAAGCTTTGGTAAAAAAATCCACTTTCTTATTGAAATCAAAAAAGAAAAGTTCCCTTTCTTGGAAGAACAAAAAATCATTCTAAAAAAAATACTATCTCCCCTTGAAGAACAAAAAGACTACCACACCATAACACTTAATCCTGAAACACTCCCTCTGGTTGACTTTTTAAAACCTAATACCAAACTCCTTGTTGCGGAACTAAACTTCAACCACCTGCTAAGCATTGTGGAAAGTGAAAACCTTGGAGGACTCTTAGGCCATTACCTCTTTTTAGGACAAGAAATAATGGAAAAACTCCAGGCCAAGAATCAGATTTTAGGAACAGGATACATCCGCTCTAAAAATCTTTTTTTCAGGGAGGTAAACCGCGGAGTCAATTGGATTTTTTCAAACCATGCAGTTGAAGTTGAAAAAATGAGGCAAGAACTTATTAAGGAACAGGAAACTTAATTAAAGAAAAGACCTTTTAAATTTTTTAACAATTCCAATTAGTTGACAATACATCCACTAACTGACTTTAATAATAGAAATAATTTACTTTATCTTTTGGAGATCTTTATGAAAATAGTTATTCCTAAAGAGACTCATCCAGGTGAAACCCGCGTGGCCCTCATACCAGAAGGTGCCAAGAGTCTTATTGATAAAGGGATTCAAGTCTCCATTCAAAAGGACGCTGGGCTTAGGTCTAATTTTCAAGATGAGGATTATTCCAAAATCGGTGCCAGTATCTTTAGCGACCTTGACGCTGAAATTTCTGGGGGTGACATACTCGCACGAGTCAGAAAGCCTGACTTTGAAAAGGGTGACCCTTCTAAACTTAAAGATAAATTTCACATAAGCTTTTTAGATCCTTTCCGTTCGAAAGATACAGTTCTTAAATTTAAAGAGACAGAGGCTTCAAGCATAAGTCTAGAAATGATCCCAAGAAGCACCATTGCCCAAAAGATGGATGCTTTAAGCTCTCAGACAAACCTAGCTGGATATGTTGCCGTAATTGAGGCAGCGGGTCAACTCAATAAAATACTGCCCATGATGATGACGCCCGCAGGAACACTCCACCCCGCGAAGGTTTTTGTTATAGGTGCCGGAGTGGCAGGCCTCCAAGCCATTGCAACCGCCAAACGCCTTGGGGCCAAAGTCGAAGCCTTTGACACAAGACCCGTGGTTGAAGAGCAGGTAAAATCCTTAGGTGCCAACTTTGTCAAAGTTGACCTTGGTGAAACGGGGCAAACTAAAGACGGTTATGCAAAGGCCCTTACTGAAGAACAATTGGAAAAACAAAGGCAAACGATGGCAAAGCACTGCGCAAAAAGTGATATTGTCATTACCACGGCCCAAGTATTTGGGCGCCCTGCACCTCGAATTATAACGGCAGATATGGTCGCTAAGATGAAAGCTGGGAGTGTTATTGTAGACCTTGCTGTTGAGACGGGTGGGAACGTTGAAGGCTCTAAACTTAATGAAAAAGTTGATATAAACGGCGTCATTATATTGGGGCATGGTAACCTCCCAGGTATGGTACCTCAACACGCAAGCCAAATGTTTTCATCAAACCTCGTAAGCTTTCTTAATGAGTTTTATGACCAGGAAAAAAAGGTTTTTGTTTTCGATACGGAAGATGAAATTTTAAAAGCATGCCTCATCACCCATAAAGGTGAGGTCGTTCATGGGAAAATTAAAGAGGCCCTAGGAGTTTAAAATGGATGGACAAACAATCATTTACTTACTCTTTATCTTACTTCTTGCAACGTTTCTTGGATTTGAACTGATTTCAAAAGTTCCGGCCACTCTCCATACACCCCTTATGAGTGGTTCCAATGCTATTAGTGGAATCACACTTTTGGGTGCCATTTCTCTTACTGGCCAATCTGAGGAAGCGACTGCCCTTTCTTCAATCCTAGGCTTTTTAGCCGTGACCTTTGCTATGACCAATGTGGTGGGCGGTTATCTAGTAACAGACAGAATGCTTGA
>DKQD01000075.1:0-20245 GCA_002474345.1 Bacteriovoracaceae bacterium UBA7317
GATTGATAATAGTGATTTAAATTTATTCAATATAATGACTAACACTAAAAAAAGTTAAGGAAACTTAAAAAAATGCTTTCCCTAATCCATAACATGTCTAAAATGAACTGAATGATTACTACAGAAAAAACTATCTAACTAAATTGAGGTTAGTTTGTTTATTCTTATAAGAACTCTAATAATTTCTATCACTTCTTTTTTCTTTCTTATCTTGGATATCGGTGCAAGGGACACATCAAAAGCTTTGATTTTAACAGATCAGGTTGGTCATTATGATCTATCAAAGAACCTAGATATATTAGAGGACTCTACTGGAAAATTAAGCATAAAAGATATTTTAAAACCCTCCTGGCAAGATAAATTTGAAAAAAGAAGTGGTAAAAAACTAAACTTTGGTTATTCAAAATCTACTTTTTGGGCCAGGTTAAAACTACAAAATAAATCGATTGATCAAAAGGTTTGGCTTTTATCTCATAATTATTATCTTCAAGACGAAATTGAGGTTTTTAAAAATTTAGGGAAAGGAAAATGGGTTGGTTTTAAAACAGGTGATACGTTTCCCTTCGCTTCGAGAGAAGTGGAAGCAAGGTCTTTTACTTTTAAGATCAAACCCACTATTGAGTCTGTTTACTATGTAAAAATAAAAGGAACGGCCAATCAAATGGACCTCTCTATATCCAGTCCAATTCAATTTGCAAAAAATCAAACCAAGGATAATTATATTTTGGGCCTTTTTTTTGGTCTGGTTCTTTCGATGATTTTTTACAATGCTTTTATCTTTATTTCTACTAAAGAATTAAGTTACCTTTTTTATGTTTTACATGTAGCTTCTTATGGTCTTGGGCTTTCCTTGTATCAAGGTTTCAGTCAACGGTTCCTTTTTCCAAACTTTCCTATAATGAGTAATAATGGAATTACGGTCTTAATTGGATTAATGGGGTTCTTTCTCTATTTATTTACAATTAAGTTTTTAAAATTAGATGAAGAAATGCCCAAAACATATCGTTTCCTAATTTTTTTAAGTATTTTTTGTTTGGCTTTGGTCCCTTCTGCTTTCTTTTTTGATTACTCTTTTAATTTAAAATATCAGTCAATAAATGGTTTTACTTTCTCAGTTGTGATTCTTGTTATTGGATTTTACAGGGTATTTTATTATAGACCTGCGATCTATTTTTTCATGGCCTTCCTATGCACGTTGATAGGTTCAATTGTTATGGGCCTAATGACAACGGGTATTTTACCTTCTATTTTTATAGTAAAACAAGCCCCCATTATAGGGAACGCTTTGGAACTTATTCTTTTGTCATTAGGTTTAGCAGATAAGTTTAATCTTATGAAAGAGCAGGCATATGAAAAAGAAGCTGAAGCTAAAAAAGTTCTTAAAAACCATGCAGTAAGCCTCCATAAAAAAGTACTTGAAAAAACCGATGAATTGAAAAAGGAGAAAGATGCTTTAAAAATAGTATTAGAGGAAACCTCCAGACAGAAGAAATCTCGAGATCAATTACTTGGAAGTTTGGGGCAAGGTTATCTTACCTTCAACTCCGAAGGTATCATACAAGAAGGAACGACAAAGATAACAGAAAATCTTTTAGAAACTCATTTGTTAAAGGACTCCCCAGATGGATTAAAAATTTGGGATGTTCTTTTTAAAGATCAACCTGAAAAAAATACAACTTTCAAATCATGGGTTAAAAATGTTTTTGAAGGAAAAATACAATTTAGAGACCTTAATCAACTAGCACCTAAGATTTTTGAGGGGCAGCATGATAAGTATATTGAACTTGAATTTAGACCAATTTTTAATGAGGATGAAAATAAAGGGTTAGAGGTTGATAAGCTAATCCTAATTGCTTCAGATAAAACTAATGAGCTAGAACTAAAGAAGCAGTTAGAAATCGATAAAGAAAAAACAGATTTTGTTACTTCCTGCTTGGGAAGTCCTGCGGAATTCGTTGATTTACTAGATGATACTTATCAATTTTTAGATTCCTATTATGAAGGGAGAGAGAATAAACCAGAAACTCTTTTCAGAACTTTTCATACTTTCAAAGCGAGATATTCTCAATATGGACTTAGGAGTATTACTCATTTATTAAATACTATTGAGACCACTATATCTGAAAATAATTTAGACCCTTTAGAAAGTGAGGTAAAAAAGTTTGAATTTCAGTTGAAAAGTTTTTTAAAGGAAAACAGGTTAATAGTGGAAGCTGCTAACCGTTTTTTGGCTGATGAAGGGAGTACTGTTCAAATTTCTGATATCATTAACAATACAGAGGGCTATAAGATAGATAAGAATTATATGAATTTATTAATGAAAAATTATCTTTTGACTGATATTAAGAAAAAGTTCGAAAAGTACCGACCTTTAATCTTTGAACTAGCCTCAAAACAAGGGAAAAAGGTAGACCTTCATATTTATGGAGATGAAATTAAAGTGGATGAAAAGAAGTATTCTGACTTTATTAAAAACACCATACATCTTTTTAGAAATATGGTCGACCATGGTATTGAACCTGAAAAAGAAAGAATTAACTTAACAAAAGATGAAGTAGGTAAAATTGAAATAGACTTTCGTTTAAAGAGTGATTCTTTTATTGTTAAATTCTTTGATGATGGTTCTGGAATCAATCCTGAAAGTATTAAAGGTAAGTTAATAGAAAAAGGTCTCAAGAGAGAAGAAGATCTTGAAGATATAAATCAACAATCACTTGTAGAAATGATTTTTATGCCTGGCTTTAGTACAAAAGAGGAGTTAACAGATGTTTCCGGTAGAGGAGTTGGTTTAGATGCAGTAAAAACAGAAGTAGAAAAACTTGGAGGGTCTATTTCTGTTCATTCCAGAGTTGGTGAAGGAACACTTTTTGTTATAGAATTGCCTCTTCTAAATTAACAAGTTTAAAAGCTAAAGTGGTTTTTTAAAAATTGAATTTAATTGGACCTTATTTAAAAAAGGATACCAAAACCTTAAAAAGGTTTTGGTATCGGTAAGGAAATTATTTTGTTATTTGCTTGACCCATGATCTCTTAACCATTCTGTCAAGTCTGGCCCTCTCATTTTTTTTGTACTTTTTCATATCACAGGCGATAGATTTTTTAAAGACTGGTTTACCAATGACCTCTGCTCTTACAAAGTCATCTTTGAAAACCTTTTGACAGAGAGAATTTGTAATTTTATGACCATGAATAAGAACATTAAGCTCTCTTGAGTTATACCATGATTGTTCATCCCAATTGGCAGACCCTACGATTGCAATCTGGTTGTCGGCTGTTAGAAATTTGGTGTGGTTATGGTTGTAAAATTTTGTTTTTACTCGGCTATCCCATTTTGTGAACCCTTTGCTACCTTTTTTGGCACCACTTAGAGCATTACCTCTTGTCACAAACCAACGAAGATTGAAGTTTCCTATGCTCTTTTTTTCTTTCCTTAAGCAATTGATATCTCTCAAAAGATGCCTAACGGCTTTTTCATTTTCACCAGCTTCCTGCGCCCACCAGTTGTAATTTTGATAATCTTTTGAGAGCAGAAAGTTAACATCAATTCCTCTTTTTACAGCAAAGAAAATTTCATCCATCAGGTCAAAAGAGTTAAGGTTTGGTGAATTAATATTAACATGATTTTTAGCATGCCTGAGGGCACCTACAAAGGCTGCATTTTGAGCATTTATGGAGTTTTTGACGATTCTTTTTGCACCAAAAGCATCTCTTCCTACAATAGCCAACGTGACCTCTTCTTTAGACCATCCTAACCAGCGCGGTGGCTTATATCCAACAGGGTATTCTTCTAATTTTGCATTTCCTTGGTATTGAGTTTCCTTAAACCTGGGGACTGGAGGAAATTTTTTGGGAACAATTTTTGGGGCAGATGAAATACTAACAGATCCGAACGGTTTCCCATCCCATTTGTATTCTTTATCAGCTTTAACATTACCATTATATTGAGTTGTCTTTCCATCACTACCATTATTTTTTAACCAGAGGTTATAAAACTCATCGGCAAGAGATAGGGCCGCTTTTCCGTAAATTAAGAATGCGTGATCAACCATGAGCTCACGGTCCCCTGGTTTTTTTTCATCTGTAAAGTGATAGTTAACAATGTTAGATCCTGTTACAGCAGCAATTTTTCGATCAACGATAATACCTTTTCCATGGTTGACTGCCATCGCGTTTTTATGTCTATGGGCCTTAAGCTCAAGCCTTACGAACTTTGGGTCTAATTTCATGGGGAAACCTATCTGGTAATCACCACTATCTTTTCCTTGACTAAAAAGTGTACCCGCTCGACGACCATGAAATTTAACTTTAGTCATTAACTCAAAAAGGTTAAGTCCTTTTACACTTCCTATAATATCCCAAACAATTCTCACGGTAACAGGTTTTGTAGCACCTTCCTTTTTTCTTTTTTCATGAAGAAGAGCAACAGCTTCTTTAATTTTTCTTGCGCCTGGAGAGTTTATGTCAAAAAGCATTCCCTCAATAAGGACTTCGTGCTCTGCCATTTGAATAAGCTCCGCATATAAATCATAAATTTCATAGCCATTTCTATAAACTTGATTAGACACATAACCTTTCGTCCATAGATGCTTAGGGGTTGTCGTTAAATTTTTTCCTGGAACGCTTGAAATTGTTCTTTTTATTTGCATAATAAGGGGGTTTAAACCGTTACCTCTTTTATAGAAGTCTTTAGTGCAAAGCTCAGCTACATTTTGAGCAAAAGTAATTTGGGTCATGCTGAGAATAAAATAAAAACTTGGTAGCATTACTTTTAGAATCCGATTCATTTTAGTCAATCCTTTGTTTAAAAAAATAACTTAACTATTTGGGATTTATTAATTCTAATCGGTTTATAAGCTTAAAGTTAAAGATTATTTTCTTAAAAAATGTTTACTTGAGAGAAAAAGTCTTTTTTTGCGTTGTGTGGGAATTAAAGGTTCCGGTATAATGTCGGAACCTTTAATTTAGTTTTGGTTAGGTTTGATTATTTAATTTGATGATGCAACTCTTAATCTATTCCTTGCATCCCTTAGTTCATCTTCGAGCTTTTCCATTTTATTCTGTTCTGATTTTAAATCCTTTGACTTAATTTTTTGATCAGCTAAAGCCAATTTATAGAGCTTTTTAAGGTTTTTATAATTTCTATTAAAAATACTTCCTCTAAGCTTTTTATATTCTTTGTATGCTTTATCGGTTTTTTTCTTAGCCTGATCAAAATTTGTTTGATGTTTTTTTACAATTTCCTTTTGATTTACTAATTTTACCTTAAGGTTTTTTATAAGGTCTTTGGTAATACCTATATTTTTCGCCTTTTCAAATTTTGCTAATTCCTTTTTAAAAGCCGCCATTTCTTTTTTGAATTTTTCCTTTTTTACAGCAAACTTCTTCATTTGGGCTTTTAAATCTTCTTTTTGTTTTAAAATTTTTGACTTTTCTTTGTTTTGCTTTTCTTTAAACCTTATTTTCATTTGAGAAAATTTATCTTGTGCCTTTTTTAATTCTTCTTTTTTCTTGAATAAAGCTTTTTCTTGTCCTTCCTTATAGGTGCTAAAAGCTTTTTGCCTACTTTTTAAGGCTTTTTCCTCTTTTACGAGATTTTCTTTTTTAATTTCTAAATCAGTAACCTTCTTATTTAATGATGCTTCTTTTTCTTTTATTTGCTTTTTTAGATTTTCCTTTTCAATTTCCAGGTTTTTTGTCAGGTCTTCTCTTTCCTTTAATTCTTTTTTTAGATTCTTTTTTTCATCTTCTAGAATTTTATTTAAATCTTCTATTTCCTGTTCAAATCTTTTTGTAAGCTCTTCCTTTTCTTTCTCTATTAACTTTTTCCTGTCTTCTATTTTTTTAAACTCAGCTTCTAGTCTTTTGGTTTCTTCTTCATTTTCTCTTTTCGCTTTTTCTTTCTCTTCTTCAAAATTTTTAATACGCTCTTCTAATTCCTTCCTTTCTTTTTCAATTCTACTTTTTTCTTCCAATGATAAAGATGAAGAAATCTTCTTTTTATAAGATGTTGATTTCTTGTAAATTTTGCCAAGGTCTTCAAAAATGCCTTTAAATTCCGAAAGCCCATTTTTCCAAATAAAGTCTGGTCGATCCATTGTAATCCATTCACCGCCGATTATTTTATCATCTTTATCAAGTTCAAGTTTATAACGATAAGTCTTCGTTGTGATTTGATTAGGAGGTGAAACCTTATTCCAGTTGTGATGTATTTCAACAACATAGTGCATTTTAGTTTCAACAACAACTTCTTTTACTGTACCTTCAGCAGAACCTTCAGATGGTTCTTTTGTTTCAATCTCTTTTACATCGAAGCCTTGAACTGCTTGGTTCCATACTTCGGAATCCCTTGTAACATCAACAATAAAACTTTCATCCATGTTAGCAATTTGGTTTGCGATGACTATATGAAAAGCACCCGCATTTGTATCTTTACATTCATCACGGTTCATTTTGCCTTCGAGTTCTGAGGCCATTGTCAGTTTTTTCTGAATCATCTCTTTTATGAAGGTTTTATTCTCAAAGTTAAGGTTTTCCTCTTTAAGAACTTGATTTAACTTTTCAACATCCTCTTTATCATTTGTGAGTTTGTTAAAAATTTCCATAACGACTTTTTTCTTTTCCCAATTGAAACTTAACTCCGACTCATCATTTAAGGACAGCTCGTCAATAAGGGTTTTTTTGTATCCTTTTAGTTTTTCAATAAGGATGCTGACCTTATTGTCATAAGTTGGGTTACTTTCTAGGTCTTTATATATTTTTCCAAAGTCAATATTACAGCGACTTCCTAAAAAACGGGTCCTTGGCGCCTTTGCCAAGTGAAGGTGATAAGTAAGGAGTGCCTTAATGTCAGAAGAACCAAATTCTATTTTATGTCCCTTTTTCCCAATCATTGTTACCGGCTCAGGGTTACTGTAAAGGATAGTGGCCGGTGCCCAAGCATGGCATAGCCCTTCCCATGTTGGAATTTTGAAGTCTTTTTCATAAGACTCATGTCCTTCTATTGTTTTTAAAATATTTGTTCTTTTTCTTTCATAATTTGTAAGTGGAAACTCTGATCTTCCTAGGTATATATCGTATTTCTCTGCAGGAGATAGTTTTTTTATGTCCTCTTCTTTTAAGTCCTTAAAGTCTTTTGCAACTTCATAAGAAAATCTTTTTTCCTCTTCTAAGTCTTTATCATTCCACCTATAAGTTATGCCCCCCTTATAAGTAGGCCAATAATCTCCACTCCACGGCATTTCTGTTAATTTTCCCGTTTTAGGAAGTTTTGAATAGGTTGTTTCATAGTCCCATTCGAAGTTTTCTGGATCATTTTTTTGATCCCATGCGCTAAAAGAGAATGTAGGCCCAGATAAAAGAACAGAAGTTGTAAGGAAAAAGGTTGATAACTTATTCATTAATGCTCCTTCTAAGAAAAGGTAGTTAGTTGTATTGTTTTTTAAGACTTGGTGATATTAGTGCGATGAGTAAATTTTTGCCAGAAGTGATTGAATTTTAGAAAAATTTATAGAGGAGCCTCCTAAAAATGGGGCCTTAAATGAAATTTTTTAAATAAAAGAACTTTAGTCTAAATAACCTTTATTTCGAGTCTTGGATTATCTTATATATACAGGCTTATATCAGAAGACATAAGTTTTTATAAGTATTTGAAGAGAGATCTTTAATTATTGGAGATTAGAAAGGTTTGTTACTTTGATTGGCTATTAACCTAATAAAGCAAAAACTCACTTTTCCTTAATCTCAAGAGGAAGATAGTTTTGTAAAAAGTATCTTTAAGTTCTTTGCCTACTTAAATAGTCGGTCAATAAAGCCTTTGAAGTTTTAAAGTTAAACAAAGAGGCGTTTTTCGTAAGGATCCAATTAATAGTTTCTTAGTATAAGTATGATTATAAGTTATTTAAATTATGCTTTCACTAGTGTTTAATGTTTATAGGAAGTGATAAAGTTTGGAAAACTTTGATTTTTTATATGAGGGGACCTTTGATGAGCAATGTGAAAATGGTTATTGTGATCGATGATTCTGAAGCAGTAAGATCAAAAGTAGGTCATTGGTTTAAGCAACGGGAGTATAGCGTTGTTGAAGCTGCAGATGGTGAAGAAGGTTATAAAAAAATTAAAGATAACCTTAACCAATTAACGCTCATCGTTTCTGATTACAATATGCCTAAAATGAATGGGGGAGAACTCTTACTTAAATTAGATAAAGAAGGGTTGGGAATTGATATTGTGAAGGTTCTTCTAACTACAGAGACTCCAAATAAAAAGACTTTTGACTTTACTAAGATTCATAACTTTAGGGGCTGGATTTTAAAACCTATAAATGAGAAAAAATTTTTGAAAGTTATGGAAGCTTTGGGCTTTTTTAAGGTATAGGCTTTATGAAAAATATTCTATGGTTCATTTACATTCTTTTTTTTATCTCATTAGCAAAAGGAGAGTATTACAGGTTTGATCCTCATGGAAGAAATTTTTCCAGAGAACTTAATAAGTTTTTTGAGCCAGTCTTTAATAAGGGAAGAATGCAAATATACCGAATAAAAAAAGAAGGAGGTTTTAAAGAAATCCCTCCTTCACTTTTAGGTCACTTAGTTAAAATAAAAAAAAATCAGTGGAAGGTTATAAGTCCAGAAAACCTTTATGAAAAAATTCCATATTCTTTATCTACGCAATCTATTCTTGAAAAAATATCTGAAAAAAACGTAAGAGAGCACCTTGAGTTTTTAATAGAAAGATCTTCTAGGAAAATGGGGACTGTTGGAAACCATGAGACCGTAAATTATATTGAAAATTTTCTTAAAAATTATGGCTATCGAACAAAAAGAGAGTGTTTTAAAAAAAATGCCTGCAATGTTGTGGGTATTAAAAAAGGTGAGCTTGATGAATATGTGCTTATTGAAGCCCATTTTGATAGCGTAGGGGCCTTAAAGGCAGGTGCAGATGATAATGCTAGTGGAGCTTCTGCGCTTTTAGAGATGGGTAGGCTTTTATCGGAAAAAAGCTTCAAAAGAGGAGTTATCATCTTTGCTACTAATGGTGAAGAGGATGGTCTTTTAGGTTCAAAGTATTTTGTTAAAAAAGCTGAAAGCTCTGGCCTTCTTCGGAAAATCTCCTTTTTTATCAATATGGATATGATTAGCTGGAATAAAAATGGAATTGTTGACATTGAAACTGATCGTGATTTTGAAGAGACCGCTCGTTGGATGAGCTCCATTGCCAACACTTATACAACCCTTAGGCCTGAAATTACAATGCCAGCTTGGGGGAGCGATCATGTTCCTTTTTTGAAAAAAGGAGTTCCTGGAGTTTTAACTATTGAGCATTGGAAAACAAAAAGTCCATGCTACCATAAATCATGTGATAAGCTCGATACACTTAATATCCCATATCTTCTAGAAATTATTAAACTTAATATGGCCGCATCCCTTTATAAACTAAGTGAGTAAACTTTTAAATAGAATATTTGGATAGAATTTTTTATTCAATAGAATTTAAATTTCCATACCTTTGATGATAGAGAATCCAATTTTTGATTACCCTAGGAGCGTCTTTTAAAACACCATGTTTAAGGACTTGAGAAAGGGCTTCAATTTGGTCTTCTGTTGAAAGAGAACTTTCTTCTAATTCAAAGGCCAACTCATCAAGTGATAATTTTCTTCCTTTAATGTCCACTTTAAGCATTTTCATTCTCCAGCGATATTTATTATGCAATAATAAGGTTCCGCTTAAATCGTCAATTTCCAAAAAAATTAAATCTATTAAAGCCGCATCTAAAAAAGACGTAATTGTGATTGTCTTTATAAGGGGGTCATACTTTGAGAGGTCCTCTTCCTTTGAGGGTTCAGTTTTCCCTTTATTTTCAGCAAGTCGATTTTTAAGTTTTACTTTTATTTCTTTCTCAGTTGGCCCCAACTTTCTTTCCAGAATCAGCTCCACAACTACTATGTGTTTAACTTCCATGATAAAGTATAAATTTTTTTGGGATCCACAAGACTTCTATTTTATGAGGACTTTTTTTTAAATGACTTATTATAATAAAAGCAATTACTTGGCCATTTTACCTTTAGGGAAGGTTGGATCCAAGTATTGGTGAGGAATTTTAGGGGAAAAAAGCTTGGATCATGAGCCAAACCCACATACCTGTTAACATAACGGCAGAGATTGTAAAAACTAAGGCCCTTATTGCAAGGCGACCGTTTTGAATTTTAATATAAGCATGCCAAAACCTAGAAATAACATAAAGGGATGCTAAAATCATCTGAACATTATCATTTACCTTTAATGCTATAATAATAATGGAGGCAGTGAAAAAAAGAACAGGCATTTCAAAGAGGTTCAAGATAAGTTGATCTGCGGCTATGACATCACGAGGAGGAGGTTCACCCTCAAATGTTTTAAAGAAGCGACTTTTTACAAGACCTTTCTTTACAGCTTGTCCTCTTCTTAGGCGTGAAACAATATAAATCAACATGGAAAGAAGAAATTGGGCAAATAGAGGGAGAAGCATCCATTTTACATCGATCATTACTATTCATCCATTCAAATTATGTTTTCTTTAATCAAGATATCATTTGCGTAAAAGTAACCAAGTTTGTCTCTAAAAAAGTTTAATTTAGTTTGTAGTTTATCTGACATCTTAATATTGTTCAAATTAAAAAATTCTTTATGGTCTTTAATTAAATTAAAGAGAACCTCCTTTCTACTTTTTTCATGAAAGATATACTTGAAGGGAAAGTCAATGATCGATAAAAAGCAAACATTGTGGAAGATTTTGAACCTCATTTTTTCATGCTAAGCACTTTTTTATTATTTAAAATATTCAAAGACTTGACGGTAATATGTTACTGTAGGCTTGTGGTGATACAAAGATGTGATTGTAGGAGCTTTATTTTCATCGAAAGAGCTTAATTAAGTCTATTTTTTGTACCAAAGATTGGGAATGGCCAATGGGTGACGATTTCGATAACGTTTTTAAAATCGCTTCGGAAAGTTGTATCAAGAGGCCATAGACAATGGTTTTAGTGAAATAAGTCGTATTAAAAGTAATGATGGTAGTGATGTTTTTATTTTGTTTGAGAATAAGAAAGGTTACGAAGATTTAGAGGATAATAAAGTTTTTTATTCCTGGGAGATGAGTGAGGTTGAAGACTTCAAAGAGAATGTCTTGGAAAATAATAAGTAAACCCCTCTAATATTAATTATATTTTTTAATAAGCTGGTCTATTGTATTTATCAAAATAGTAATTCTTTTATCTGTTAAAGGTTTGGTAAACCATGTTTTTACACCAAGTCTTTTTCCATCTTCTTTCATTTTTTTTGCATTTTTATCATCTTTTAGCGTTTCTGTTGTAAAAATTACTTTTGGGATATCGAGGCAGATGTCATTTTTTTCAAGAGCTTCAAGGAGTTCTATTCCTCCCATCTTTGGCATATTAAGGTCGACAATGATAAGATTACAGTCTTGGTTCTCTTTTGCGATTTCATATCCTTGTTCACCATCTTCTGCCTCAACAATATTAAAGGAGCCATTTTGAAGAAGTGATTCTTTTAGTTGAGACCTTATGGATTCTGAGTCATCAATTATTAAGACTTTTTTCATAAATTCAAACTCCTTTAATACCAATTAAATATATTTTAGAGTTTAAAATTATCATAGAATAAATTTATTGTGTTAAAAAAATCATTTTGGAGTTTTGAAAAATCTTATAAAATAAATGAACTGTCTATTTCAACGGAAGGGTTATGATAAGAAACGATTTTCAAACATTAAAAGAAAAGTTAAAAAGATTGAGTTTTAAACTACCTAGAGAAACGTTCCTCAAAGTTTATGGACTAGAAAAGCATATAGAGGATGGTCCTTGTCCAAAAGATGCAGAGAAGCCCTCTCTAATTCAAATGGAAGAGAGGATTCAATTCGAGGCTTGGGAAAAAAATAGGGAAATAAGTGAAGAGGAAGCAATGGAGCAATATCGAAAGTTGGTGAAAGAAATAATGCTTAACAAATAAGTTATCCATCCAATGTTTAAAATCAAGCTTTTCCTTTATATTGTTTTACTACCAACCAACTTTTTTCTTAAAGAAATTTAAGGGCATTGATATACTGACCAAAAATGTGTTGAAAGTATAGGAAGTGTAGGTTTGAAAATTAGCGCTGCTAGGTATACTGTATTCACTTCCACTCTGGGTCCTTTTATTCATGCTTATTACGCTAAATTCCAAGTTGAGATAGAACCAACCGATCAAATGTCTTGAATAAGCTCCTGATAGGGAGGAACCATTATAAGTAATTGGGCCTTTTGAAGGCTGATGTGCTTGATTGAGGGTAAGGTTTTCAAATGGTGAAAAACTAAACCATATCTTGTAGAGAGGGAGTTTAGAGCCTGGCTTTTGAAGACCGAAAAAAAAGTTTAGGTTCTTTCTTTCTGCGGTGACATCCTTCCATGAGTCATCATTAGAGGTACTGGGATCATCTGATATGTTCCATTGGTTTTTTGTTTTATAATAACCGATCCCTAAAAAGAGGGCTTTCAAAATATCGATATAAACCCGAGAGCCATAATAGAGACCATAAGCACGTCCTCTTTGTGTTCCTGATACATCATAATCAGAGAGAGGAAACGACTCTTCGGATTTCCATATTCCTCCTTCTCCCCCTAAAAAGGGTTCGATAGTAACTCCAGCATAGGAATTTTTACTAACCAAATGGAATAGAAACAAAAAACAGACAAGAATTGTCGACTTCAAAGGCTTTACCCAACAATGATTTAAGGTTAATTCTTTAAAGAATGGCATGAAAGGTAATTTACGTAAATAGAGTCTTCTTTAGATTTTATAGAATTTTCTTTCTTAAGGATTTTTTTTTAAATCAAATTTTGTTTTAGATGTAAGAAAAACAACGAACACGATAAAGAAACAGAAGGTTAAATCAGACCAAAAAAAATGTTCGCTTAATAAGATAACAGAAAAGAAAATGGTAAAAAAGGGTTGAAGCAACTGAAGCTGTCCTACTTTTGCTACTCCTCCAAGGGCCAGTCCCCTATACCATAAAAAGAAAGCAAAAAGATTATTGATAAGGCCTAAAAAAAGAAGGGCAAAATAATTCATTGGGGTTATAATCTTAAAAATTTTGAAATCAATTAAGAAGGGAACGGATATAATTATAAAAGGTAACGTAAAAATAAGAGCGAAGCAGATTACTTTCCAGCTTGAGTAAATTTTTGATAAATGACCTCCTTGAGCGTAACCAAAGCCACCCATTAAAACAGCTCCAAAAAGGGCAGTATCACCATAAGACCAACTAAAGTCTTTTATAGGATTATGCCAGATAGAAAAAGTGCATACGATAAGAAAGCCTAAAAGAGAGAGAAGCCAAAAAAGAAGAGGTGGTTTTTCTTGGGAAAGTAGAGTACTAAAAATTGCCGTTGAAAGAGGTAGTGAAGCTAAAAGAACACCACCATGTCCGGAAGAAACGGTTTCCATCCCAAGGGCCACAAGAAAAGGAAAGCCTAAAACGACACCAAGACCTGTCATAATGAATTTGAAGACATCCCTTTTATGAGGCCAATCCTCTTTTTTATAGACAATGATAATAAGTGCCATTGAGGATGCTATAATGGCCCTCATGATACCAATTTCATAAAAATCTAATGACTTTGTAAGAAATTTTGTAAATGGTAATGTTAGGGAAAATGAAACTACAGCCATAATACCTAACAAATTACCTTTTTTTTCATTTTGATTCATAATGTGCTTTGTAAATCCTCTGTTATACAGAAAAAAGAATCTAGTAGAAGTTTATATTTAGCGATATTCTGGAGCCTATTTTAGGCTTCTTTCTTTTCCCGATTTTAATGGTTCAATTTTAAAATTACAAATTCATTTGTTGGTCCTCGTTATGTAATTTCTTTTTTGGATTTTTAAAAAAGAAAAAAAAAGTATTTTAATGTAGAATGTAAAACACACTTAGGGGATTCTATGAAAGATGAGGATAAACTTAATTTTTTAACGAGAGACTGGGTAAAAGAAATTATTTCCCAAGTTACAGATAAAGATAGTTCCTTTTTTGACATTGAGTTCGTGTCTAAAATTTTTGAAAGAACACAGAACAACTTAAAAGACACAAAGTTTGAATATATAGAAGAGGATTATGCCAAAAAAGAGTATGGAGATGAAGTTAAATTGTATTTAAAGTCTCAAGGGCTGCCTTGTGTTAAACTCATTGGAGCTTCTAATAAAGTATATTTAAAAGAAATATTGGAAATCCAGTTTAAAATATATGAAGACTTACTGAGTGATTCATCAAAAGTAGATGAAGCAAGTCTTTCCAAATACGTTTACTACTCTATTACAGCCCATTTCCTTTGTACTATGGTTTAATTTTTTTTGGGGTAAAGATTAAATGTGCCCAACCCTTTTGAAATAAGAAGATCTTTTTCTTTACAATAAATTATTCCTTCTGTGATTACCAATGAATTTCCTCTATGAACAATATCCCCTTCCCCAACAATTACATCACCTAGCATGGCCCTATTTAAGTAATTTATTTTAAATTCAACTGTTGAACAGTAAAAACCTTTTGGAACAGAATCTACCCAGGTGGTTAATCCGAGGACACTATCCATTAAAGAAGCAAGAACTCCCCCATGGCAAGTGTCAGGGGCTCCTAAATGATTTTCTTTAACTTTTAAAGTTTGGATAATTTTATTGTTTTTTATTTCTCTTACTACTCCAATGAAAGGATCAAATAAATTTGTCTTTTCTATTATTTTTTCGAGCTCTTCCAATGTCATAATTTTTACATCTTGGTTAAGGTTATTAATTTAATCTATTTTAAAATTCCTTTAATTTATTATGGTCTGTTAAGTAACAGAAATTCATATTTTTTTCATTTCTGATTGCTTCAATAACTTCATCATAGGCTTCTAACACCTTTGAAACTCTTGTTTTTTTTGTTGGGGTTAAAAAACCATTATCTTCCGTATAGGAAGGTGTAAGGATAAATTTTTGTGGAATGGGGTGAAATTTTTCTTTTTCTAGTTCTTTAATGATTGATAAAAACTCTTTTTTTATTTCTGCAAGATTTATCGAATCCTTTACATAGCTTTCAAAGTCTAAAAAATCTTCTCCTAATGTAACAATTGCAACGGGGTATGGAGAGTTTAGAAGATGAATAGCCACTTGTTGTATTTTAAAGCTTTTATCCAATAGGTGATCAGCAATTGCTTCGATATTGTAAAAGCGTCCATCTGCAGCTTTATGAAAGTTTTTTATCCTTCCTGTTATTGTTAAAAATCCCTCTTTATCAATAGAACCTAAGTCACCAGTTTTAAAAAAGCCTCGATCATCAAACTCATCTTTTGAGTCAATATTGAGATAGCCTTTAAAAATATTTTCGCCTTTGGCCCAAATTTCACCTTCTTCTTTTTCATTTTTGTTCCTAATTTCAACTGTATTTACTGCTGTAACTTTACCAGAAGCGCCTTTTTTTCCAAATCTTGCCATACTAAGGGTCGCAGTGGTTTCACTCATCCCGTAAGCACCAGAAATTTTTATCCCGAGTGTGTGGTGAAAAAAATCATAGACTTTTCCATTGAGTGCCGCTCCGGCAGAAAAAATAACCTTAACTTTATCAAAGCCTAGTTTTTTCTTAATAACTTTTGAAAAAATTGGTTTTATAAAGACTCTGTTTTTCCATGTGGGTGATATAAGGTCGACTTCTTTAAAAAAACCACCAAGCATAGATGTTAATTTAATTTCAATTTGTTGTGATAATTTTTGGAAAAGAAGGGGGACTCCAAAGACAAATGTAGGTCTTATTTTGGGAAGATCATCTTTAAAATTTTCTTTAGTTGTGATGTGGCCGATAAAAGCCCCAGTATAGGCCAAACCTAAGCACGCTGTTTGAAAAATATGGGCATTAGGAAGAAAAAAAGCTGTCGTTTCTTGGTTGTCAAATTTATCAAACATACTATTTATAAAACCAAAGCATGCATAAAGGCAGTTTTTATTGGTAAGTGGGACTCCTTTAGGTTTTCCTGTTGAGCCTGATGTATAGACAACTTTTATGATAGAGTTTAAGTTGTCTTCCGAGTTGTCGTAATGAATATGCTTCATATTTGAGATGTCAGATTTTAATTCAAGTTTTCTTAAATCTTTAAAACCATGACTTTCTTCTGGTTTTTTTAAATCTCCTACACAAAAAACAGTTTTGAGGAGGTCTTTAGCTTCTCCTGGAAGATTTTTGAGGACTTCCCATCCATGTGAATCAACAGCGATGATATCAATATTTGCATCTTTAATTTTAAAAACAATGTCTTCTATGCTGTCATTCTTGAAAAAGCCTGTTGTGTATTTTCTATTCATCCAGCAGCCAAGCTCTAAAGAAATAATATCCACATGGTTATCACCAATGTAGGCCACATTATGACCATCTAAATCTTGATGGATTTTTTTGAAGGCATGGCCTTTTGTTAGAAGGTCTGAGATTTTATAAAAATTAGTATAGTTTCCCTGCTCATCTCTGGTTTTTAAAATAAGTGGGTCATTGTGTAGTTCGTATGCTTTTAATAAAATTCCAACTGCACTTCCTCCACCCATGGGCAGTTCGAACTTATTCTTCAGCATTTTTTTTAAATCATCCATTTTTTAATACCTATAATAAAGCATGGCCCTTCAATGGCACCCCTACTTTTTCGGAAATTGAATAACCAAATTAATTTTTTAAAGAAAGTTGCCTTGAAAAAGGCAACTTTTTATTGCAAAAAGGTTTTTAAAAGGTTTAAAACATCACTTTATCCAAATATCTCGTGTATAGTCGATAATAAAACCCGGATAAGAAAAGGTTGAATTCATGGATAGGCCCTATTCCCCAGCAGTTGATAGAAACAAAGGTCCGATATTTGAAGTACTAAAAGAATATTTGATGGATGGTAACAATTTATTGGAAATTGGAAGTGGCACTGGGCAACATGCAGTCTTCTTTGCTGAAAAGTTTCCTGGCCTCACATGGGTTACAACGGATGTAAGGGAAAACCTTGCAGGAATAAAAGAATGGATTAATGAAGCCAATCTAAAAAATATCAAAGGTCCTGAAGAGTTAAAAATTGGAACGGATGATTTTCCAAAAAAACCTTTCGATTATGTTTTCACTGCAAATACATTGCATATAATGTCCTGGAAGGAGAGTAAGACTCTCTTTAAATTACTGGGAAAAAGGCTTCGAGAAGGTTCATTAACTTTTTTTTATGGCCCATTTAATAAAGAAGGAAAATATACATCACAAGGTAATGAGGAGTTTGATAGAAGTCTAAAGGAACGAGATCCTCGTTCTGGAATAAGAAATTTTGAAGATGTTGTTAATGCAATGAAGAGTTTCGGCTTTAAGCTTTTAAAGGATCATGAAATGCCTAGTAACAATAGACTTTTAGTTTTTGAAAGACTTTCTAAGTAGCGAGAAATAAGGGAGTTAAATTGGATCAGCTTAACTTTTGCTCTTTTTCTCTAAAAGGCCTTTAATCGCTGTTAATATTTTACTTTGATCAAGTGGTTTTGAAACCCAGGCATTAACACCAAGCTTTTTCGCATCTTCTTTCAATTTTTTATCAAGCTCTGTGGAGTAAATCATAATGGGTATATCTTTCCCGTTTTCAGCTTGCCTGACAAATTCAATGAAAGTCATTCCGTCCATAACAGGCATATTCAAATCCGATATAATAAGTTTTATTTCAGAGTTTCGCTTAAGTAGTTCCAAAGCCTCCATTCCATTCGACGCCTCATGAACATTAAAGCCATGGTCACTTAGGTAGTCTTTAAACTTAATTCGAATCGTTAATGAGTCATCTACGACAAGTATATTTATCAAATTAACTTTCTCTTTTTAATTTAAATTGTTTAATAAAGTCTAAATTATAACCTAATTCTTATAATATACTTTAATTTAATTTATTTTATTTGAAATAGGTGATAATTATTTCTTTTTGTAATTAAAAATGGTCCTATTTTAAGAATCCTTAGACAATACATAATAAAAATAGCAAAGATCTTTATCTTGAAATTTCTTGTAGATAAGAGTTCCTTTCACGCCTGAAAAAATTTTCATAACAGGAAACATAAATTTTGGTGTAAACCTTTTAATAAATGAAACCCTTTGGTCGCTATCGTAGTCAAGGGCCATTAAAACATTTTTTGTGATGTCATTTTTGGAAACCAGTTTTAAACCTTTTTTTAAAAAGAGCTCTTCTAGCTCATGGGTTTTTTCTGGAGGACGAAAATCAGCAAAAATAAAGTGACCCCCTTTTTTTAGAACGCGAGTAACTTCTTCAATAAATTTTTCAAAGTGTGGATAGCAGTGAGATGATTCGACGTTTAAAACAATATCAACAGAAGCATTCGGTAAGGGTAAATTTTCAGCATCTCCTTTTTTAAAAGATAAATGAGGAGCATTCTCGTGAACATCATTACAAAATTCAATGCTTTTTGAACTTAAATCAAGTCCGATAAAACTTCTAAGAGGATAGTTTTCAGAAATAAAACGGGCCCCACCACCTCTTCCGGAGCCTACTTCCACAATATTTTTACCCTCAAAGCTAGAAGGAAACTCTTCGCAAAGGTAAAAATAAAGACGGGCCATGGCAGAATTGTCAGTTGTAAAAAAAGATCTTTTTTTCTTTAAATAGGATTCTTCTCTTTTCTTTTCTTCGACCGCATCTATTTCATGGTGCCCATAATTCATAAAAAGAAAGTCTTTTTCTCGGTCCTTATCTTTTGATAACCAGTTATACCAAAACTTCCACCAAACTTTTTGAAAAAAGGGAAGGGGGAGGAGGATCATTTCAAAAATAAAAACAAAAATCTTCCACAAAAATTCATTGGCCTTCTTAAGCATATTGTTTGAATCCTTCTAGCTTAAAACCGGTAATTGAATCATAAAAGTCGTTCCCTCATCAATTTTAGAGGTTACCGAAATGCTCCCACCAAGCCTTTCCACTTCTTCTCTAACAGCATCCATTCCTACTCCTCGACCTGAGACATCCGTGACTTCTTCCTTCGTTGAAAAACCAGGAAGAAAAATTAAATCAACGATGTCAGATTCTTTTAATTCTTTGAGGTCTTCTTCAGACTTTAGGCCCGCTTCGGGAACTTTATTTTTTATCCTCTCAGGATCAATTCCACCACCATCGTCTACCATTTGAATCA
This sequence comes from Bacteriovoracaceae bacterium UBA7317, assembly GCA_002474345.1. GTDB lineage: Bacteria > Bdellovibrionota > Bacteriovoracia > Bacteriovoracales > Bacteriovoracaceae > UBA7317. The sequence goes on from DKQD01000075.1 coordinate 19,192, forward strand.
TAAAGGTGTCGCCGTTATTGTTAAAGTCTACCTTTATACGACCTCTTTGAGGCTTTGTTTTTTCTATTCTCTCTTCTTCAGTTTCAATACCGTGATCGACCATATTTCTAAAGAGGTGGATGGAGCTATTTATAAAGCTAGAATATTTATTAATGTCAACTTTAATTTCATCACCACCAATACTATGGTCTATACCCTTACCTTGTTTTTCAGCTAATTCGTTAATTAGATACCTGTACCGATCAAATTTACTTTTAATGTCTTTAAGGTAGCTATTTTCATAAAAATAAGAAAAGGCTTCACCTATTGCGGGGGCAGGATTTTTTCTATGTTTTGTTTTGAGGCGGCCGAGCACTTTTAAAATTTCTGAGACTTCAACAGCTGTACCGTCATCAATCATAAACTTATTGGCAGCTTCAATAATAAGTCTGTTCTCTTTTACAAACTCTTCAAGTTCTCTTTTAAAATGATTAACTTTGGAATCTAAGCTATCAAGTTTTTTTTTCGATAAAGCCGTTTCTACCTCGTTAAGATAGTAAGTGAGGTCCTTAACTCCAAATTGACCGTAGCGCGCTTTAAGAGTGTGGAAATGTCTAAAAAGACCTCCGTTTTCATTATTTTTTGTTCTTGGATAATGTTCTAAAAGATCATAGGTGTCATCCATTAAATCAATAAACTCAACAGGATTTTGAAGGCAATTCTTTATGAAGAAAGCTTGTTGCTTATCTAATTCCAGCTGTTTTTCAAGATTTATTTCTTGGGTTTTATCAGTGGCAATACAAATAACCTTATCAATTTTTCTTTTTGACCCTTCAACGTAAATGGGTCTGTAATTTAGGTCTATATGGCGATTGTCTAAGTTAAATGATTGGGGGCCTAACATTTCCAAGTCTTTAAAGGGTAAAATACCTCTGTAGACATTTTGAATCCATTTATTGAAGGTGTCAGTTTTTTCTTCATCAAGCTTTAAAACTCTAGAAAGGTTTTTTCCAACGGAGTCTATAGAAAAGAAGTCTTTCGTAATTTGTGTAGCGCCTTCTAGAATAATGCCTTT
>DKQD01000075.1:20592-22740 GCA_002474345.1 Bacteriovoracaceae bacterium UBA7317
TTATCCATAACCATAAAGCCCTGACCTAAATTTTCAACAAGGCTTTTTATCTTTTTGGTTTTTTGATCAACCTCACTTTCAAGGTCTTTAGCGTAGTTTTTTTGAAGTTTTAAATTTTCTTCTTGGATAAGGTTGAACCTATCAGCGAGACCCATAGAGAGGATGGTCAATTCAAGGGCGACACCAATAGAGATAGCTTGATTCGTTAAAATATTGGTTGGAAGAAGTCCAAATTTCATTAAGATTGCAACTATCCCCCCCAAAAAGACAGAGGAAAAAGCAAAGAGAAGATACTTTGCAGGGCGGTAATCCATTTTTACTCTATAGATTCCGCAAAAAGTGATCAAGGGGATACCTAAAAAGGAAGTAGTGAACATGAAGAGTTTTGCACTCAAAGTGTAAGCGAAAATAAAACTTCCTGTAATTAATAAAAAGTAGAGGAAGGCAAGGCATTGGCATCCTCTATAAAGTTTAGGCGTAGATTCCTTTAGCCTTAAAAAGCTTATTGTAAAAAGCACCAAAAAAAATAACCCAAAAGCGCCAAAAAAGACTATGCCTTTGTTTGAGATCCATAGGGAGTCGGGTGCTAAAAATCTTTGGGAAAGTCCTTGTTTTATAAATAGGAAAATTCCCCAAAAAACGACGTAGAGGATGTAAAAAAGATAACTTAAGCTTTTTGTTGAAAGAAAAATGAATAAATTATAAAGCGCTACAGAGATGACAAGACCAAAAAAGAGTCCTGAAATCAAATTATCAATGGTCTTCTTTTGCATCAAAGATTGGAGAGAGGAAATGGTTAAATGGAGTTTACTATAGGAGCCCTTGATTCTTATAAAGTAAAGAGTATTTTCTTTCGGTTTTATTTTAAAACTAAATTCTCTCCCTTGAATTTCCCTCGTTTTAAAGGGAGTGAGATCCCCTGTAGAGAAAGATTCCCAACTCTCATTAACCTTTTTATAAAGGGTAACATAGTTTTGGCGGTTGTAATTTTGAGAAAGGACCCAGACTCTCTGATCACTGGTTTTATTTTTAATTTTTACTCTTGCCCAAAATGTTGATTTTGAAAAACCAAAATTAGGAACCTTATCTTTACACCTTTTAAACTTACTCGCCCATTTAGGACTATTAATATCATCAATCGTCAACTTTCCCGTAGGGTCTTCCAAAATATCGATGTTAAGCCCAATTTCATAAAACTTCTTTCCATCGACTAAAATGAGAGGGGGAGCTTGAGCCAATAAAAGCCTAGATATTGAAAAAAGTGTTAAGAAAAAAAGGATAAACTTGATCATTTTATACCAAAAAAATAGCTGATTATTTCCTATTTTTTCGGTTTTCGAAAGGGAGCTCTTTAGCTATCTTGTCCACTTTATGTTTGATTAAAGAGTTACCATTTAATATCAAAAAACCTTGTTTGCTTCTGGTTTTTCCGTACATATTTATTATTTCATTTATCTTTAGGCAAGTGAAACAACACTAAACCCAATGGCCACGCCAGGCCCTTCATTAATGTAGGAATGGTTTTGATCACCGGGAAATATGAAAACGTCCCCCTTATTTAAAAAAAAGGTTTCGCCTGAAACTTTTAGTTTAAAGCGACCTTGAAAGCAGGAGAAGTACTCCTTCGTACCTTCAATATGAGGAATACCTTTGATAGAGGTACCAGGGGCCAATTCCATTTTGTCTATTTCTGTTCCAGGAAGGGGGGAGACAAGCAATTTGTAAATAATGGCCTCTCCTTTGGCCCTTTTTATTCGTGGGAGGTCTTTTTCTTTAATAAGTTGGCACTCACTTTTGGGGGGCGCCAAAAGCTCCTCTAGTGTTATACTAAGGGCATGGGCCACTTTGACAAGGTTTTGAAGGGAGGGGTTTCCCGAGCCTGATTCCATGTGAGTGAGGGTTGAGCGTGGAATTTGGGCGATGCTTGATAACTTTTCTTGCGTGAACTTCCTTTTCTTTCGTAGTAAAAGGAGGTTCTGGGCGAGGTTTTCCGGTTTTTTTGATAACAGATTGTCCATATGTTGGTATATTAGCAAAAATGTTTAAAAATTGGCAGGGTTATTTTTAAATACCTCTATCGTTTAACGATTTTAGGGAGGCAGTCGTGAAAGAATACATTGTCGAAATAGAAAAATTTAATCAAAAAAA
>DKQD01000087.1:0-6468 GCA_002474345.1 Bacteriovoracaceae bacterium UBA7317
TGAAGACTATAAGTATCTGAAATAACATTAAGAAATCTTGAAATTTTAGAGTGGTTGGAAAAAGAAAAAAGTAGTCTCAGTTAAGGATAAAATGGAATTAAGGATAGGTTAGTGGAGGGCATTTGCTTGGCCTAAGTTAATCTGTGCTGGGAGAATTTATGATGGATACGAAAAAGATCCCTGTGGGAATGACTCCAGAAGCTCTTGAGATTTTCAGCAAGAAACTAAGTCATATTTTAGAAAAAAGAGATACCTCTTTGGCCTTCCTCTGCTACAACGTTGGTGTTCCAACAAGCACACTCCATGATTTAATTCGTATTGGAACAGGAGTAGGTAAAAAAAGTATCCATTACCTGGAAGCTGTTTGCGAATATTTAGGAACTGACTTAGAGTCAATGATTAAAACAAAACCCATTAATGAAAAGGCCAAAATCATTTACTCAAATCTTGAGGATATTAAAGGTCAGTCAATTAGGAAAATACCAGAGAATATTGAAGGCCTAAAAAGGCAATGCCGTGAAGTATCTTCCGAGCGGCTTAAAGTTCATTTAAATAATAGTAATGTGAAAGAGAAAGAGGTTCTTTTTAAAGATATAGAATCGGACGGTGAGAAGTCTCAAGATGAATTTTTTAGTTTTATCGCTGGTGACCTGGACTATGCTCGTTGTAGTCTAAAAACATTTTTTGATAGAGAGGAAGTATCACCTTTAGTTGAGAAGAAAAAACTTTTGAGTGTTGGCGAAGACCTCTCGAGTGAAGATATTGATGACTTTATGAAAGAAGTTACCAATGTTTGTATGGGCGGTATAAAAAGAATGTTTGAAAATGAGGCCCTCTTTGTCTCAACTAGTTTGCCTTTGATCATGAGGAAAAAGGATGCTGTTTTCATAGACTGTGATGAAGAATTGGACGAAGTTAGGGTTGTGCATGATGTGTGGAATGTAACCGTCAACGGAGTTAAAATCACCTGTGAACTTTTCTTTGAGGTCTATAACCCTCAAAGATTCTATTCAGCAATTGGCAGAAAAAAAATCAAAGATGATTCAATGAAAGACGAAGTCATTATGTTTATCTAGCTCAATTGAGTCCAACCAATGTTGCTTATTAAGTGCTGAATCTTTTTTATTTTGAGAGGGAGGCCCCCACGCCTTTTTAGATTATGAGACAATTTATGTGGGGACCCCAGGAGGAAGGATTTTTAGGCAGGGTTTATAGATTCTTGGAAATGAAAATCTAGGCGGGGTTTTTTTCTATTTTTAGTTCTTCTTTGTTGTTTTATATCTTGTTGTTTCCTCATTTTTTGAATGACTGTTTTGTAGGCCCTTAAAAGTGCCTTCTCCCATAAAGCATGCTTTTTTTCACAAACGAAGTGGAACATATTTTCTTGCATTTCAATTTTTGCTCTAAAAAAATAGGAATCTTTTGTAATGTCTACTTTAATGTGTTCAACCCCAGGGTTAGACTTTTTAAGTCGGCGTTTTATATCTGAAATAAGGTCACGAACAGCATTACTTGAAATTTTGACAATAGAATCCATCTCACCATTCATAAAGACTCCTTTATAGATTTATTGGTGTTTTAGAAGACAAAGGGCTCCCTGTTTATTAAAAAATAAAAAAGAAGGCCTTGAGTTCATTTATGCAAATTTAAAAAGCTTAGATAAGGACCAGCAAGGGGGGAGAAAGACCGCTTTCCTTTTTTGAAGGCCCTTCATTTAAAAAAGATTTTCTTCTTGGTTGTCCTGGGCTGACCTTTAAAATAAGAGGTACAGCCGTCAGAAGGGTCCTAGGAGATGACGTTGGAGCAGGTTCTTTATCAAAGATCAAATCACTTTTTGTACTTCTTGGACTGAAGGTCTTTTCTTTTTCCTTCTTCTTTTTTCCTTTAGCAAAAAAGACGGTGCTTTTTTTAGGTTTTACGACCCTTCTTTTATCAACATTTTTGAAATGACCTATAAAGAAAGGTGTGGCCCAAAGACCAAGAAGAGTAATAAGTGTTCTGTGATTTTTTAGAACCGTTTCCATGCCAATAAGTTATGCTCATAAAAAAAAATGTCAAGGTTTCTAAAATAAAAAAAATAAAAATAAAAATAAAAAAATAAGGTTTGAAAGGAGGCCTTTTAAAGATAGAAAAAGATAGAAAAGAACTGTTGATAATAGTATTGTGCGCTTAATTAATTTAACTTTTGTCTATGGTTGTTTTATTGATTTTTTTATTTTGGTTCGCTAAGTTTAGGAATGCACCCATATCTTTTATCTCTTGAAGATGTGGCAGTAGGAGTTTCTGTCGTAGTACTCTTTCCAATATTCTCAGGAAGCTTAACCGTATAAACTCTTTGATAGGCTTTTTTTGTCAGAGGATAATCGTAATCAGGAGGCCAAAAGAAGTTGATGGTTCTGTTATAAGAAGCGTTTTCATCGGCTTTTATAGGGAGGCCGTTTTCATAAAAAAACCAAATTTTTTTGAGTTGGCTTTCTCGAATAAGAAGGACGTCTGTTGGAGTTTCTTTTAAAGAGTAAGAGCCCTCTTCATGAACAAGGTAGCGCACAGGTTCTCTTTCTGCAAAGTAAACTGCTTCCGTGTCGACTCCTATGTAATCTCCCAGGATTTTAAAAAGGGGGGTACTTGAGGTGTAATCTTCTCTGGTTGGACAAAGAGGAGTATTGGTACGCGAGTTTATAAAAGGTTGCATAATATAACCCAAAGTCGCATTCGTCGTTTCATTTTCAGCAGTTGGTGGTTTCACCTGATAATCAAACTTTGAAAAAAGGTTGATTTCATTTCCCGAGGTACCGGCCAATTCATTGAGGTCATTTTGAATGAGGGTGTTAATTTTTGGACTTTCAGACCCTTGAAGTGTTTGAAAGCGAGGGTCTTGAGCATTCCATAATGACATATGATGGCTCATAAGTTCAAAGCGCGGAATACTTGGGCCATCATTTTCACCATATGTTTGAAAATCGTGGCATGTATAAGTCCTCTCATTGGGTGGAAGGTTTGAGGGCTTCCTATTAGCGGCGTAGTAGTAATGAAGTCTTGCTGCATTTAAATAATAAAACTCATTTGTGGTGTTTTGGTAGGTACCAGTCCTTACAAGACAGCTGTATTGAGAAATGGGCATAATTTGAAGAGGACCTAAAACAATATCGTTTTGATTATATCTTTTTCGAATAAAATTGAGACTGGTGCTTACGGCATTGGGAGAACCTGCTGGGCCTTGGACTTCAAGGCGCATTATATATTGAACACCATATTTAATTGCTTCTGTAAGTAAGACCTTGAAGTTGTTTCCAGAAGTATTTGTTATAGTTACATCAAGCACTTGATTTTCGCCATTAGGGCCATAGAAATGGGCATTACAGGAAGGGGAGGTAACTCCGTCAGCTAGTTCGGCTTTACACCAGCCATAAAGGTCGATCATTTTTTCATTAAGTTGAATTTCTGGACCAACTTTAACACTTGCATAGAGCATGGGGTTTTGTTCGCTTTTGGAATTGCAATAGCTTTTACAATAAGAAAAAATTGATACGTTAGAAGAGGTGTTATTATTACTGCCTGCTACATTTTTAATATACCAACCACCAACCATATCGGGTTCGACTTGACCAGTATCAGTGTTTCCTCGACACAGACAAAAACCTGGTTGCATATAAACTTGCCCCGTCGGTCTCCTTTCCTTAACGATGCAAACACCTCTGGCGTTTTCAAAGTTTTTCATTCTACGGTCTTGTTCTTCTTCAGAAATTGTACCTACTTCGCTAGGGGGGTTTTGAAGGTATTTTTTAAGCTCTAAAAGGATTGATTCTTTTTCTTTTTCGGTCGCTGGTAGTTGGCCTGTAGGACATTCTAATACACAACTGTCACCAAGAGTATCTGTTAGTTCAGTACAGTATCTAGTATTTTTTTTAATGATTGAGTAGTCTTTAATGATTGGCCTATTTTTTAAGGCATCGTCACCAGATAGAATACAGCCAGACATGCTTGCTACTAAAAAAATGAGAATGAGGGTCTTAATAAATTGAGCTCTCATGTTGGAATTGTCGGTTAATAGGGGAGAAGGCCTTAATAGAAGACTTATTTTGTCTTTTAATCGTTATGAAGGAGAGGAATACATCCAAAGCGTTTATCAGCAGGGCTTAAGCTTTGATTTGAGTTTATTGGAGTACTCTTTCCAATGTTTTGAGGAGACCTGACAATATAAATGCTTTGATTGGCCTTCTTAGTGTAGGGGTAGTTAACGTCAATGGGGTGGTAGTACATAATTGTTCTCATTTTCGCCACCTCTTCCGTAGGCCTTACGGGTACGCCATTTTCAAAATAAAACCAGACTTTCTTTAATAAACCCTCTCTAATAAGCTGAACGTCACTAGGGGCGGCAATGTATTGCCCCTCATCCGTAAGGAGAACTTGAGGCTCTCTTTCACTCATATAAATGGCCTCAGTATCAACCCCCACAAGATCCTTTAGAAGCTTGAAGATGGGGATAGTGCCATGATAGTCGTCCCTTGTTGGGCAGAAGGTTCGGCCGGTGCTTGAATCAATCCACGGTTGCATGACCATACCAAGTTTGGGGGCAACATCGTTTTCGCCACTCGGGCGGTTATACCAGGGAAGGTCAAAGAAGATGTTGACGTCACTTTCAACATTATAGACCTCTTTAAGCCTAGTTTCTAAAACATCGTTGATATCAAGTTTTGAATTTTGGTTTTGATCAAAAAAGCGGATGTCGTTATAACTCCAAAATGTAAAAATATGGGGGTTGAGCTCAAGCCTTGGGTAAGCTGTACTGTCGTTCTCACCGTAGGTTTGAGTGTCGTGGCAGGTAAGAAAGTTACTCCCAGGAGCAAGGGCAGCGGGAGCGTTGATTGATGGGAAATAATAGTGAACCCGGGCGGCACTTTTATAAAAGGAGCCTTCATCCGTTGTTTGGCCGGAGCGTGTGATACAACTGTACTGAGAGATTGGGAGCATTTGAAGGGGGCCAAGGTTATACAAAGAATCTATATCAAAATATCCGTTATTAGAGCTTGAGGGAGGAGGGTTCACACGCCTTATTTGAAAGGCCGTGGATTGAGCGCCCGAGGTTTTTTCCACCAAGTTCATAACGTAGGTTTTATTTCTCTCTAGGGTTTGTAGGTTTGCTTGAAAGCTATTTTTGTATTGGTTTAATGTAACGGGGAGGTAAACGGTATTTTCTCCATCCCATGCCTTAAGCTCACAGCTTGGCGAAACCAGCCCGTCATCAATCTCAGCATGGCACCAATTATAGAGGCTCCCTAGCTCCTGATTTAAGGTGATATTTGGGCCTAAAGAGGCGTCAGCGAAGAGAGTGGGCTCAGAAGTATTCGTGTTAGCACAGAAGGTAGCACAGTTACTTATAAGGTCATTTTTGCCATTTAAACAGCTGCAGAAGGTGCTTTTTATAAAGACCTCACCATCGGGCCTTTTGATATCAACTCCGGGAAGGCAGATTCCTATCGAGCTCTCAAGGTTTTGTTTTAAGTAATCTGATTGCCTGGTAGGAAGACCTGTTAAGGTGTTTTCGAGCTTTTTGTAAGCAGCCTCCTTTTCGGCGTTCTTTGCTTCATGGGTGTCATCCGGGCAGGTTGAATGGCAAAAGTTCCCATCCTCACTTAAAAACTCAGTGCAAATATGAGCGTCAGATGGCCCATAAAGAGAATAGTCATAAATTAAGGGCCTCGCTCCGCTATCGATCTCTTTCATGCATGCGTTTAAGAGGCAAATTTGACCCAGAATAATTATTCTGCGCATAAGATCTTTGGGCGAACCGCTCCCCCAGAAAAGCCTCAAAAACTCGATGGTTCTTAGTCTATAGCTATTCATGAGTAGATTCTAAGGCCTTCCTTTATTTGAGGCCCGTTGTCGGCCAAAACCTAAGAAAAGTCCAATAATTCCGATATGTTGAATCTAAAGCAGCCTAAGGTTAGAATGAGAGAAGTCGCCATAAAATTATGCCGATTTTAAGGCGGCAAGAATAAAAAAAATTGGTTTAAGTGGGAGAAGTTTATGACAAAAGCAGATCTTGTAGCTGCTCTTGAAAAGCAAGCGAAGCTCACTCACAAACAAAGTGAGACTGTGATTAATATCACTTTTGATGCTTGTATTCGCGCTCTTTACGATGATGACAGAATTGAGATTAGAGGCTTTGGTTCGTTTGCGAATAGAAACTACAAGGCCTACACCGGAAGAAACCCTAAGACGGGTCTTGAGGTTACTGTCCCTCCTAAGAAAGTTCCTTTTTTCAAAGTAGGGAAAGAGCTTAAGGACATGGTTGATAAAGGTAAGGATAAGTACCACATTAGAGAAGCTTAATTCTCTTTTAGAGAATAACTTTGCTCGAAAGGCCCTTTCCTCCGGGCCTTTCGAGAAGTTAAATTTTGCATTGAGTAAGTTTGTTGTTCTTCGACTCCACCGCTTTTTAAAATCATCAGTTTGACATTTAAATCA
>DKQD01000087.1:6822-7269 GCA_002474345.1 Bacteriovoracaceae bacterium UBA7317
CCACTCTGCGCTCTAAGGTGACATGCTAGAGTGGCCCAATAGAACGGTTTGCAAAACCGTACCGCCGGCGGTTCAAATCCGCCTGTCACCTCCAAAATTAGAACTCCAAAAATGAATTTAACTTATCGAAATCTTTGATTTTTTTCTTTTTCTATGGGCGTTAGTCCGCACTTTTCCGTTCTATCCGTGCTTACCTAACTATCTGTTTTTACTACACTTTTTCTGAAAAATCATGGGGCAATACGGCTTTCACTTCACCTATAACCGGATTATAGCTTCCGAAAAGGCCTTAAAATAGGGGAAAGGAAGAAGCATGTATTGGAGTAAAGAGAAACAAAGTAAAGGAATGGTTTACAGGTTTTTCTATTACGATGAGGATGGAAAAAAGTGTAGGCTCTCCGTGGATCAAACTCCTCACTTCGACTCAGATGCCGAGGCCGATAAGTT
>DKQD01000044.1 GCA_002474345.1 Bacteriovoracaceae bacterium UBA7317
TGTTGGATCTTTCCAATCTGCTTTAATTTTCTTAGCAGTAAACCAACAAGACTTTCTTCTAGCGAATCTTTTCTTATCTTTCTCGAGGTCTCCTCCGCCTTGACCTTCTTCAGTACTAGAAGGAGAAGTTGCGCTACCCTTATACTTTTTAGAATAAGGTGTTTTATAAGCTTTGATAATTTGATCTTGTTCCTTTGTCTCCCCAAGCTTAACAAGAAGTGACTTCAAAATACCCTCGTTAATGAGGATTCTTCTGTTTAACTCTTTGTTTGTCTGAGGATCCAATTTGAAAATAAAGTACTTAAAGAAACCTCTTCGAACTCCATTAGAAGTTGGTTGACCGAGGTTCAATTTACCCCAATCATCTTCTATAAAAAGTTCTCCAGATCCTTCTTTAAGGACGTCTTTTACCATTTCTGAAAGAGCTTCTAACTCATTCTCTGGTAATTCAGCTTTCGCCACTAAGGCCAATTCGTAAATCATGGTTTAACTCCTGGCTTACAATTGAGCTCTTCCCCATTATTAGGAAAGAGCGAGTTATTACAACGCTAAGCATTAAATCTGCAAATAGCCTGTGTAACTTAGCATTCTTTTTCTCAGATTTAAAGGGAGCAGCAATCAAAAACTAAGGATAAAGGGTTAAAAAAGACTAATATTCTCTCGAAAAGATTTCATATTGCTCAACATGATAATTATTCTCAGACCTGATTATTAACGCTGTGCCAAACCTCTCTTCCAAGGTGTCAATAATATCAAGGTCATCACCGCAGAGCCTTGCCGTGACTTCAGGATGCGCATAAATATAAACTTTCTTACAGTTTTTATTTTTTCTAAGCAGTTTTGTTAACTCTCTAATAAGTTCGTAACAAACAGTAAGAGTAGATTTTACTCTTCCCGTGCCTTCACAATAAGGGCAAGGTTCACACATAACTCTTGTTAAGGTGTCTCTCGTCCTTTTTCTTGTCATCTCCACTAAGCCTAGACCTGAGATAGGAAGAACGTTTGTTTTGGCCCGGTCTTTTTTTAAAGCTTCCAAAAGGGCAGAATAGACTGCAAACCTATTCTCCTCTTTTTCCATATCGATGAAATCAATAATAATGATACCACCACAGTTTCTTAAGCGAAGTTGATAAGCGATCTCTTTGACAGCTTCCAAGTTTGTCTTGAGAATCGTATCCTCGAGAGTCTTTCTACCTATGTACTTCCCTGTATTTACATCAATAGAGACTAGGGCTTCAGTTTGATCTATATTTAAAGATCCTCCAGAGCGAAGGAAAACTTTATTAGAAAGACCTCGCTCAATTTCAAGGTCTATCCCATAATGCTCAAAGATAGGAGCATCTCCTTCATATAACCTCGTTTTACCTCTCATGGAAGGAAGAAATTTTGATATAAATTTTTCAACTTCTTTAAGGTTATCTTTAGTGTCTACAACTATTTGATGGACGTCTTCATCAGTAATATCTCTTAAAACTCTTTGAATAAAGTTTAAGTCTTGATAAGCGAGGTAAGGAGCTTTTGCCTTTTCAGCTTTCCTCCCAACTTCTTTCCAGATTTTAACCAACATATTGAAATCAGCTCTAAGAGTTTTGGAGCTTTGGCCCTCCGCTGCTGTTCTGGCAATTATTCCTTTCCCCTCGGGTCTTATATTATCAAGAATCTCTTTTAATCTTTCCCTTTCATCTTCACTTTCAATTCTTCTAGAAACGCCAGTATGCTCAATATAAGGCATAAAGACCACATGCCTACCTGCAAGAGTTATATGTCTCGTAATACGAGGGCCCTTTGTGGAAATCGGCTCCTTAGCTATTTGAACAATAATTTCTTGGCCTTCTTTTAGAAATGTTTCTATTGCGGCCTCAGGCCTGAACCTCATATTCACGGATTCACCCAGAGTGCTTAACTCGTCAGGAATAATTTCGCCTATTTGGTTAGAGCCTTCCTCCTCTAGATTCTTTTTACTTAATTCGGCCATCTCCCTCTGCTCTTGTAGAGTAGGGATATAGGCATCATCCACATACAAAAACGCTGCTTTTTCATAACCTATATCGACAAAAGCAGATTGCATGCCAGGTAAGACTCTTAAAACTCTGCCTCTGTAGATATTTCCCACCGATGGATGATTATCAACACTTTCCCTATGCCTTTCCATAAGGTAGTCAAGAATTTCTCCACTATCCAAAAGAGCTGCTCTACACTCATTTAATGTTTGATTTAAAAGTAGCTCTTTTCCCATCTAGGTTCTCAATTTTTTAAAGTTACGGATCAAATATAATAATGATTTATATCATATATTATTAGATCATTATCCCAGCAATACAAGCAGTCATCAAGCATGCAAGAGTGCCACCTAAGAGGCACTTCATTCCAAGTTTAGCAAACTCTTTTCTTCTATCAGGAGCTAATGAACCTATTCCACCAACCTGTATAGCAATGGAACTGAAATTTGCAAAACCGCAAAGAGCATAAATACTAATATTGATAGATCTTTCAGAAAGGCCACCCGGTGTATTGATCATTTTTTGCAGCCCAGTATAGGCAACGAACTCATTCAAAACTAGCTTTTGACCTAACAAAGTTCCAACTTTCAAACATTCATCCCAATTCCAGGGAACTCCCAATAGCCAGGCAACTGGAGCAAATAAATAACCTAAAAGAAATTCTATTGTTACATTAGGATAACCAACCCAACTCCCTACCCAGCCAAGAACACCATTGCAAAGTGCTATTAAAGCTATAAAGGCAAGCAACATCGCTGCAACATTAAGAGCAAGGGTCAAACCTTCAGAGGCACCTGTCGCTGCAGCATCAATTATGTTCGTCGATGTTTTCGGCAATTGAAAACTCACATCGCCTTTGGTTACAGACTTTTCGGTTTCAGGAACAAGCAACTTAGCACAAACCAATGCAGCTGGCGCGGACATAACAGATGCAGCAAGAAGGTGACCTGCATCAATCCCCATTCCAACGTAAGCTGCAAGAACACCACCAGCAACAGTAGCCATTCCTCCTGTCATTAAGGCCATAAGCTCAGATCTTGTCATTTTAGAAAGGTAGGGTTTAACAACCAGAGGTGCTTCGGTTTGACCTGCAAAGATATTAGCGGCTGCGGCAAGAGATTCGGCTCCTGAGGTCCCCATAACACGTACCATTACCCAAGCAACTCCCTTAATCAGAAGCTGCATGATCCCAATATGATAGAGAACTGACATTAATGCTGACATGAAAATGATAGTAGGAAGAACAAAAGTGGCAAAAACAAACCCGACCTTCTGGAAATCCTTTAAGCCTCCAAACACAAAGTCTGAACCTGCGTTAGTAAAGTCTAGAATTTGAACAAAGAATTGTTTAATCCATTCAAATGAACTTTTTCCCCAAGGAGTTTTAAGGATCAAAAACCCAAAAAGAAGTTGTAAACCAATTCCAGTTAGAATCGTCTTTTTATTCACTTTTTCCTTAGAGTCGCTGAGTAGGTAAGCTATTCCAACCATGACAAGTAAACCTATAAAGGAAACAATTCTTTCTTGCAGCACACCATCCTCCTAAAAAAATCCATTACCCCTAAAATTTGGGCATTTATCCATATAATGTCCAGCCCCTAAAATCAAGATAATGGTCAACACAAAGTTTTCTTTAAATGGAATATGATATGTTTATAAGCCAATGATTTTTTGGACTTTTAAGTCCGTTAAAAGTGAATATTATACCGAACCATAGGAGCTAAACTAGCAAGACCTTTTTTAGTATTTGACTTAGAAAAAAGCTCACTTCCAGCGAAGAAGTCTTTCTTAATAGGGTTATCAGGACTTTTAGTTTCCGATGTATCATATGCGTCTTTACTTCTTGATGCATGTTTCCAAGCGACGACTCCAACCCCTAAAATAATTCCGATAGCCCCTCCCGTAACAATATTTTTTAAGTTTTCTCCTGGCTCCTCCACAAATGAAAGCGTGGAAAGTCCCAAGACTGACCCTGCAACTCCAACTCCTGCTACCGTATAAAGGTCCCTTAAAGAATCTCCTAAAACACCCGTGCTGCCACCTTCCTGAGCAAACCCTTGATTAGAGTTAGGTAGCAGAAAGGAGCAAAAAATAAAAAAACAAAACGTCATTCTCCACATTTTCTGCCAAAGTTTGTTCATGACCATTACCTCAATATTTTTAATTGTTTCCTATCTTCCTGAAAGTAATAGCTTATTAAAGTCATTTCATATTTACAACTCATCAGAATTAAGAATATCATGGTGGACCTTTTTAAAAGCATTGGGCATTGTGACGGAAGGCTTTGATCCAATTGGTTAAAACAGGTAAACTTTATGTTAGAAAATCAGGTTAAAAAAAAACCGTCTTCAAAAAATAAAATAGAAGAACAAAAAGCAAGTCAATTAGACTTTTCTGCTTACACGATACTCCAAAAAAAAAGTCAAGGTAAGCAACTTTCCTCTCAGGAAATTAAATGGTTCATTAATGGCTTGCTATCCGGCGAGGTTGCAGATTACCAAATGACTGCACTTCTAATGGCAATTCATATTAACGGTTTCAATACAGACGAAACAAGTGCACTTACAGATGCCATGCTTTATTCAGGAAAAGTTTTAAACTTTCCCGAACAAAGGGTCATAGACAAGCACTCTACGGGAGGAGTTGGAGACAAGACCTCTTTTATCCTCGCACCAATTGCAGCAGCTTGTGGAGTTAAAGTTCCTATGATCTCTGGGAGAGGCTTAGGCCACACAGGGGGAACAACTGATAAGATTGAGTCTATTCCAGGCTTTAAAACTAGTTTATCTATTGATGAGTTTAAAAAAATCCTTGAAGCTAATAACCTTGTTCTCATGGGGCAAACCCAAGACATTGCTCCAGCAGACAAAATCATTTATGGGCTTAGAGATGTAACAGCAACAATAGATTGCATCCCCCTTATAACAGCTTCCATCATGAGCAAAAAACTAGCAGAAGGAGCCAGTGGCATCGTTATGGACATTAAGACAGGTCAAGGCGCCTTCCTAACGACCCTTGGCAAGGCCCGCAAGCTGGCCAAAAGCCTTCAAGATACTGCACTGAGGTTTAACAAAAATATTATGACTATGATTACAGACATGTCAGAACCTCTGGGCATGGCCGTCGGTAATAGCCTTGAAATAATAGAAAGTATTGAAACTTTAAAAGGAAATGGCCCTAAAGACCTAACAAAAGTCTCTTTAGAATTAGCAGGAGGTATGATTCATATTGCGGGGCTAGCTAAAACACACAAAGCCGGAATAAAAATGGCCAAAAATGCACTCAAAGATGGATCTGCATTAAAAAAGTTTGTCGACCTTTTAAAAACACAGGGAGGCGATGCCTCCTTTGTAGAAGATTACTCAAAGTTTAATCTTGCTACCCAGAGAACAGAGGTTCTCTCCATGAAGAGTGGCTACATCCACTCAATGGATACAAAAAAAATTGGCCTCCATTGTGTAAAGTTAGGAGGAGGCAGGTTGGTAAAGGAAGACTTGGTAGACCCAAGTGTAGGTTTTATATTTCACAAAAAAATAGGTGACAAAGTTAAAGCTGGAGAGCCAATCCTCACAATTTACCACCATGAAACTCAAAGCGAACTCGCGAACACCCTTAAAGAAGAACTTGCTCAACAAGATATTAAAATAAAGCCCAAAGTTCCTCTCAAAAAACGTCCTCTTATATACGAAACCTCTGTTAAGTGGAGCCACAACTAATGTATGAAAAATTAGAACAATCAGCTAAATATATCCAATCACTTAGTTCAACTTCTCCTAAGGTAGGAGTTGTTCTGGGCTCAGGTTTAGGTGCTTTTGTAGATAAAATTGAAAACCCAAAGGTTATTCCATACTCAGAGGTTCCTAATTTCAAAAGCCCAAATGTAGAGGGTCACGAGGGTCGCCTTATATTGGGTAATATTGAAGAAGTTGAAATAGCGGTTCTTCAGGGTAGAATCCATGCTTATGAAGGCTATAGCATGGAAGAAGTTGTCTTTTCCACTAGAGTTCTTGCAACCTTAGGAATAGAGAACCTAATTCTTACAAATGCTGCTGGCGGAATAAACCTGGATTATAACCCTGGTGACATTATATTGATTGATGACCATATAAATCTAACTGGCAGAAACCCTCTTATTGGACCTAACAAATCAGAATTAGGGCCAAGGTTTCCTGATATGTCACACGCCTATCATCCTGATATTAAAAAAGCTTTCCTTGAGTCTGCTAGAGATATGGGCTCAAATTTAAAATCTGGAGTCTATGCTGGCTTACTTGGCCCAACTTACGAAACGCCATCAGAAATTAAAATGCTCAGGATTCTTGGTGCAGACATGGTTGGTATGAGTACCGTACCTGAGTCAATTGCAGCAAATCACTTTGGGGTCAAGGTAGGTGGGCTTTCCTGCATAACAAATATGGCTGCAGGAATTAAAGACGAAACTCTCAAACACGAAGACATTAAAGAACAGGCTTTAAAAGTTATGAACTTCTTTAGCTCGCTTCTTGCAGATGCAATCAAAAAGATTGGCAGTGAGGATTAAACCAGTTATGGATCAAAACTCAAAGCTCCGTGAATTAGCAATTAAAGCATCTCAAAACTCTCACTCTCCCTACTCCAAGGCCAAAGTTGGAAGTGCCATTCTAACAAGCTCAGGGAGTTACTTTTACGGCTGTAATGTTGAAAATAGCAGCTTTGGTGGAACTGTTTGCGCTGAAAGAGTTGCTATTTGGAAAGCCATTTCTGAAGGTGAACAAAGAATTAAAAAGGTCTACATCTATACAAAGCAAGGTTGGCCACCCTGTGGTTTCTGCAGACAAGTAATGAGTGAGTTTGCCGACGAAAATCTAGAGGTCATCATTGGTGATGAAAAAGGGCAGGAAACAACTATGAAATTTAAGGATTTAATGCCCTTAGCATATACACCAGACACATATCACTCAAAGGAATAATACTTCCCTATCCAATTTTTGTTAAGAAGCTTGTAAAATATCACTTAAGAATTGTAACATGCAGACATATTCAATATGGAAAAACAAAGAATTTTTGAAGACCACCACCCAGCTGTCCTAGAAGAACATTCAATAAGCTTATTAAAAGGGATCGACTTCTGTGTTTTTGATTTAGAAACTACTGGTGGCAACCATAACCACGATAAAATAATAGAGATTGGCTTAATTAAAATACAAAACCTAAAAATTATTAAAAAAAAGCACTTTCTCATAAACCCTGAAATTAAAATACCGGACTTTATCCAAAAACTAACCTCTATAAGTCAAAGTGATGTCGAAAGTTGCCCAAAAATACATGAAGTTATTCAAGATATCCTAGACTTTATGGGTAACTCAGTTCTTGTGGCACACAATACTTCTTTTGATGTCCCTTTCTTCAATTCAGTTTTACGGAGACTTAATTTACCGGAAAGGAAAAACCGAAGTATATGTACAAATTTAATGACCAAAAATCTTATACCAAACCTACTGAACTCGAACCTCAATTATATGAGCCGAATCTTCGCGATTAAACATGCAAAAGCCCACAGAGCTTTAGATGATGCTCTCGCAACAGCAGAACTATTAATTCATTTCCTCAACATCTTTATTAAAAAGGGAATAACGAAAGTAAATCACCTTTATTACCCTAGAAATAAATTTGAACTTGATAAAATCCATATAAAAAAACAGATACCTAGAAATCAGATAAAAAAAGATTTGTCAGAGATTAAAATGCCCTTTCTTATTAGCATTAAGGGAAAAAATGGAATCATTCTTTTCTCCATCCCTTGTGCAAACTCACCAAAAGAGCAAGACCTTCTCATCGAGAAACTTAATACCCTAGAATGGGAAGTCATCACGATAAAACTTTTTGGAACGTTGTTTGAAGCCATTGTTTCCTTTTCTAGTATATTTTCAAAGTTTAAAAAT
>DKQD01000167.1 GCA_002474345.1 Bacteriovoracaceae bacterium UBA7317
ATTTTTATCACATTTTTTATTATGGGGGCGTGGCACGGTCTAGAGAAGAATTTCCTTATCTATGGTTTTTTTCAAGGCATGGGCCTTTTTTTAGTTCTTTTATGGGGAGATTTTTTAAAAAAGAAAAAGCTTCTTCCCCGTTATAAAAAACTTAAGGCCATTGGTATCATCTCTTGGTTTTTAACTTTTAATTACTTTGCGTTAAGTTTGGTCATTTTCAATGCTATTGTTGATGATCGGCTTAATTTTATAGGGAAGTTGTTATTCTAGGTGAAAGATAAATTATTATTTTTATTTTTTCTTGTCTTTTTCTCTGCCCTCTTTTTGAGTGTGGATGGTCGTTTGTTTATTGACCGGCATTTTTCTTCTTTGTCTTATTACTTTTCCCATAGCTATGTGGATAATTTTGAAGATGTTAAAAAGCATGAAGCGTTCACTGAAGTAAGCAAAAAAAGCAAAAATCTTAAAATTATTTTAAGCGGTAGTTGTCAATTGGAGTCTTTATGGTGCACTGAGGACAAACTTCATCCAAGTTGTTCTATATCTCACCTTCTTGAATTGGAGCTTAAGAAAAAAGGAACTCCTGTTGACGTTTATAATTTAGCAGTGCCAGGAAAAAGCCTTGCTCATAACCTTATCACTTATTTAAAGTTTTTATCAGATCGAAAGGCAAAGGTTTTTATATGGCATGATGAATTTTTTCCTGAAAAATTTGAAAAAAACTCTCTTCTTGGTAACTCGGAAAAAAATAGGTCCATTAACTTATTTGAGCTTTATGGCTTATTAAAAAGAGTTCAAAAACAGCACCCTGAAATAGAAGAGGTTCAGTCCCTTTTCAAAAGAGTTGAAGGGGGAATTGAAAATTTGAATTACGAGGGAGAAACTAACAATAAGGTTTTTTCTATTCCCAAATCGTTTTCAAAAGCCAAAGTAAAAACAGATTATTTAAGATTTTTTAGAAAGAGGGTCCAAACTTGGGCAGCAGACCTGTCTTCAGAAAAGTATTTTGAAGATTTTAAAAAGCAGTTGGACGTCCTTCCTGTGAAACCATTTAAAAAGCCCTTTTATCCAAAGGTGGGAGACCATGTTAAAAAGCTTCAGACCAATGAATTGTACCCTGATTTTAACTTAGTCTTCTCTCTTGTGGATAAATTGAATCATGTCTATGGAAAAAGGATGTTTTATTATATAGGTCCTGAGGCCCAATGCGCTGATGATGACAGCTATAATAAATATTATAAAAAACCCCTCCTTAATGTGATGAGCACTCTTAAAAGTGTTGATGCTATTGATTTAGTAGACTTAAAGTTGATTCCTAGAAGAGATACTTTTAATTGTATTAATATGACCATTTCAGGAAATTATAAAGTCGCTCATCACTTTAAAAAAGCTTTGATTGATCATGGTGTCCTCAAAGGTGATCTATGAAAAATATAGCAAAAATAGCCCTAGAGGCCCTTTTTTATGCTTCCTTACTCTACTTGACAGTATGGGGCGGAACCCTTAACGAATCCATGGAATTTACTTACGCAACATTTTAAAAAGGTCTCTAAGAAAAGAAGCTTTTAACCTTTTGGATAATGAAGCTAATTTCCTTTTTTCCTATATCCTGGTGGACGGGAAGGCAAACTGATTGCTTGTAAAGACTATTTTCAAACTTAAATTCTTCATTATTTAAGATAGGTACATGGAGTGTCGGAAAATCGATGGCCGGTATATTAAAGCGCCTCAAGTAATTAATAAGCTCTTCTGCTTGTTCTGAGAAAAAGAAAAAGACCCACGGAGTTGTTTGTTCATTTTCGAGAGTCAGAGTCGAAGGAATACGAACCTCTTTTATAGGTCTAAGACTTTTATGATAGATTTCGTAGTTATTTCTTCTAAGCTCGATAATATTGTCTATTTTTATGCTATTTGTAATTTTTCGAGAGAGTGGTGACATTTCTTCAAGAAAATCAAAGAGAGCATAGTTATCTGGAAAGGTACTAAGTTCTCCTTTTTTAATCGGAGGTGTTGATTTGCTCCACTTTAGTTTGAGCTTGCAAAAGGCCCATTGAATAAGCATTTTCAGAGGAGACCTGTAAATACTTGCGGACTCTGAAACAGAGTGGGGCCTTTCAAAGGGAATTTTTTTCATGTAGAGGAAACCCCCATGAGGTAGAGGGAGGGCCTTTCTAAGACCAAAGACCGCTGCGTCACCATGAGTGCCAATACCATCGGGTTTTATATGGGAAATGATACTGTGAGCGCAATCTTCAACCAGTGAGAGTTCTTTTGTTTGGCAAAGTTCTTTGGCCTCATCAATACCCATGGGAAAACCAAAAAAATAGACTAGCAAAAAGATGTCATTTTCTTTAAAGTTAAGATGATTGACTCTTTTCCAGTCCGGGAGAAGGTCTTCCGTTATCGGATAAAGCTTGTAGGGAATGCCGTAAGATTCAAAAAGTAGAAAAACGGTGTCACAAATAAAAGCAGGCGCCCATACTGTTGGAAATGAGGAAAGATTTTTGCTTTTCTTTATTGAGAAAATGGCAGCGATCAGCGCCCCTCTGACATATGAAAATTGGTGAATATCTTGTAAGTAATTTTTTTTAGATGAGAATAAGGACTTGAAAAAAGTTGTGGGAGAGAGAGTTGGCGACACATGGATCATAAAAGTCTCTTATCTTTTTAAATAACTTGATAATTGAATACTAGATCTCAAATTGTCTTATTTGTAAATATAACAAAAGAAGATTCATGAACTGGGAAAAATGTTTATCTAACGATTTTTGGGACTCCCGATTAACGCAACTTTCTTGCCCTTCCTATATGCAATATTCTGCATGGGGAACCTATAAGGAAAGAAAGGGGGAGGTGGTTTGTCGTTACCTTTCTAAAGAAAATGACGAAATCAAGGCAATGGTTCAATGTTTCATAAAAAAGGTTTCAAATATTTTGGCCGTTGTTTGGGTGCCAGGTGGACCAGCTGGTGATTTAGCCGCTTTTGACAAAACTTTTTACCGCTTTTTAAAAAGAGAATTGAAGGTTAAGTTTTTATATATCCGCCTCTTTTCCCATCATATCCGCGATCATAAAGCAGTCACAACTCTTAATGAATTGGGTTGGAAAAACTTTAGGCACAAAAAAGTCTCACCCTACTCAATGATGGTTAACTTAGATAGAGATTTAGAAGGGCTCAAATCCAGTCTTACAAAAAACTGGAGGCATAACCTTAAACGCTCTGGGAAAAAACCGGCTATTATACAGAAATGGGAAAAACCTGACTCTAAAGAAATGAGGGCGTTGTTCCACTCAATGGAGAAAATTAAGGGGATAGGAGAGCAATTTTCAGAAGAGGAAATTTCTCATTTGTTAGAACTTTTTGGAGACAATATTCACTTACTCCAATGCTCGGATCCAGATGGGAACCTTATTGCCATAAGGGCCTGTTTAACAATTGGCGATCATTCATGGGACCTTTTTGCAGCGGCAAATGATAAGGCCCGTAGAGTTTATGCTTCTTATGGGCTTTTGTGGAACCTGTTGTCACATTGCCATGCAAATAACATAAAAAGATATGACCTATCTGGTGTCGATAAGAAAAATAATCTTGGTGTTTATAACTTTAAAAAGGGAACGGGGGCAGACCATATTGAGTATCTTGGCGAGTGGGATATGGCCTCAAGCAAAATCTTGAGATTTCTTATAAAAAAAGTGATTCATTTAAAAAGAAAGCTTCAATAAAAAATGAGGGAAGGGTTAAAAAGATGA
>DKQD01000174.1:0-12044 GCA_002474345.1 Bacteriovoracaceae bacterium UBA7317
GTTCTTTTAGCGTGTACAATATAAGTCTCTTTCAACATGTTTATGTCCTTATCCAGGTCTTTGTCTTTTTGCAGAGTGGCTTTGGTGCAAACTTTTTTCTAAGTCGGCTGATCAGATTCTTTGTAGTCTGGTACTTCAAGCCCCCACTTTTTGCAAAGAGGTAATATATCATCGAGAAAGGCTTGTCTAATTTCCCCATTAGTTCTTTTTTTAAGCCCTAGCCTGACGTAAAGGTCATTTGTTTGGCTTCTGGTACTTCCAAAAACGTTCATAACTCGTGGCCACCAAAGGTTAAGCCTTTCTTGAAGAAATGGTTTTTCTTTTGGGTCTTGGGCCAAAATACCAATCCACTTGTCTCCATGGACAACGTGGAAAGTCTCTTCTTTAAAGATCCCTGCAATATTCTTCTTCCATGGGAGGTAAGATGATTCTAGAGTGTCTTCTAATTGGTGGCCTGCAGCCCTATCCATAAGAAAATTAAAAAGGATAAAGTCATGCCAATACTTAATATTGTAGTAAAAAATATTTACTCTGTAGTCGTCTTTAACTCTTTTGAAGCCAATTTGCGCCTCGTCTTCTTCAATTTTATAACCAAGCTCTTTTGTGTTTGTGTGGTCGAGGGTTTTCTCACCAAGGCCATCAAGTAATCTGTAAACAACTTGAGCGTGGCGCATTTCATCCTTTACAATTTGTGCTACGAGCACTTTTTCATGCAGGCTTGGAGCTTTTTCAATCCAAGGCATATAGCCAAGTGCACCCGCGTATTCGCTATCTCCTTGCATCCAGAGGAGGTTTAAGAGGTGCTTTTTGTAAAAGGGTGGAAGTTCGTCGCCTAAGTCGAATGTACGCCCACTTTTAATATCATCAAAGAGTTTAAGTTCTTCCTCACCGTATTGATTCTGTTCTGTACTCATGTGATGCTCCCTTGTTTAAAAAAAATTGTTTTTTCTTAATCCCTCGAAAAATGGGCCTCTCTTTTTTCAAAAAAGGCATTAAGTCCTTCTTTATAATTATCCGAGTGGCCTAATATTCTTTGGCAGTTGACTTCTTTTTCTATAGATTTTGCATAAGTTTCTTCTAATGAAAATTGTAAATTTTGTTTTATCATTTTGACTGAGGCTGGTGATAAAGCATTAATTTTTTTAGCGAGCCCTTTTGAAAACTCTAAAGGGTTTTCGTCAATGAAGTTAACGAGCTTATTTTCAAAAAGGACTTCACTGGTAAGGGGTTCATTTAATAGAAAAAATTCCAAAGCCTTTTGGTAACCAAGTGCTCTTGTAAAAGTAAAAGAGCTTCCAGCGTCAGGGATGAGGCCTAATTTAGAAAAACCACTGATAAATTTAGTTTTAGGTTTTGCCACAATCAAGTCACAACTGACCGCCAAAGGAAGACCAGCTCCTGCACAAACGCCATTAATGGCGCCTATTACGACCTTTGAACTCTTCTTAATCGAATTCATAAGAGGGTTCCATTCTGTTTCAAGTGTGTGCCCAAGGTCAACTGTTCCACCATCTTTGATAGAAACGCTTCGATCATTTAGGTCTTGACCTGTGCAAAAGGCTTTTCCTTCACTAGTTATTATTATGGATCCAATTTCTTTATTTTCTTCAGAGAGTCCAATTGCTTTTTGAATTTCGTCCTTTGACTCTTTGTTTAAAGCGTTATAGACCTCCGGCCTATTTATAATAATTAGGGCTGTTCTTTCTAAGCATTCAAATTTTATGTGTTTAAAGGTCATTTTTGTACCCTCATCATCTAAAGCTTCACTCCATATTATACACTGTGGTTTAAGCCTTAAAGATTAAACAGATATTATTTAGTTAAACTTTTCTTAAACTATTCTTAAACTATTCTTAAACTACTCTAAAAATATTCTTAAACTATTCAATTTAACTATTTTAAGTAACCTCTTTCCTTTTGATCTCTTTCTATTGCATCAAAGAGGGCCTGAAAGTTGCCCTCTCCGAAGCCGTGATGATTTTTCCGTTGAATATATTCGAAAAAAAGTGGTCCAATATAAGTTTGGGAAAAAAGTTGGAGGAGATACCCTTCAGGGTCCCCATCAACTAAAATTTTATTTTTTTCTAATTCATTAAGGTCTTCAGTAACTTTAAAATCCCTTTTTGGAATGTCTTCATAATAAGTTTTTGGGATATCTAAAAATTGAAATTTTCTTTTGTGAAGCTCTTCGACGGTTTCTATAATATTGGTCGTTGTAAGAGCAATATGCTGAACACCAGGTCCTTTATGGAGGTCTAAAAATTCTTGAATTTGAGACTGGCCATCTTTTGTGTCTGGTTCGTTAATGGGAATAATTATCGCCCCATTCGGCATTTGAACTACTTTAGATTCAAGGCCTGTTTTAACTCCTTTTATGTCAAAGTATCGAGTCACTTTAAAGCCATAGATTCTTTCATAAAACTCAACCCATTTCTTCATTTCACCGTGAGGTACGTTATTTGTCAGATGGTCAATTCTCGTAATGGGGCATGAGAGAGGTCGAGATTCGCTATCATTTTCAATCTTTTCGTAGCCTGGTTTAAAGATTTTTTTTGATGGTCTTTCAATGAACTCGTTTAAAACATCTCCAAAGCCTTGAATGCTTGCCGTTTTAAACACTCCATGCTCAGTCTCTTCCTTTTTGAGAGGTAGTACTTCTTTTGCGCCTCTTGATATTGCTTCTTTAAGGGCATGTTGTGCATCTTTAACTAGGAATGAAATTTTAGAGACACCTTCACCATGCTTGTCAAAATATTGTCTTGCTGGATTTGATGTATCTTTTGATGCGATCATTGAAAAATGAACTGATCCTTGTGAGAAAACGGCAGCTTCTAGTTCTTTGTTTTCAAAGGACTTATGAAACCCCATGTTATAAAAAAGTTTTGGTGTTTCTCCCATCATTGAGTCACAAGTGAACTCCAAATGATCAATGCTTACAAGGCCAAGGGGATTTTCTGACGAGTTTGGTGCCACAAGTAAATCCTTTTTTATTTTAAACAATTAGAATTTCACCAGTATCTTGGTATAGATTACCACTGTGATCAAGCTTTTTGTAGGTTCAAAAGCCTTTTGCGCTTTGTATAAAGAGCTTAAATAAGGGTTATAATAGAAAAAAGTGACCTTTGGGAGGAATCTTTTCTTATGACGACACAAATCATGACTGGAAATGAACTCATCATTCAAGGTGGACTTGAAGCAGGTTTCTCCTTGTATACCGGTTACCCTGGGTCACCCCTGGCAGATTATTTTAATATTTTAAATCATAAAAAAAATGAAATGCAGAAAAAAGGAATCCGTGTTGTTATAGGAAACTCGGAGGCCAATGCTGCTGCAATGGCAAGTGGAGCAAAGCAAGCTGGAAGAAATACTTTGCTTGCTATGAAGTCAATGGGTCTTCATGTTGCTTCCGATGCACTATCAGTTGGAAACTTTGCTAATCCTGGAATACCAGAGAAGGATCCAAAAACTGGAGAAGAGCTCAATCCAGGTGTCGTCGTAGTTGTTGGTGATGATCCTTGGTCGATTTCAACTTCAACTCCAGCAGACTCCAGGTACCTTTTTAAGCATCTTCACATACCTTTTTTAGAGCCTTCAACTCCTCAGGAACTCAAAGATTGGATTAAAGTGGCTTTAACCATTTCTCAAAAAACTTCTGTTTATCAAGGCCTACTTTTAACTACGTTCATGGCCGAAGGGGGTGGTCGAGTAAAGTGTTATGAAGAGGTTACGGTTAACCAGGAGCTTGTCCACTTAGATCCAGATAAGTTTGATTTAAGCAAAAACGTCATGGTACCCCCTAATTCTCTTATGGCCGATCATGAAATGATTAAGCAGAGGTTTCCAAAAATAAAAGATGTCTTGAAAGAGATGGACTTAGATAGTTTGTTTGGAAATAAAGAGTCCTCTGTGGGATTCATTTCTGCGGGAGTTGTTTTTGAAACTGTTAAACAAATTTTGGAGGAGAGGAACCTTTTAAAAAATTACTCTTTGTACAAAATTGCTTGTTCATATCCTTTAGTTGATGAACTTCTTTTACCTTATCTAAAAAATTTAGAAACGCTCATTGTTGTTGAAGAGAAAAGAGGGTTTTTAGAAACTGAGTTGAGGGAGCTTATAGATAGGCATGGATTGAACCTTAAGGTTTACGGGAAATCTTTTAAATCAGGGGAAGGTGAAAAAGATTTAGAAGGTTTTCCTGCTTTTGGAGGGATTTCCTACGAAATTCTTCAAGAGAAGATTGAAAAGTTAATGAAGATTCTTCATCTTGAGAATGGAATAAAGGAGGAAGTGGACTTTGACACCTGGGATAGTTTTTTTCCAAAAAGGTTGCCTACTTTTTGTCCTGGTTGTCCACACAGAGAAACCTTAAGTCTTTTGAAAGATTTACGGAAAGTTCTTAAACAAAAAGATATTAACCTAGTTTCTCACGGAGACGTGGGGTGCTACTCTCTTTCATTTTTAGAGCCTTTTAAAGAAATGCACAATCTTTCAGCAATGGGACAGGGAGGTGCTTTAGGTTCTGGAGTTGATCTTTTTACAACAAATCCTTCAGTCGTTCTAATGGGGGATTCAACTTTCTTTCATTCAGGGCTGACAGATATTTCTAACTCAGTTCAGATGGGGCACAACATTACTTATATTCTTCTAGACAATGACAATACTGCGATGACAGGTCATCAAATGACTCCTGTTAGTGGAGAAAGTGTTGAAGGGCTGAAGAGGCCACGTCAAGATATGCTCCCGATAGTTAAAGGACTTGGAGCTGAAACTGTATTGGAGGTTAACCCTTCAGATCGCTACTTCTATAAGAATATATTACAGAAGATGGTAGAATCTAAAGGTGTTAAGGTCATTATCTCAAATAAAGAATGTGGTCTTACTTTTCATGGACGTCAAAAATCCTTGGAAAGGAAGAAGTTTTCCAAAGGGGAAACTCTAGAGACAAAAAGCTTTTATCAAATCAATACTGCTGTTTGTGAGGATTGTAGAGAATGTGTTGAAATGACAGGTTGTCCGGGCCTTTCCAGAACTTTTGATGGTTATGGGAGTAAAGTTTCAATAGATCCTCAGATTTGCGTTGCAGACAGCTATTGTACTAAAATTAAAGTATGCCCTAGCTTTGAGTTAGTTGAAGTTTCAGATTATCATCCAACATTAAAAAAGGATCTGCAGTCTTCTAAAGCTCAAAATGATGATTTGCCTTCTCCAGATATTGCAAAAACGTTGGACCTTATTTCTAAAGGGGAAGACTGGAGAGTTGTAGTAACTGGTGTTGGTGGTTCTGGGGTTACTACGATATCAAGAATTTTGGCAGAAGCCTCAAAGGAGATGGATGGAAGGGATGATCTTGATTTTAAGTTTATGGATCAAAAAGGTCTAGCTCAAAGAAATGGGCGTGTGACAGGGCACTTATCTGTTTATAAGAAGGGTAAGAGCCAGGGAGCCGTGACTCCTTTAGGTAAAGCAGACCTTCTTTTATCTCCAGACCTTTTAGATGGTTCTCAAGCAATTTCTTTCCTTTCAAAATCGGGTAAGGCCCTCATAGACAATGATTTCCAAGTACCATTAAGTATTCTATTAGATCGAGAACTTGAAAAAGATGCTCTCAAAGAAGAAAACCTTAGGAATGATTTAAAGGAAAAGCTTGGCGAAAGGCTTGTTTTAAAATCTTTAAAAAAGAAGTCTTATGAAGTCTTCGGTAAAAGTGTTTACGCTTCAGCAATGCTTTTAGGTTTAGCTTATCAGGCAGGAAAGATTCCTTTTACATCAGATAATCTTAAAGACTCTTTTGAAAAATCTCTTCCAAAAAGAGAAGTTGAAAGTAATTGGAATGCTTTTATTTTGGGAAGAAAACTCTACTTGTCTAAAGAAGATAACTTGGAGTTACAAGGACATGAAAGTAAAGAAGATAATAATTTTTACCTTGAAAGTATTAAAGAAAGCTTTCTTCCATGGGAAAATAAAGACAAAACTCTTTCCTTTTTTGACCGTACAATAAGAGAACTTTATGAGTTGTTTCCAGAAGTAAATAGGTCTTTTCTTTCTCAATATGTACATGATTTGGCGATATATAATAGAGGAGAAGAAGCCAGTGATTTTTTAGAAGGTGCCAGGAAAATAAAAGATTTGTACCCTTCAAAGGATCAAATGGTAATGGCCTTAAGGACATGGGTCCGAACTTTTTGGATAAAAGATGAGGTTTTTGTCGCTCATCTTATGTCTAGTCCTGGACAGCACCAAATTAACCAAAAAGCCTACTCGAAATTAGGCTCAAGTTACAAAGTGACTCACATTAATAGACCTCGTTTTGATATTTTTGGAAAGGTTATAGAGTTTGATATTAATCCTAAAAAGTGGATGTTAAAAATTATGAGGCATATGAGATATCTAAGAAGGTTGATGCCTCAGTGGCATCAGAAGGAAAAAAAGATCGCGGCTTTTATTAGAAACCAAATTATTGATGTGATTCCCCATTTAAAAGAGGAAGAAAAGAGGGGTGAACTCAAGAAGTGTGAAAATGTAAAAGGCTACAGAGAAGTAAGGTATGAAAAGTTTAAAGAATATTTTGGAGAGGTTTGAGTGATAAGAGAAGCAGTTTCAGGAATTTTTACTTTTGGGAAAGAGGTTTTTATAACCCACAGGCAAAATTACTTGAGGGCCTTTCCTGGCTATCATGCTTTCCCGGGAGGTAAAGTTGATAAAGAAGACTCTTTGGAGGGAAATCAAGATGAACAAAAATTATTTTCTGAGGATGTTTTATTAAAGAAGTTTCCATTGCGCTTTATGAGGGCCCTCAATAGAGAAATGAAAGAAGAGTTGGGCATTGATATTTTAAAGCTTATTAAAAATAATTTAGTTAATGATATTCATGAAATTGGAATTGGGATAACTCCCGCATTTAATCCTTATCGCTATGACACTCATTTTTACATTATTGACCTCGCAGAAAAGGTTTCATTTGATGTTGCTAAAGATGAAGCTCAAGATGCCTATTGGTCTACTCCATCTGAGATTTTAGAAAATTATAAAAAAGCTCAAGTTATGGCCGTTCCTCCAATTATTGTAATCTTAGAAGCTTTAAGTTCGGATATAAAAAGAAGGGATTATGTTGAGCTGAGTCTAGATTATGACCCTGAATTAGAAATTCCAATGATTGAAAGTGTTTATGGAATTAAACAATTTATTCCTTTAAGCAATACAATTCCACCAGCGAATAGAACAAATTCTTTTCTTATTGGTGATAAAGGAGAAGCTTTTTTGATTGATCCTTCACCAAAAAATAAAGGTGAAAAAGAAAAGTTTTTGAAAAGTTTGGAAAATCATGAAGTGAATGGAGTTTTTTTAACTCATCATCATAAGGATCACCACGAATTTGCGCCAGACTTTGCCCTACATTTTGGAGTGCCTCTTCTTTGCAGTAAAGACACTTATCAAAGAATCAGAAAAAATTGGGGTGAAAATTACTTTAAAGGTATTGAAGTAAAAGTTGTTGGTGAGGGAGATCTTCTTACCCACAGTTTGGGGAAAAAAGTTAACCTTTATCATGTACCAGGACATGATGAAGGGCAATTAGCTTTGGCCAATGAAAGCCTTGACTGGTTCATTGCTGGAGATCTTATTCAGGGAATTGGGACTGTTGTTGTCGGTGGACCTGAAGGAAATATGAAAAAGTATATGAACTCTTTAGATAGAGTTATCAAGCTAGGACCTAGATTTATTTTTCCTTCTCACGGAATAGGTCTGGGAGGAACTTTCAAGATTGAGGAAACTTTAAAGCATCGCTTTATGAGAGAAAATCAAATAAGAGGGTTTTTGAAAGAGGGAAAGACTAAAGAAGAAATTTTAAAACTGATCTATCACGACATTTCTCCCCACTTACTTCCTTTGGCCATGAAAAATATTCATTCTCATCTAGAAAAGATTGAAGAAGATGAGAATGAATAAACCTGGTCCTTACTTCTTTAGGAGGACGAAATAACCGACTGTTTTATTCTTTTTTAGAGTTTTTGTAATTTTGAATCCTCTTCCAATGACCATTTTATCGTTCAACTGGTGAAGATTATCTTTGAGTCCGCCACCATACACAATGCTTCTTTTGTTATTTTTGATTTTGGAAACACTACGTCCTTTCCAGGCATTAAACTTTTCTATAGGAATAATGCTTTTAAAGTCTTCACCGTAATCAATATAAATATCACCGTTTTCTTCGTTCGTTTTGACCTCAAAGAAGCCAGGTCCTCCAAGGAATTCTATTTTACTTTTATTATATCCGAATATTTTATCTCCCTCTAAAGTATCTATGGTAAAAAAGTGTTTTTCGAATGCCTTAAAAATAGGGAAGCTGTTAACACCGAAAAATTTTTGAACTCTCATCGCTTGTCTCTTTTTAGGAGGAAGAAAAAAACTTAATCTTGGTTTTTCATTCCATCTAGATTCTTCAAAAAGGCAAGCCATATCCTTTTTCTTGAGCTTTTTTAATATTTCTTGCTTTTCCTCGAAGCTTTTATAAAGGAGTGAACTGTTCAACTTTTCAAGACAGGCAAAAGAATGAACTCCATTTAACAATAGAACAACTGAAACGATCCATTTGGTCATTAAAAACCTCCGTTTTAACTCAGGTAAAAATTCTTAATTGATTTATTTTCATAGAAGATAAATCAACAATTGCTCCACCACAATAAAAAAGCGTCAAGACATTTTTATTTTTTCCGAAAGATACTATGAATTTAGGATTTTTTTTAAACGCCTAAGGAGAGATTTCATGGCCAGAATACTTATCATAGATGATTCAGATTCAGTAAGGTCAACCTTGAAAAACCTTTTGACAGAAATGAAACATCAGGTCGTTGAAGCAGAAGACGGACAGATTGCTCTTGAAATATTGGATAATGAACAAAACTTTGATCTAATCATGTGCGATGTGAATATGCCTAATGTTAATGGAATGGAGTTCATAGAGCAGCAAAGTGCTCGAGAAGGGATAAAGTCTATTCCAACTATCATGTGTACGACAGAATCACACCCAAAGTTAGTTTTGAAAGCTAAGCGAGTTGGTGTAGTTAGGGCATGGTTAGTTAAGCCTTTTAAAGCACAAAGATTAAAGGAAACCTTAGAAAGGATTTTACCTGCTTAACACCCCCTCTTATTTATCCATCAACATAAAATTATGAGAAGCTAAGTGCCAACTTTTCTATCTAACAAGGGTGGTCTTGTCACTTAGCGGAATTTTTTTAATAATTCCCGCGTTTGTCAAATATCGGAGAATAACGGATGGATATTTTAACTTCCCATGTGGACTGTTCTTCCCCCCTTTTTAAAGAAAATGAAGGTTTTCACCTTGGCTTAAAGGATGAGCTGAGAAGTAGACTCGAACATGTTAAGAAAGGTGGCGGTGAAAAATCTATTGAGCGTCATAGAAAAAGGAAAAAGTTATTACCTAGAGAGAGGATTGAGAAGATTCTCGATGAGGGTTCCCCTTTTCTAGAATTAAGTCCACTTGCAGCTTTTGATCTTTACCGAGAAGAAGTGCCAAGCGCGGCAATTGTTTGTGGAATTGGAAGAATTCATGGTGTTGAGTGCATGCTTATTGCCAATGACGCAACTGTTAAGGGCGGGACTTACTTTCCAATGACAGTTAAGAAGCACCTACGTGCTCAAGAGGTAGCACTTGAAAATAGTTTGCCATGTGTCTATTTAGTAGACTCTGGTGGGGCTTTCCTTCCCAAACAAGATGAAGTTTTTCCAGATAAGGAACATTTTGGGAGAATCTTTTTTAATCAGGCGCAAATGTCTGGAAGAGGAATCCCTCAAGTGGCGGTTGTGCTAGGTTCTTGCACTGCTGGTGGAGCTTACGTTCCAGCAATGGCCGATGAGTCAGTCATTGTGAAAAAAAATGGGACAATTTTTTTAGCGGGACCTCCTTTGGTGAAAGCTGCAACAGGTGAAGAAGTAACGGCTGAAGAGCTTGGAGGAGCAAGTGTTCACACTTCCCAAAGTGGTGTGGCCGATCATTTTGCAGAAGATGAAGAAGAAGCCTTAGAGATTACAAGAAATATAATTGAAAATTTAAATTATAAGTCCAAGGGTTATCTTTTAAGGCAAAAAGAAATTAAAAAAGAGGTTAAGCCTCCTGTTTATGATGCCAAAGAGCTCTATGGAATCGTAAATAAAGATACGAAAATCCCTTTTGATGTTAGAGAAGTTATTGCAAGACTTGTCGATGGATCAGAGTTTCATGAATTTAAAGAGAGGTTTGGGACAACCTTGGTTTGCGGCTTTGCTCACCTTTATGGTCACCCAGTTGGAATTGTGGCAAATAATGGAATTCTTTTTTCTGAAAGTGCGGTTAAAGGAGCTCACTTTATTGAACTTTGTGGTCAAAGGAAAATCCCCCTTATTTTTCTTCAAAATATAACAGGCTTTATGGTTGGAAAAAAATATGAGGGAGAAGGTATTGCTAAACATGGAGCTAAAATGGTGACGGCTGTCTCAACCGTGAAGGTTCCTAAGTTAACTGTCATTATTGGAGGCTCATTTGGAGCAGGAAACTATGGAATGTGTGGACGAGCTTACAGTCCTCGCTTTTTGTGGATGTGGCCTAACGCAAGAATCTCGGTCATGGGAGGAGAACAAGCAGCTGGAGTTTTAAGCACTATTAGAAATACTAACTTAACGACGAAAGGCGAGTCAGAGATGACTGATGATGAACGACAGGATTTCGAGAAGCCTATATTGGAAAAATATGAAAGAGAAGGATGCGCTTATTATGGCTCCGCTCGCCTTTGGGATGACGGTGTTATTGACCCTTCTCAAACAAGAGAAGTTCTCGCTCTTGGCTTGGAAGCTGCCTTGAATACTGAAATTGAAGAAACTCGTTTTGGGGTTTTCCGAATGTAGAAATTTTGAGGGGGTGTGAGTATGAGTGGTTCATTTTATTTAGATGACTTTAACGAAGAGATTGGCGTTTTAAGAGTTAGCTTTAACCGACCTGAGGTAAGGAATGCTTTTAATGATGAAATGATTGAAGAACTCATAAATCTTTTTTCATCTATAGCAAAAAGAGAAGATGTAAGACTTGTTCTTCTGGAAGGAAAAGGAAAAGCTTTTTCTGCTGGAGCTGACCTTAACTGGATGAAGAAAATGAAGGACTACTCCAGTGAAGAAAACAAAAAAGATAGTGAAAGATTGGCAGAGCTTTTTAAAACTATGAATGCGCTTCCGCAACCCCTCGTTGCACTTGTTAAAGGGCACACTTTGGGGGGAGGGACTGGTATTCTGTCTGTCTGTGATTTCGTACTGGCTGAAGAAAATTCGAAATTTGGCTTTACTGAGGTTCGCCTTGGCCTTGTACCAGCGGTCATTTCCCCATTTGTAATTGCAAAAATAGGTGAAAGCCAGGCAAGAGCTTACTTTTTATCTGGAGAAATTTTTAAAGCTGATGTGGCGCTTAGAATGGGTTTGATCCATAAAGTTGTACCCGGTGAAGTTTTTGATCAGGAATGTGAGCGGCTTGTTTTAGAATTTTTGAAGGCAGCACCTAAGGCTTCTAAGGAAGCCAAGGAACTTGTCTTGCGGGTTAAGTCTTTAAAGAGTGATGAGTTAACAGATTATACCTGTCAAACGATTGCTAGAATAAGAACTGGTGAAGAGGGGCAAGAAGGAATGAAGGCCCTTCTTCAAAAAGAAAAAGCTCCATGGATTAAATAAGGCCTTAAGAAGATTTTTGTAGGCCAAAAAGGTTTGATTTCAAAAACAATTTGAGGAAATTTGATGAACTCTAAAACAACTCTGAGAAAAATAAAGAAGGTTTTAATTGCAAACCGTGGAGAAATTGCCGTTAGAATTATGGAAACCTGTCGGTTGATGGGTATAAAAACCGTTAGTCTTTATCATCTTGAAGAAAAAGAGCTTCCCCACTCCTTGCTAGGTGATGAATCTGTTTGTCTAGGAGAGGGGAGTCTGCACGAAACTTATCTCAACGGTGAAAAAATAGTTGAAGTG
The DNA here is from genome assembly GCA_002474345.1 of Bacteriovoracaceae bacterium UBA7317. Classification (GTDB taxonomy): domain Bacteria; phylum Bdellovibrionota; class Bacteriovoracia; order Bacteriovoracales; family Bacteriovoracaceae; genus UBA7317. The sequence goes on from DKQD01000174.1 coordinate 12,001, forward strand.
GCCCTTGCAAAAGGTGCTGACGCTATTCATCCTGGTTATGGTTT
>DKQD01000174.1:12379-57876 GCA_002474345.1 Bacteriovoracaceae bacterium UBA7317
TGGTTTTTTATCTGAAAATGCCGATTTCTCTAAAAGAGTCCGAGACGCAGGAATTTTATTTATTGGGCCCCAAGCAGAAACAATGACCCTAATGGGAGATAAAACAGAAAGTAAAAAAGCTATGGAAAAATTGAGGGTTCCCATCATTCCTGGTTACCATGGTGACAATCAAGACGATTCTTTTTTACGGGAAGAAGCTCAAAAAATTGGTTATCCACTCCTCATAAAAGCCTCTGCTGGCGGGGGAGGAAAAGGGATGAGGGTTGTTTACGAAGATGATCTATTTTTTGAGTCATTGGAGTCTGCAAGAAGAGAGGCCCATAATGCTTTTGGGAATGATAAAGTCTTAATTGAAAAATATATTGAAAACCCTCGTCATATAGAAGTTCAGGTTCTCTCCAGTTGTCATGGAGAGCATTTCCATTTATTTGAAAGGGAATGCTCTATTCAAAGAAGGCACCAAAAAATTATAGAAGAGTCTCCATCACCCGCTTTAAAGGACGATTTAAGACTAGAAATGTGCAAGGTCGCTGTTCAAATAACGGAGGGTATCCAATATGAGGGTGCAGGGACTATAGAGTATATTTTGGATGAAGATGGAAGTTTTTATTTTTTAGAGATGAATACTCGTCTTCAAGTTGAGCACCCTATTACTGAAATGGTGACTGGGGTTGACCTGGTTAAATCTCAGATAGAAGTTGCAGAAGGAAGAAGTCTTTCTTTTAAACAATCAGATTTAGAGCAAAAGGGTCATGCCATCGAAGCGAGAGTTTATGCTGAAAATCCTGATCAAGACTTTCTTCCCTCGGTAGGCGATATAGTAACTGTCGGTAACCCGAAGGGAAGTGGGGTAAGGTTTGATTGTGGTTACCAGGATGGAAATACTGTCTCAATTAAATATGATCCAATGCTCGCTAAGCTTATCTGTTGGGCAGAAGATAGAGAGACGGCCATTTCAAAAATTAAAATGTCCTTGGAACAAGTCCTCTTTGCGGGTCTAAAAACAAATAGGCAATACCTTCAAAGAATTTTAGATTTGGAAGACTTTGAAAAGGGAATCACTTTTACTCATTTCATTCCAAAGCATTCTGAAGATTTGAAAGATAAAGGTCCTACAAGTAATGAATTGGCTTTAGCCATTGCAGCTCATTTCTTGTGTTCAGAGAAAGGTCAGAGCTCCTCTTCTCAGGAATATGGCCCTCGAGTTGATAGAGCTTCGTGGGATCTTTTAAGTAATTTTAGGAACTCTTAGGAGGGGTTAAGTCTGTGAAAAAGACAATTAGTATTAATGACAAATCCATTGAAGTTGACCTGTTAAACCTCCAACAAGAAGAAATTCATTTTGAACTAGAAGGAGAGAGGTACAAGTTTAAGCTTCAAATGGAAAAATGTGGTAAAATCTTCCTTAAAGATGAAAGCGGAAAGAATAGTGAGGTATTTGGTTATAGACTCCCTTTTAAAAGCGGAATGACAGCTAAAAGTTGGCATTATGTTACGAATGGAAGGGACCTTTTCTTTGAATTGGCCGGGCGAGGAAAAAAGAAAAAGAAAAGTGATCAAGAAGGACATATGCTCTCCCCTATGCCTGGTCAAGTTATCAAGGTTTTAGTTAAGGAAGGTCAGGAAGTTAATAAAAATGAGCCTCTTATTGTCCTCGAGGCCATGAAAATGGAGCACACAATAAGATCAAATTGTAAGGGCTTGGTTAAAAAGGTTTTTTTCAATCAAGGAGATTTAGTTGGTGGAGAAGTAGAGCTTTTAGAGCTTGTTCCATCTAAGGAGTAAAGGCTTTATGCTTAAAAATCTTCCACAAAAAGTAAAAATCGTTGAAGTGGGCCCAAGGGATGGTCTTCAAAACGAGAAATTGATTGTACCAACCGAGGATAAAGTCAAATTTATTCTTTTGTTGGGAGAGTCTGGTTTAAAAAATATTGAAGTCACAAGTTTTGTACGTCCAGATAGAATCCCTCAAATGACTGATGCAAAACAAGTTATTGAAGCACTTCAAAAAACAGATCTTATGAATACTGTAAACCTCTCCTGCCTTATTCCAAACCTTAAAGGACTAGAAGCCGCTTCTAAGCTTGGTGTAAAGGAGATTGCAGTTTTTTCTTCGACAAGTGATACTTTTAATAAAAAAAATATAAACTCCACAGTTGAAGAGTCTCTAACTATAATACGGCCGGTAGTGAAGGAAGCACTTAAGCTAAATATAAGAGTGAGGGCCTATATTTCGACAGTTTTCGGTTGCCCTTATGAGGGGAAGCCAAAGTCTTTGGATACATTAAAAAGGATGGTTGATTTTTTTGTTGAGGCGGGAGCTTATGAACTTTCTCTTAGTGACACTATTGGTCATGGTAACCCAAAAGAAGTTGTCAGCGTTTTAGAATCTTTAAAAGACTCCGTCGATAGAAAAAATTTGGCCATGCATATGCATGATACAAGAGGTTTGGCACTTAGTAATATTCTTACTGGTTTAGAAATGGGCATTTCCACTTTTGATGGGTCCTCTGGTGGATTAGGGGGCTGTCCTTATGCTAAGGGAGCTTCTGGAAATTGTGCTACTGAAGAACTTGTTTATTTATTTGAATCTATGGGAATATCAACGGGTGTTGATATAAATAAACTAAAAGAGGCTTCATCTTTTGCACTTGAAAAATTAGAAAGAAAAAGCCCTTCTAAATTTCTTCAAGCCTATAAAAGTTAAATCTTACAATAATTATCTTTAAGAATAAGAGGTGGTCATGAGCTACTATGAGAAAACTTTTTCTGACCTTAAACTTAAGACTCAGTCATTTGAAGGCCAAACTTGTCTATGGGTTGGGTTAAATAGGCCAGAAGCTAGGAATGCTCTAAGTTTAGATATGATTGAGTCTTTAGTTCAGGTACTGGAGCAAGGAGATCAGGATCCTGAAATAAAGGTAATGGTCATCTATGGTGAAGGAGAATGTTTTAGTGCCGGTGGGGACGTTAAGGATATGGAATCAAGGGAAGGAATGTTTGCCGGAGATTCAAATGAGTTAAGGCTCAATTATGTTCATGGAATTCAGAAAATACCAAGGGCCATTGAAAATTTAAATACTCCCCTGTTGGCAATGATCAATGGCCCAGCGATTGGTGCAGGAGCGGATTTAGCTTCAATGTGTGATCTCAGGGTTGGATTTTATAATTCAAAATTTGGAGTAACCTTTTCTAAGCTTTCTTTAGTTTCTGGAGATGGAGGACTCTTTTTCCTGCCCAGAATCGTTGGATATGCTAAGGCCTTGGAAATGTCTCTGACTGGAGATATCTATAATGGTGAAGAATGCTTTAAAATGGGTCTTTTAAATACTTATGCCGAAAAAAAAGAAGACCTCTTACCTAAAACCGAGAAGCTTATAAATAAAATTTTATCCAATGGTCCAGTTTCTCAATCTATGATTAAGAGAGCACTCAAACATAGTACTAAAGGAGACCTTAATTCTTGTTTAGATTTAATGGCCGCTTACCAGGGAATAGTTCAAAGAACTGATGATCATTTTGAGTCACTGAAGGCCTTTAGGGAAAAAAGAAGGCCAATATTTAAAGGAAAATGAGTAAGCTCTACCCTTATCTTATAGTTTATCATCCTAACACTTTCTAACTTTTTCAAACTCTTCAATTCAGACCCTTTATTAAAGGCTTTAGCTTTTTAGAAGAAGTTGACAATGGCCTTATGTTCATTCGAGAATTAAAATGTTCCAAAAATTTGGAGACCTCTTGTCAAAGGTAATACTACTAGTGTTTCTAAGTATAGGCTGCACGACGATTCATTACCAATCGAATGAAACAATCCCCGTCCTATGGGGAAGTCAAAAAGAAGTAACTGATGAGACTAAGGTGGTTCTTGGAACAAAGGACTTTTATCTCTGGGGCCTTTATCCGGAGAGCCAATCAGTTTTTCTTGATGATGAATTTAAGAAAGTAGGTTTCCAAAAGGTCAATAAAACTGTCATTGAAGAATTTCAAACAGCATTAGATAAAATAAAAGAGTACGCCACTTTAGGGATGTATATACCAAAGAGGTATAAACTAATTGGACATGGAAAAAAGGTAGATTAGGTTTTTTGTAGGAAATAGAGGTTGATAAAACATTTATGAAAGTTAGATGGTTTATTTTCCAACCTATTGTTTTGATCCTTTTTTTTTCGTGTAGTACATCTTTGAGGGTGACTTCAGAGGAATGTAGCGGAAGGCTTTATTTAGCTAAATTAAAAGGCTCCAAGCTTTCAAAACTAAATAGAGTCTCCAAATTAGAAGAAAAAAAACTTACTAGTTTTTCTTTTATAGGTAACGCAGATACTATTTATTTGGGGGAATTTTTAAGAAAGAAAAGAATGGACTGTCGTAAAAAGCAGGCGCTTTCTTTAACAATAAAAAATACCTGGAGTGATGTAGTTTTGAGCTTAGTGCCTTTTATTAATAGGACAACTGTAAGAGTTTCAATCGGACCTTTAAGAAGAATAAAGAAAAAATAAGAAGGTAAGGTTAGAACCAATTAAAATATCATGTTAAACTTTAGGGAGTTCTTATTGGCCCCGTAAAAGGGAAACATAATTTGACTTGTTCATGATGAGCAAATGCTGGGCCAGGAGGGCCGCTTTTTCTTAAAATTTCTGCCCTCTATATTTGATTCTTGTTTTGCTGCACTCCATAAATTTGGGCCCATTTAAAAAGCCTTTGTCTACTCCACAAGTGTTCAATATGTATTTGTCTGTGCAAAGAGTCTCATTTTCAATCTCAGAAAAAAGTATTTTTTTATTTCTAAAAAAAAAATTCCTTGGGTTTTTTTTACAGTCATTCACATAGTGAGCAGGTGTTTCACTAAACTCGTTCATAAGACATAGGCGATGAAAATTACTCGGCTTTAAATTATAAATATTTTCTGCGACTTTTTTGCATATTGAAGCGGTCAAGGGTCGAGGAGTAAAAAAAATAAGGATCATAAAAGTAAAAATTATAGAATTAATAATTTTTGAAAATATTTGATTTGAAGTAACCATAGTGAGTTTATCGGCTCTTAAAATTTATAATTAAAATCTATTCCTCTTTTTTTAAATGAATATTCATCTAAATAAGTCTTTTCATAAGAATGAAGGGAAAATGATAAATTTTTATTTTTGTAAGTAAATATAAATCCCATTTTATTACTTTCTAGAAAAAAGACATTAAAGTTGAGGTATTTATTGAGGTATAAATTTGTTCCATACCGAGTCGTTTTCAACTTATCGTTATTACTCCCTGATATTGGTGTTGTATTAAAAAAAAAGTCTAATGATGAAAAATATGGACTTTTAAAAGGAGAGTAAAACTTTTTAGACTTTAGGCCAGAGACAAGGCTCCAATAAATATAATCTCTGTTAATTAAGGGGAATGACTTGAAATCTAATGTTAGATTAAGAATTTTAAAATTTATATCTAATAGTAGATTAAGTTCTGAAAAAAAAATCCACTTGAAATTTGAGAGCGTTTGATCTGGTTGTTCTATAAGAAGATCATTGATTGAAAAACTTTTATTCATAGATTTTCTAAGACCATATGTAATCTGGGGAATTATAAGAATTCCACTTCTATTAAAGAAAAATCTTTTAGAGGTCTTTCCCGCCAAGGTATGATTCATAAGGGAATCAAGCACTGTTGGTGTGTTTGGATTAATAAAAAGAAACTGATTTGAGCTAAAAGAAAATGAGTGATGGAAAAGTCTTTTTTCGAATGAAGTTTCTAATTTAAAGTTTAAGAGATTAGGTGTTCCAGCTGTGTTGGAGATAGCTTCTGTGATCTTTGTACTATCACCAGTTCTAATTTGATTATAGAAATCTAGAAAAGAGGGCGATCTTGAAAAGATAAAAAAAGACTTCTTTAGGAAAATATCTTTTTCGAAATAGGGGTGAATAAGCCAGTCATGGAAGTTTCTGGATGATGAAAGGTCGAATAATTTAGATTGTACCAGGTCTAACTTTTGTGTTGAAGCGCTCGCTCCTTTGCAGCTTAGAATTATAGATAAAATTAAAAGAGGTAGATAGACTTGTATGATTTTCTCCATTGAAATATCCATTTTCGAAATGATTAGAATGAGTCTATTTTATCGGATAAAAGAATAAAAAGAAAATGAACTTCTTAGAGATCTTTCATAAGGTTTGAGAAAAAGTCCTGTTTATACTTCTCAGCTTCTTCTTCATTAAGGTGCCCAAAAGTTGTTCTATCTTGCTCAAGATAGAGTTTTTTTTCTTTTAATGGAGATATAAATCTTGATGGATGACGTGGTTGTTTTTTTCCGTAAAGAATTCTCTCTTTACAATAAGTCATGATAAGCTTTTTCTTTGCTCTTGTGATGCCTACATAACAAAGCCTTCTTTCCTCATTAATATCACCACCTTCTTGAATTATCTTTTTATGAGGAAGAGTTTCTTCTTCAATTCCAATCAAATAGACAAGGTCAAACTCAAGCCCCTTTGATGAGTGGAGGGTCATAAGAGAAACCTCATTAGCAATGGTGGATTCTTCTTCATCAGGAGAGTCCTTTTTGGTTTGTGAATCTTGGAGTAAAAGTTTTTCCACAAAGTTTTTTAGATTTCCATCTACGGGGCCTCTTTGAGCAAACCTTTTGGCAGATTCAAGGAATTGATTAACATCATTTTTTCTTCTTTGAATTTGTTTTGGAGTTCTTTCATACTGTTTTTCAATATAACTATTGTAATCAATTTTTTGAATGAGTTCATCAAGAGCTTGATCCAGACTTTTTTCTTTGAAGACTTTTTGAAAGTACCGGATCATTTTTGAGAATTGGAATATCAATGGTCCTCTCTTTGAATCAAGTTCTGGGTACGTTTCAAAGGCCCTGAAGAGGGATAGTTTTGTTTCTCGGGCTTTTTCCAGATACTTGGAAAGGGTTGAAGGTCCAATTCCCCTTGAGGGTACATTTAGAATTCTTCTTAAAGATAATTCGTCGCGGGGATTCAAAATGATAAAAAGGTAGGCCATTAAATCCTTAACTTCCTTCTTTTCATAGAACTTTTGGCCTCCAATAATTTTGTAAGGAACCTGCATTATTCGAAGTTGGTCTTCCAAAGGTCCATTAAGTGTGTGACTTCTGTAGAGTATTGCGACCTCGGAAAGAGGCTTCCCTTCTGATTGATAGCGGGCGATTTCTTCAGCAAGAATTTGAGACTCGTGGTCGGGGTCTGCCATTGACCAAAGGACTGGTAAATCATCTGACTTTTGCTGGCTCCATAATGTTTTTTCCCTTCTATTTTTGTTATCCTTAATGACCTGATTTGCCAGTTCTAAAATTGGCATTGTAGATCGATAGTTTTGTTCGAGTTTGATAATCGTGGCGTTTGGGAAGTTTTTTTCAAAGTCCAATATATTTCTGATATCTGCTCCTCTAAAAGAGTATATGGACTGGTCATCATCTCCGACTACGCAAAGGTTATTATGCTGTGTCGTTAGTTTCATCACAATTTGAAATTGTAGAGGATTAGTGTCTTGGTACTCATCAATCATAATATAACGAAACTTTTTAGAGTAGAGTTCGGCAACATCAGGGTGCTGGTTTAAAAGCTTGAGTGTAAGGAAAAGAATGTCATCAAAGTCAATGGCATTGAAAAACTTTAGCTTTTCCTGGTAATAAATATAACAATATTCTGTAACATCGTCGTATGAGTCTTCTGGATCAAAATGTTTAGAATGTGGAAATTCCTCTGCGCTCACACCAGAATTTTTAAGGAAGCCTATTTTTGAGAGGATGGTTTGAGCATCAAATTGTTTACCAGATCTAAAACTTCTAAGGGCCTCTCGAATAAGGGCTATCTGGTCTCCTGTATCGTAGATTGTGAAGTTTTTGTAATACCCCAATTTTTCAATTTCATTTTTAAGAATTTTAATGCCTAGAGAATGGAAGGTACAAAGAGTTATTTCTTTTGATTTTTGATGGCCCAAAAGTCCTTTTACTCTTTCTTTCATTTCCATTGCGGCCTTATTCGTAAAGCTAACTCCAAGAATACTTGAGCCAGGAATACCTAGATGGTCTACCATATAGGCTATTCTGCACGTTAGGGTTCCTGTTTTACCACTTCCTGCTCCGGCAAGTATAAGGACAGGGCCTTTAACCGTGGTAGCTGCTTTCTGTTGCTCTGGGTTAAGTTTTTGAAGAGAGATCATAAAGACACTTTTTTAAAGGGGTATAGACTTTTTGAAGATTAATGAACCTATTGCCCTTTTGACAAGGTTTGATGCCAATAAGGGAGTAAATAAAATGCCTCGATGACTGGAAGAAGAAAATCAGGCATGCTATTGTGGCGGTCATTAATAAGTTTTTCGCATTGTATCTTTTTTCGTTGGAAATTAGGATCCTTGTTCATTTGATAAATCTTGCTTTAGGTGTTTTATGAAAAGATATCTTGTCACTTCGGCCCTTCCTTACGCTAATGGACCCATTCACTTTGGACATCTAGTAGGTGCGTATATTCCTGCTGACGTATACACGAGACACAAAAAAATGCAGGGAGAGAATGCTATCCACATATCGGGTTCAGATGAGCATGGAGTGGCCATCATCATGGGTGCCCAAAAGGCCAAAAAGTCCTGCCAAGATTATGTGAATGATTGGCATAAGGAGCATAAAAAGCTTTTTGACCTTTTTGACATTCAATTTGATTACTTTGGACAAACATCTGCGGAATATCATCACGAAGAAGTTCTAAAATGGTTTGAAGCTTTAAATGAAAAAGGTCTCATTGGGCCTAAAGACACGCAACAACTTTTTTGCAAGAGCTGTGAAAATCACCTTCCAGATCGCTTTGTTGAAGGTGAATGCTATGAGTGTGGTTATAAGCACGCTAGGGGAGATGAGTGCCCTAATTGTGGAATTCTTATTGATCCAACGAAGCTTATAAATCCTGTTTGTAAAATTTGTGGGGCCCAAAATTCTGAAGAAGTCACCGTAACACAATGGTATTTACTTCAGTCTAAATTTCATGATCATTTTAAAGACTGGTTGAAGACCAAAAAAGATATTTGGCGTAAAACAGTCTACCCTTTTGTTGAAGCTTTAACTGAGAAAGGCCTTCACGATAGGGCCATAACAAGGGATTTGGATTGGGGGATTGATGTTCCTCTTGCCGAAGCTAGAGGTAAGAAGCTCTACGTTTGGTTTGATGCTCCTATTGGTTATGTAAGTAACACAAAACAATTGTTTAAAGAAACAGGCAGCAAAGAAGATTACTTAAAAGATTGGTGGAATAACCCAGATACAGAAATCATCCATTTTGTAGGAAAGGATAATATTATTTTTCACACTGTTATTTTTCCTGTTATGGGTATGGGATCTGGAAGAATTAATCCCCCAAGTGATGTTCCAGCAAATCAATTCCTTAATTTAGAAGGAAAACAATTCTCAAAGTCGAGTGGCTGGTATGTTGATATTGAAGAAGCTTTTAAAAACTTTGGTGTCGATTCATTAAGGTATTACCTTCTCTCAATTTTACCGGAGACAAGCGATTCAAGCTTTGCTTGGAAAGAGTTTGGGCTAAAAGTTAACGGTGAATTGGCCAATAATATCGGAAACCTCGTTAACCGCTGTCTTAAATTTTGGAAAAAGAATTGGAGTGATGGTCTTGATGCAAGGTTTTTTGAAGGTTTCTCGGAGTCTGATCATGGAAAGGCATTTAAGGAAGCTTTAGCTAAACTCAACGAATGCCTTGATAAAAAGCAGATAAGGAAAGGCCTAGAGCAGTTGATGAGTATGGGGCAAATGGCCAATACTTTCTTTAGCGATCAGGAGCCTTGGGCCCAATTCAAGACTGAGCCTGAAAAAGCGGCCAAGACAATAGCTCAATCGGGGATTCAAATACTTATTTTAGGAGTTCTTTTTAGTCCTTTTCTTCCAACCCTGAGCGGAAAAATACTCTCTTTTTTCGATTTGTCCCTGGAAGATCAAATTAAGCAGAAAATTTACCGAGGAGACTGGAGTGTCCTTGATCAGCTCTTTAAAGAGGGTGGAGTACTTAAGGGAAAACCAAAGGCCCTTGTTCCTAAGATTGAGGATGAGGTAATTCAGAAATTGACTGACGAACTTCACCAGGGAAAGTAAGGAGCACTGATTTATAACCTCCTGCTTTTAATAGTCGGGAGGGTTCAAATGAAATCAATAAAGGCCCTTTTTATCTTCACTCTTATATGGAGTAGTGTTGTTTATTTCAATTTAAAAAAAAGCACTCTTGGCTCTGTTAAGAATCCAATTAAAGTTTGGGTATTGGCTGATAAAGAGAAAGCTGTCTATTTTCGAGCAAAAGAACTCGTTAAGGGTTTAAGGGAAGAGACAGGCTTTAACTATGAATGGAAGGTTGTTTTCTCAGAACAAGAAGCTAATGAGTCGTTGAGCTTGTCCAAAATCGATGTTCTTTTACACTTAGAAAATTCCGAATTAAAAGCAAAAAAACCGCGAGAAGTTTCCAAAGAAGCTAAGGCAAGTGAAGCCGATGGTTCCTCGTTGAGAAACCCAGCAAGCTTTCAAAAACAAGGGTTTAAAAAATCTGTCAAAGCCGTCCAGTTTCGAAAAGCCCTCCCAAAAAGAATCAATTACAGTATTTTGAAAGGGCTTAGAAAGTAAGAAATTGCTTTAGAGAATTAAGGTTCAGTTACTTTTGACTGAATTACTTTTTGGAAGATCGTTCCAAAAATAGAGTGACCTTCATGATCTTTCATTTCAATTCTTATTGTATCGCCAGGTTTCATGAAAGGAGTTTTTATTTCACCTTCATTAATTTTTTCAAGCATTCTTTTTTCGGCTAAACAGGAGCTCCCTTTCTTCTCATCCTCATTGGAGACCGTTCCGCTTCCAATAATCGTTCCAGCGCTAAGGTTCCGTGTTCTAGCCGCATGCTCTATAAGTTGATGAAAAGAGAAGTGCATGTCCCCTGAGTCTGGGTTACCAAACCATTCTTTGTTATATTCAGAAAGAAGTGGGAGGTGGACTCTTCCTTCTTTCCAGGCATTGCCTAATTCTTTGGGAGTGACAGCAAATGGAGAGAAGGCCGAGGAAGGTTTACTTTGCATGAATCCAAAGCCCATGGCTAACTCACCTGGGATAAGCCCTCTTAAGCTTACATCATTTACAAGTAGGATGAGTTTGATATATTGCTCAGCATCTTCTGCCTTCGTGCCCATAGGGACATCGCCAGTTATGACGGCAACTTCTCCTTCAAAGTCAAGCCCATGAGCCGAAGCGACGTGAGGAATGTCCTCTCTTGGTGAAAGAAAGGTGTCGCTGCCACCTTGATACATAAGGGGTGTCGTTTTTAAGTTTTGTGGTGGTTCTGCTCCTCTTGCTTTTCTTACGAGAATGATGTGGCGGATATAAGCCGACCCATCAAGCCACTGATAGGCCCTGGGAAGAGGGGAGTGGAATGATTCTTCATTGACTTCAAAACTTGATGATAATGAGCCCTCATTAAGAGCTTGATAGACTTCTTCGAGTTTTGGACAACACTCTTCCCAATTTTCGAGCGCTTGCTGAAGAGTTTGAGCAATATTTTCTACTTTCGTTGCCTTTTTGTTGTCTCTACTAACAACAACAAGGTCTCCATCTTTAGATTTATTAATTAATGTTCCTAGTTTCATTTCATTTCACCTCAAAAAGTTTTTTCTTTTCAAAAGGTCTGGCCTTTAGGTATTCAAATAGTATTGATCAATTTTATAGACCAAACCAAGGGGGAAAGCAATTAAACCCATCCTTTATAGTTATTTTAGAAGCTCTTGTTCTTATAGAGTGCGGATAGCCCTTCATTATAAGAATATTGATTATGAATACCGACCCATTCACCTAGTAAAGGATGGTGGGGAGCAGCGCAAAGAGGATTATTTGAGTGTGAACCCAAAGGGAGAGGTTCCTTATTTTATTGATGGGGATCTTAAGCTAAGTCAATCCATGGCCATTTTGAGCTATATTGATGAAAAGTGGCCTCAAAACCCTCTTTTTCCAGATGATCGTGGTCTAAGGTCTAGGTGCATTCAATTAAGTGAAATTATCAACTCCGGGATTCAGCCTTTGCAAAACTTGCGAGTAATGCAGGAAGTTGTTAAGCGCTTCGGCTGTAGTGACCAAGAGAAAAAGAATTGGTCTTCTTTTTGGATTGAAGAAGGTCTTTCGGTTTTAGAAAGAGAACTTGGTTTATTTAAAGGACCTTTTTCAATGGGTAAGGATTTAACTTGTGTTGACTTGTACTTAATTCCTCAAATATATAACGCAAAAAGGTTTGGAATTGACTTGAAAAGGTTTCCTAGATTGGTCGATATAAATGATTCTTGTCTAAAGCTTGACCCATTTATTAAAGCTGACCCAAAAAATCAGCCTGATTCGCCCTCGGATCTATAGGTTTTTGGCTTTTACATTGAGTCTTTAATAACCTTATTCCAGTATTGGAAGTGGTTCCTCACTTTGGAAAGAGCTTCTTGTATTTGTTCGTCTTGAAATGGCTTATTTAGGAAGTACTCTACACCGGCATTGAAACATTTTTCAAGAGTTTCTTTTGAGGTATCTCCAGAAAGAGCAATAACTTGAATACCTTTATTGAGGTAGCTGCAATATTCGAAAATATCAATCCCTAACTCTTCTCCTAAGTGAATATCAGTAATAACAGCTTCGATTGGGTTTTCAAAAATAAAGTCTGTCGCATCTTGAAGATTTGTAAAGGTAAACATTTCAATATCGAAATCGCATAGATCTGGTATTTTTATTTCAAGTGTTTCAAGAATATCTTCTTGATCATCAACCAACACAAGTTTCAGCTTATCGTCCATGTTTTTATCTCCTTCTTCTCATTTTTTTATTTTTTCAAATTTTACTCATCACCTTGCTTAGAAACGGCTTCGTAAACTCTTAAAAGATTGCCAGATTTATATGCATCTTTTTTCTCTAGAATAAAGTCTTTGATCGTCCACTTTTTATTGAAAAAAATATAATCGGAAAGATCGTGAGAAATAATAAATATTGATGAGAATAAAGAAGGCTCACCGGCAGAACCGCCTAAGGTAACACCATCATGAATGTTATGGTGTTGTTTAATTATGGTGTCTACATCGAGGGGAACACCTTGGAACTTTATTGAAGCATCTGCTGAGTCTTTATGATGATTTAAAATTAACTTTTTTTCATCTTTTGTGAGCGTGTTTTTCATTTTATCAAATTTTGACTTTGTGTTGATTTCGGCAAGTTTTGTATTTTTTGCAAGAGTAAGATCATGAAGGTAAGCACTAAAAATAAATTTTCTGAAGGTTTGGGGGTTTCCGACACCGAGTTCTTTTGCAATTCCACAGGCTATTCGGCCAGTTAGTTCAATATGGCTAGAATAATAGTCAGCTTGGTTTTTATTTAATTTAAATATTTTTATAAACTTAGAAAATTTTGGAATTTGTTCAACTGTTTTCAAAACATCATCTATATTTCCTTCGACGGTTTTGAGCTCTTCATCATTGAGAGGCATAATTTTTTGTATTTTTTCTAGCTTTTTTTTCATTTGATCAGGTGTTACAAAATTTAGTATTTGCTTGTTTTGAATAGCTTTTGTAACAGCATCTTCATTTTTGAGGATAATCTTTATAATATCTTGTGCATTTTCCCTTTCAAGAAAAAGGTATTTAACCTGCCTTTTATTTAATTTGTGTATATCTTCTTCCGTAATAGTGTCTTCTTTCCTAAACATTTTTAAGTATCGGCCACTGACAAGCTTTATGAATAAGTGACCACCTAAATTTCTAAAATGGAGAAGAAGCAAAAGGGGAATTGCCAAATATTCATTTTTATTGGCACTTACTTCTTTTTCAAAATATTGCTCGATGGCTTTTTGAAAGTTATTGATATACTTTTCAGATTCACCAGAATATTTTTCCAAGCCACCAAATTCTTTATAAAGCTGAGGATCTTTTGAAATTCTAGGAACAAAATCATTGGTAAAAATGAGGAACTTTTTTCTTATACATTCAAATACAAGCTTTATACAGTTGTCTTTAAAACCCAAAAAATCTATAACAACTAATTTCAATTTAGTACTGTCTTTTAAAATTTTCTCTGCATTTCCAACACTTGATACCGTTATACACTGAAAACCCGTCATATAATTAATGAGGATAGAGTATAACTCGCCCATCAAGTTATCTTGAAAAAAGATAAGTACTTCAAAATCTTGATTCTTTTTGTCCATGTCCCCACCGTAAAGAACAGTACTTTCCTCTCGTCATTTTAGTCTATTATCTTGAGGGGGAAGAATGGTAAGTTACCAGCTCCATCCGAGCTCGGCAAAAGTGGAGTAAAAGTATCGGTATTTGTTTTGGTCACTCATTTTGTCTTCAATTGATGTGAGAGTAAATCTTATAAATGATCCTTTTCTAAAATAAAAAGGAAGAGAGTACGGAAGGTTATCTTCTGGAGTTAGAAATAGAACGGCTCCAGCAGAGTATTCTTGTTGTTTTCTATAATCTAGGTCTGTTTGGAAGGGGTAACGTAAAAATAAATTTATGTGCTTATTTAATTTTGAAAAGAAAACTTCAATTGAGTACTTTACTCCATATAAATCGTCGTATCCAAACTTGTCTGAATTTTTATATTTTATTTGCATTCTAGAGTGAAAGTAGTGTGCCGAAAGGATAAACATCAAGGGGGTTGCTGGAATTTCCCATCTTAGTGTGCTTTCATAATGACCCATTAAGGCTTCGTACCCTTTTTTACTTGTCATGGTAACTGGGCCCATAAGTCTTACTTCGTTAGTTAAGTAAAGCCAGTTTGGCAAAAGCATTGCTTTCAAGCCAAGTTTTAAAGAACCTGTATTTTCTTTAAAACTTAAGTTTAAAGAGCTAGTATTTTCTTTGTAACTTAAACTATGGTATCCCAAAGCAAATTCCCAAAGAAAAGTGTCACCTCCAAAAGATCCCTTTTGGAAGCTAAGGGTTAAAAAGGCTGCTAATAAAGTATATTTTAGTTTTCTCATGATTATGATTATAGTCTCTACAAAAGAGTTAATGTAGGGGAGTAAAAAATGATGCGGAGTGGCTATGAGGGTCGTTGTTCAGAGAGTAACAGGTGCTAATGTAAGAGTTGGTGATGAATTAGTGGGGGAAATTGGCCCTGGTTTAGTCCTCCTCGTTTGCTTTGAAAAGAGAGACTTACCCGATATTTTGGAAAAAGCTTCAAAGAAAGTTCTAAATTTAAGGTGTTTTGAAGACCCGGATACCAAAAAAATGGGAAAGAGTGTTTCTGATATTGAAGGCGGTTCTTTGTTGGCAATAAGTCAGTTTACACTTTCCTGGAGAGGAGGAAAAGGTAATCGACCCGGTTTTGATAATTCGATGGAACCAGCAAAAGCAAATGAAATGTTTGAAGATTTCTGTTCAATTTTGAAAAAAACTGTCCAGGTTGAAAAAGGTGTTTTTGGAGAGTTTATGGACGTTTCAATAAAGAATCATGGGCCTGTGACATTTTGTCTTGATTTTTAAAATATTCGCCAACATTGTTGATTTCTTTTACAACAGAAGATAACTTTCCACACCACTAGTGTCTCTGATGATAAGTTGGCGGCGCAGATTCTCTTAAGACCTCTTTAAAAGCCTTTTAAAAGGAGTTTAAAGCTCCTATGTTAGGTTTCACCAAGACCTTGTTTCAATTTCGAAGGTTTTTAATAAAGGTAAAGGAGGAAACCTATGAAAAGTTCACTAAAAATGTTTTTAATTTTAGCTGCTGCTATGATTTTAGGGCAAGCTCAAGCTGACGATATTCAGTTGGGTCACCCAGGTTATGGTGGTAATGGTTGTCCAAGTGGGAGTGCTTCTGTAACTCTTAGCCCTGATAATAAGGCCCTATCAATTCTTTTTGATGAATTTCAGGTTGAAGCAGGTGGTTTTTCTGGAAGAAGAGTTGCACGTAAATCTTGTAATATTGCAATTCCCGTTCACGTTCCTCAGGGAATGAGTGTCTCTATTATTGAGGCTGACTATAGAGGTTTTAACTCTATTCCACGTGGTGGAATGTCTCGTTTCTCTGCTGAGTATTTCTTTGCTGGTAAAAGAGGTCCTAGGTATAGAAAGACTTTTAGAGGTGGTATAGATGACGATTATACACTTTCAAATACTTTGGCCTTAAGTGCTTTGACATGGTCTCCATGTGGTCAGTCAGTTAACCTTCGTGTTAACACCAGCATGATGGTGAGGACAAACAGGATGGGAGACGATGCTCTTTCTACAGTTGATAGTGCTGATTTCAATGCAGGTCTAGTTTATCACCTTAAGTGGAGAAGGTGTCGATAATTGATATTTAGGTCTTGGTTTTGTGTTTAGCGTTAAAAGCCCCTTTCTTTCGGAAGGGGCTTTTTTTTGCTAAAAAAATTAATGATTTAGTCTTCTCATAACAATTTCATTTTTCTAAAATTATCTAAGAATAAATTAATCGGAATCCTGACCCAACTCCTTTTTGGTAAAAGGAAGTGGTTTTTTGAGGGAGGTTTTATGCTTTTGAGGAGGTATTATGATTAGAGTTACTGAACTCTCAAAATCATTTGGTGAGATTAAAGCCGTAGACAAAATTTCTTTTGAAGTAAAAGAAGGTGAAGTTTTGGGTTTTTTGGGGCCAAATGGCGCTGGAAAATCAACTACTATGAAAATGATTACTAGCTTTATTTCTCCATCTGGAGGAGATGCAACCGTTTTTGGAAAATCTATTCTAAGTGAACCTATTGAGGTGAGAAAAAAAATAGGATATATGCCAGAAAATGCACCTCTTTATGATGATATGACTGTCGATGAGTTTCTTCATTATACCGCTCAATTGAGAGGTCTTGAAAAAAAGGGTCAAGTGAAGGCAGTGGAAAAAGTCATAGAAATGTGTGCTTTGAAAGATGTTCAATTTCAAACGATAGAAACTCTTTCTAAAGGTTACAAAAGAAGAACTTCTATGGCCCAAGCTCTTATTCATGACCCACAAGTGTTAATTTTGGATGAACCAACTGATGGATTAGACCCAAATCAAAAGCACGACGTAAGGACTTTGATTAAATCGCTGGCAAAAGATAAATGTGTCATTCTCTCGACTCATATTCTTGAAGAAGTGGAAGCGGTTTGTACAAGGGCCATTATAATTTCATCTGGGAAAAAACTTTTTGATGGAGAAGCATCAGAACTAAAAGAAAAATCATCTTTAGGAAGAATTGATGATGTTTTTAGGGCCATAACGACAGGCCAAGAAGTGCAAGGAGTTTCATTATGATGAGTCATTCAGTAAAAACTATTTTAAAAAAAGAATTAAAGTCCTACTTTACGACTCCCCTTGGATACGTCTTTTCTATAATTTTTCTTTTTTCCATAGGCTATGTAACATTTGAATCTGGCCGCGGTAGTTTTTTCGTTTTAAGGCAAGCTGATCTAAGTTCTTTTTTTAGATACATTCCCTGGCTTTTTCTTCTTTTAGTTCCTGCAGTATCAATGAGGTTATGGGCCGAAGAAAGGAAATCTGGTACAATAGAACTTCTTTTAACTCTACCAGTAACAGTAAGAGAAGCGGTCCTTGGAAAATTCCTGGCATCATGGGCTTTTATAGGTTTTAACCTTCTTTGTACTTTTCCAATCGTTTTAACGGTAGCCTACCTCGGACAACCAGATTACCTCGTCATACTTATAGGGTATTTGGGTTCCTTTCTCTTGGGTGGAGCATACCTAGCAATAGGCTGCTTTTTTTCTGCTTTGACAAAAAATCAGGTCATAAGTTTCATTTGTACCGTTGTCTTTTGTTACCTTTTAACTATGGCAGGCTCACCACCTATTCTTGAATTTCTTTCAACTTTTCTTCATCGTTACTTTTTAGATCTTTTTGAATCTCTTAGCATGATTCATCATTTTGAAACAATGGGAAGAGGAGTAATGAGGGTAGGCGATTTATGGTTTTTTGCTGTCATAATTCTTGCTTGGCTTTACGGTTGCGAGGCCATTTTAGATGAGAAAAAAGCTTCTTAAGGAGAGAAAAATGAAAAGACAAACTGGTAATTATTTTGTTGTCACCTTAAGCGCGATTATCATGGTTTTAACCGTTTATATCGGAAATTCGTGGTTAAAGCGTTTTAAGGTAGACATGACCGAAGAAAAACTTTACACACTTTCAAATGGCTCGAAGGATATTTTAAAAAAATTAAATACTCCTTTGACTTTGAAACTTTACTACTCAAAAACAAGTGCTAATAAAGGAACTGAGGGCCTAAGAATATTTAATAATTATTTCTTCTATGTGAAGGACTTATTGGAAGAGTACGTTGCTCATTCAAGAAATAATCTAAGACTTCAGGTCATTGATCCTAGACCAGATACTAAGGAAGAGGAAGAAGCTTCTACCTACGGGTTAAAAAAGTTTCAGTTGACTGAAACCGAAAAATATTTTTTTGGTCTCGTTGTGGAGAATAATGTAGGGACTGAAAAAATTATTGAATTCTTTGATCCTGGCCAACAAGAAAACCTAGAGTATGAAGTCACCAGGTTGATTTATTCAGTTATTAATCCGAGGAAGAAAAGCGTTGGTATTCTTTCTTCTCTCCCTATCTTAAATGATAAGATGACTCCTTACATGGCTCAATTAATGAGGATGCAAGGAAAAGCACCTCAAGAATCCTGGATAATTACTAAGCTTATGCAGGAGTTCTACGATGTTAAAAATATTGAGCCGGATACTGAAAAAATTTCTGGTTTAGATATTTTGATGATTGCTCATCCTAAAAATCTATCTGAAAAAACTCTTTGGGCCATTGACCAATATGTATTAGGTGGCGGAAAAGTCCTTCTTTTTGTTGACCCTTATTCGATTGTTGACAACGTTATTTCTAAGGCAAGAGCTGGAGCTGAGAAAAAGTCAAACCTCAAAAAGTTGATGACTAAGTGGGGGGTAGAGCTAGAAGAGAAAAAACTAGCTGGAGACCGCTTTTTAAGTGGTGTAGGTAGAATGAATGCTAGAATGCAACCTCAGAGATTGCTTGCTCTCTTAGAGTGTGATCAAAGATGCGGTGCTGAATTTAAGGATGCTATTACTTATAAACTCGGAAGCATGACATTCCTTTACCCTGGCAGTTTGAGGGTAATTGATAAAAAGCAAAAAGATAAAAAGATCTATCCTATTCTAGGGACAACCAACAAAGGTAATTCATACGAGTTTTCCACATGGAAGTTAAGTGATCCTACCTATTTATGGAAAAATTTTAAAGACGGTAGCAAGCCTGTTCATTTAGCTTATAAAATTGTTGGTAAGTTTGAATCAGCGTTTCCAAATGGAGTGAGTGTTAAGAAAAAGGATCAAAAGGATAAGGTTGAAAAAGAGATCCTTCTCACGGGACTAAAGAAGTCGACAAAAGAATCCGCGGTAATTGTTTTTAGTGATGTTGACTTTATCCACGATCAGTTTTCTTTTAAAAACTCTGTTTTTGGTATTGGTTTGGCAAATGAAAATTCCACTCTTGTATTAAATTCTTTGGAACAACTTGGTGGTTCAAGAGAATTGTTGGAAGTACGTTCAAAGGGTCGATTTAACCGTTCATTTGATGTTGTAGATAAGATTGAGTTTGATGCTCAAAAAAATACAGCTGAAAAAGTTTCTGAGATCAATAAGAGAATTGAAAGTTTTGAAAAAGAATTGGGAGAACTAGGTAGAAAAATGAATGAAGGTAATATCGGCTTAATTCAAAACGAAGGTATTAAGAAGAAAAAAGAATTAACTAAAGTTATTGCAAAATTAAAGGGTGAACTTCGTGATGTGAAAAGAGAGGGGAGAGAAAAGATTGAGAAGCTTGGTTCAAACCTCCAGTACTTAAATACTCTTTTTATGCCTTCGATTCTTTTAGTTTTTGGGATCTTTTTCCAAATGAGAAGAAAGAAAGGTATCAGAAAAGATTCTTAAGGGGAGGATAAAAAAATGGAAAAAAAGTTAAAAAAATTATCAGTTTTAACAGTTGTTCTCATTGCCCTTTCTATTTTTACTTATATTGAGGATCATAGAAGGGGAACAGGGCTTGCTTTAGGAAGTGATTTCATAGCCGGTTTTGATGTTGATAAAGTCGCTAAATTAGTTATTGAGGAGTTGGGAGATAACAATAAGTCCCATAAAGTGAGTCTTTTGAAAGAAGGGGAATCTTTTGTTTTAGAGGATTATTTCGCTTATCCAGCTTCCAATGAGAAAATTAATGATCTTCTATATAAAATTGCCAATATTCAAATTACCCAAAAGGTCTCTGAAAAAAAGAGCTCTCACCTTGAATACGATTTGACGAAAAAAAAGTCTAAGATTCGTGTTAGTGGCTTTGATAGAACGGGCTCCAAAACATTTGATTTCTATGTTGGTAAAAAGAAAAAGTACAATGGAAGTTTTATTCGCTTTGCGGATAAAAATCCAGTTTATTTATCTAGTAATGCTCTCTATATTAGTGGCGAAAAGGACTCTTATATAGAAACTGAACTGATGAATGTAGGAAAGAAAGACTTTGAGGGAATGAGTCTTATCTCTTCTGGAAAGAAGCTTTCCTTTGAGAAAATAGGTAGTGAAATCAGTTATAAGAGTAATAATTTAACTAGTGTAAACCTTGATGAAAAGAGCAAAGAGAAATTGCTAGATTTTGTAGAAGGTACACAGCCGATCCATTTTAATGATTTTAAACCTATTGATTTTAAAGATTTAGCTGACCTTAAGTTTGATTTGAAATTAGAGTTAAAGTCGAAAAATAAAATGATATATGATCTTCAGTTTTCGAAAGGAAAAGGGGATTATTATTTAAAAATTTCAAGCAGACTTGAAGATGTACCTGACAAGATAGTTATCTCTAAGGATGACGACAAGAAAAAGTTAGCAGGAGTTGAAGACCTTTTAAAGGCCCAAAAAGAGGTTAATCAATTTAATTTAAGTAACTCTCGTTGGATTTTTAAAGTTGATAAAACAACCTACGAAGATATTGAAAATTTTTTGAAAGATTTTAAATCCTAAATTTAAGTAGACGGGCCTTTTGACTTTTTATGTTGGACTTGACGTCAAAAGGCTCTTCTTTATCACTTCCTCTAATTTTCATTTAGAAAACTTATCAAAGGTATTTTTAAAATTCACGTTAGCAAAGTAGGTCGCTTTAAGCGAAAAGCCTAAGTTTAATTTCTCTTCAGCTTATATTAGTTAATTACAAGCTATTGCCTTGTCTTTCGTTAATGGGAAAAGACCAACTGAAAGTTGATAGACCTCTTTCTTCTCACCTTGCTCAAGGTAACCTGCAAGATTGCTCATGAAATCTTGTATCATTTTTTTTGCTAATTCCATCTTTTCAGTGTCAATAGCAATCGTTGTTGCTTGAAAGTTTCTTTGTGAGGAGGGGTCATTTTCTAATGAATGAAGACCACGGCAAAGAGTTTCTCTTTGATATTTTTTATGGTGAGACTTATAGTTTTGCGATTCCTGAGCGACGGGAACATTTGCATCTACTTTTTGGAGGCCACCTTTTTCGTCTTCTAACAGGAAGCCTAATCTAACAAGCCTTTCAATGGCAGTCATTGCTTTCTTTTCTGTAATTCCAAGCTTTTGAGCAATCCAAGTGGCATTTCCCTGAAAGCCCTGAATGTGGGTTAGTTCAAGTATAGAGAAGTGATGTAATTCACTTGTAACTTGAATTAAGTCTTCATTCATTTTTAAAAGATTTTCTCTTTTTTCTTGAGTTCTTTTTTCTCTTTTAAGGCTTAAGGCTTTTCTATCTTCCATAACGGAAAAAAGAAAAAAGTCTCTCTCTTTGGTAGGTAGATCAAGCTTTGAAACTATTTTATTTGCCGTTTTCATTGTTATTGTTTGTTTATTAGAAAGAACTCTTGAAAGAGCTGCTACGTCGACACCTAAGCATTTTGCGAAGGCCCTTAAAGAATAGCGCGGGTTTCTACCATTTCTTTTTTGGAGTTCTTCCCTAAGCATTTCTCTGTAGTGATTACTTGTAACTTCCATTTTCATCTCCTAAATAACCTGCTTTTTCAAAATAAAAATTATTTAAGATACCTTAATTGCTTTTCAGGTTCCTTCTTGATGATGATTACCATTTCTTTTTGAATTGTTGAGATAGTCGACTGCTACAAGCCGAAAAAGCCCTCTAATGTAATAAATTGTAAGAAAAGGGGCCCTTTTTTCAGTTCACTTTGGGACTTTATGACCTTTTTTGAAGGTTAAAAAAAGGGAAATAAAGAGAGATCCGAAAGTTGAAATGACGGTAAGGTAGGTAATAAAGTTTGTTGAAAAGTCTTCGTTAAAAAGGTCATCAAGGATGTACTTTATATAAGAAGAGGGTAAATTAGTTTCCCCAATTTCTTGTTTAACTTTCCAGTGATAGTCAGTTAAGGGGCAATAACCTAAGCCGTACCATATCCCAATGATGAACCAGCAAAAAAGAGTGGAGAGGATTGTGATGAGGTGTAAGGTCCTGGTTTTCTTAGATATCCATCCAAAAAGGTTAAAAAAAATAAGAAACAAGTGGGTAAACTCAAGTAGCTTATCTAATAGGAAGTTCAAAGTCTTATTTCTCCTTTCCTTTATTTGCTTGAAAAGAGATTTTTTTAAAAGAAAGGGCATCAACAGGACAGGCATCAATGCAACCACCGCACCCAATGCAAGGTGTTGTATCAAGCCCAAAAGATTTTTTTATAGGAGCTTTATCAAGGTGAGCATATGATGCTACATCGATTCCCATTGGGCATGCTTGGGAGCAAAGGTTAGCCCCTATACATTTGTCGTTAGGTTGAATTTTAAATTTAGTTTTGCCAAAACGACCAAATAATTCCATTCCTTTAGCTAAAGGGCATCCGTAGCGGCACCATACCCTTGTTCCTAAAAAAGGATAGGCGCAAATTCCTATAATGGCGCCAAATACAAAGTCAACAATGAAGTCGTTGTAAAACCTTCCAGCTTCTATAAGGTTGGTTGCCGTTACAACTTTAATAATATCCAAAAATAAAACAAAGCCAAAAAGGATGCCTCCTATTAAGAAAGCCGTTTGAAGATGCTCAAGCTTTTTTGCAGTTTTACCGGTAGGTGTTTTATGCTTAACCCATGCTGAACCCCATTTTGTAACTCCTATTACCTCGGCCAGGTTTCCACATGAGCAAAACCACGAACAATATCTTTTTCCAAAAAGCCAAACGCTTAAAGGAACAACAATAAAAATGTAAAAAAAAGCTGACCATGATGTAAAGCCTCTTGAGACATATATGTATGCATCTTTATTTAAATTAGCGATTGGGTCTGCAAAAAAGGACCTCCCTTCTAAGATGGGAGGAAGAATAAATGGAATGATGAAAAAAAAAATTAATTGACTTAAAAAAATACTTGTAAATTTAAGCTTTTGATATTTGCTTAAGGGTTTTTGTGATTTTTTACCCTTACCATATATATTTTTTCCAATGAAAAGAACTTTAAGAGAAATGCCACAAACAATGAGAGTGTAAATAAGCATGTACCAGAAGGATGGGGATTTTCCAAAAAAGTAAAGATCTCCTGAAGAGTTTATTAAATTGAAAGAAACGAGAAGTTCAGGATACTTTAGAGTAATGTAGCCAAAAATGGTGACCATTAAAAACGTAGGTAGAAATGCTTTCTCTAAATTACTTCTTTGGTAATCTTTTTTGGTATAACTCATATATTTCTCATTTAGGCAAAAATATGCCTTTTATTATAGCAGGAAAATACAACGGGAAAGAAGGATATCAAAAAAGCATTTTTTTGTGACTAAGTAATCTTTGTTTAAAGAGGTGAGATAAGTATTGCCTTTAAGTAATCTCCTTCCGGAAAACCTTTTTTTGAGGGTGAATCCCAATTGTCTGATTTGAGCTTCTGGAGTTTATGGGTTTTAGATTTTATATGGAGTTTTAACTGTGATTCAATTTCGCCAAAAAACTTTTTGAATGTAATATTATGTGTGTTTAAAAAAAGGACAATTCTTCCTTTGTCTTCAAGTAGGTTAAGCATTGAAGGAAGAAGTTGATGGTAGGAATTAATAGCCTTACTTCTTTTATTTCCGTCACTAGATGTTGAAGGGGGATCACAAATAATAAGATTGAATTTTTTGTTATCTGATTCATATCCGCTGAGTGAATTCATTGCCGAGGATACTTTACTATGGTGGCAGGAAGAATCGATGGCCGGGTTTAGCTCCATATTATGTTCGAGCCATTTCATATATTTAGGAGATAAGTCTACAGAGTGAACATCTTTAGATCCAAATTTAAGGGCAAACAGAGAAAAAGCTCCTGTGTAGGAAAATAAATTTAAAACACTTGAATCTGGAGTGATAAATTCTTTTATTGAGCTTCTAAATGGAGACATATCTGTATAAAGACCAAAGTCATAAGTTTGACCTAGGTGAATTTGGTAGTTTATGTCAAACTCTTTACTTAAAAAGGATAACTTTCCATCTCCTTTTGGAAAAGTTGAAAGCGACTTCTTTTGCAAAGGGATACTTTTATTTTGTGACCTCGTCTGAATAAAGATGTCGACGCCTTTTTCCTTCCATTCTGGGAAAAACCTTTTAAAAGCATAGCTTAGTTTTGAAAGTAGTTCTTTTTGAAAATGAGTCCAAAAATTTGAATAATACTGAATAAGGACTTTTCCAGGAGAAAGAACTTGGATTTTAAGTCCTGGAAGAGAATCTGATTCGCCAAAAACCAGATAAAAGTTTTCTCTTATCTCATGGATTGGAGTTTTTATGTCTGCCTGTATTTTTGGTATCCTCTTTTCAATTGAAATGATGAGCCTTGAAAGGAGCTCCTCTTCAAATGCAGATCGTCCCCAGGTTTCAGGAGATGCATAAGACCAAAGCCTGGCCTTCACCTTTGGGTGGTTAGGGTCGTGTATAAAAACGCCAAAAGATGTAGGGCTTTTTTCTTTAGTACCTTTTAAAAAGTGAGCTTTTTGTGGAAATCTTTTGGTAAAAGAATCTTCTGTTACCCATGGATGCCCTTTTTTAACATATTTTATAGTATGTGGATGAAACTCAACCATTGCGCATCGAAATGGATTTTGGGTGAATTTATAGGCTTTATTGTTCATTCTCACTTTGATCTTTCCTCGGAGCTAAAGGAATTTAATTGAGTTTGAGTCTTGTCAATGAGGACTAAAAGTTCGTTAGTGACCTTGATTGGATTGGACTCGAAAATTCCTAAACTTTCTAAGACTGTTTTATCTTCCTCTTTTATAGGTACTTGAAAAGGATCTATAGATTTGCAGAGGCTCTGAACGGTTTCAAGCTTATGCTTTAACTGCACTTCTGGGCTTTCTTTATGGTAATCCATTAACGCGTCCTTAAAAAAGAGTCAGAAAGCAATCTAGGCTTTCTCTTTCATGCCGGCAAGAAAATTTCATCAAGGAGTAAATTTTGTCCGGGTTATAACAAAGGCGTACATTATTTTTTGCCATGTGCGTTATTGCAGGACCTTAAAGTCATTTCAAAGCGAGACGTGAAGTTTCCCCTCATAGGTTCGAAGTAGGGGTCTTCAGAGAGGCAGTTAATTTCTGTGTGATATTTTCTCTTCTTTAGAAAGGCAACACCATTGGAGCACCGGTATTTTTTAGGATCAATGAGTAACCCATCCGGACGTCGAATATAGCCCTTTTTCAAAAAAAGAGGGTTCACTTTTCCTCTACATTGATAAGCTTTGTAACCTCCACCAAGGTCCCTTAAAACGGTTGATTTAGGAAGAATTGAGCAGCGTTGAATGCCAGTTTTAGGCTCTGTAAAGGCATATTGGCCCTCCAGGCAATTTTGGGAAAGGTTTCGGGCAGGATGGGAGTGAAAACCTTCATAACTGGCTTGAGGAAAAATCTGCTTTTGAGAAAGCTTCTTGGTGATAGGTTTTCTTTTTGAGAATAAGCCACATCCCGCTAAACAGCTTATGATAAAACTCAAGAGAATCCATTGATAAGTTATCTTTCTTTTCATCTTCTTGCTATTGTAAGCCACAGTTCTTGTTGGATGCAATATCTAGGTCCCTCACGAAAATCTAATTTTGGCTTAACCTTTGCATTCTATTGAAATTATGATTTTGGCAGCAATTTTATATTTAATTTTCTCAATACCTTTCATCTTTTTTTATTTAGAAAGAGGTCATAGAAATCAGTTAAGGTCGGGAGAGAAATTAATTCATTGGATGACTTGTTGGAATTCTCATAAAGATTTTTTTTCTTTTTCAAAGGACAAGGATGAGAGTGGGGAAGGGTACAAATTTTATACTGGACTAGTTAATGAAATACTTTTCTATAAAAGGGAGTTAGGTGGACACCCAAAGAAGAACTTCCAGGAGGTTAAAAGGGCCCTTTTAGGAGATGTCCGTTTTGAAAAAAAAGTTGAAAAAGAAATGAGAGGATCTTTTTTTCAGTATATTTGCTTGGGGGTCACGACTTGGCTTTTTATAGGCGCTAGTCATAAGATTTTGGGGCCAAAAGTTTCTATTAAGCCGGAAACTCTTCTGCTTATCCTTTGCTTCCAGATGGTAGGTGTTTTGCTTTATCAAATTGTTTGCCATAGGGTTAAGAAAAAAGACTTTTATTTTTTTAACCTCTATTATGGACCCTTATTTAGGTTTTTCTGCCTTATTTATTTGAATTTACCGGTAGGAATAGTTTTAGAAAAAAGTGGATTTGAAGTTTTTTACAGAAAAGAACCTCTAAGTTGGAAGCCTGTTTTAGAAGATTTAAGAGGTCTTATAGATAGGTGGAAAAATCAAGGTAGCGAGGTGCGAAGTGAGTTAAGTGATATCGTTGAGGAGGTATATTTTTTGAGAGATTTAAGTTTTGAAAAATATAGAGAAAAGATTCAATTTTTGAGGCTTGTTTTTCTTGGAATTTTCTTTTTATGTCCTTATTTATTTTATCTTTCTGTCTTGTTAAGCTCCTTTTTGATTGTATAAGGTGGTGGCGTGTAATACATTTAATTTCTTCAAAATGAAGGACAAATTAATGCACCAAGTACTAGTTCGAAAAGGATGTGACTTATGGCGACAAATGATAAGCAGATAATTTATTCTATGAGCAATGTTGGTAAGGTTTATCGCAATAAGCAAGTATTAAAAGATATAAGCCTATCTTATTTTTATGGTGCAAAAATTGGTGTTTTGGGTTTAAACGGTTCTGGAAAAAGTACGCTTCTTCGCATTATGGCAGGCGTTGAGGAAGACTTTTTGGGGAACGCAGTTTTGTCTAAAGGTTATAGAGTCGGCTATTTGGAACAAGAGCCTCAGTTAGATCCAGAGAAGACAGTCAAAGAAGTTGTTCAAGAAGGCGTTCAAGAAGTCGTCGATCTTTTAAAGGAATACGATGATATTAGTGCACAATTTGAAACGGCAACTGACTATGATGCTCTTTTGGCAAGGCAAGCGAAAGTTCAAGATATGCTGGATGCCTGCAATGGATGGGACCTCGATAGTAAACTTGATCTAGCAATGAACTCTTTAAGGTGCCCGCCAGCAGATCAAAAAACCGGTGTTTTGTCCGGAGGTGAAAAGAGGAGGGTTGCCTTATGCCGCCTTCTCTTAAGAGAGCCCGAAATCTTGCTTCTTGATGAGCCGACAAACCACTTGGACGCAGAAACAGTTTTGTGGCTTGAGAACCATCTTAAAGATTATAAAGGTACAATTATTGCGGTTACGCACGACAGGTACTTCCTTGATAACGTTGCTGGTTGGATTTTGGAACTTGATAGGGGTCACGGGATTCCTTTTAAAGGAAACTATACAAGCTGGTTAGAGCAAAAAACAGCACGTTTGGCCCAGGAGGAGAAAGCAGAGTCCAAAAGACAAAAGTCATTAAAAGAAGAGCTGGATTGGATTCAAAAAGGACCAAAAGCAAGACAAGCAAAAAGTAAAGCCAGAATTAAAAATTATGAAGAAAGGCTAAGAGAACAAACTGAAAAAAGAAATGAAACGAATGATCTTTATATTCCACCTGGACCAAGATTGGGGGACCTTGTTCTTGAGGCAACGAATTTAGAAAAGTCCTTTGGTGAAAAGCTTCTTTTTGAAAACTTTAACTTTAAGTTGCCTCCAGGGGGTATCGTCGGTGTTATAGGACCCAACGGTGCAGGTAAGACAACTCTTTTTAAGCTTCTTACGAATCAGGAAAAGCCTGACAATGGTTCACTTAAAGTTGGTGAAACAGTAAAGCTGGTCTATGTAGACCAGGGAAGAGAACTTGATCCTTCAAAAAGTATTCTTGATGTCATTTCGGGCGGAACCGAGCATATAAAAATGGGCAGCCGTGAAATTAATTCGAGGGCCTATATTTCCCGTTTTAATTTTACAGGGGATGATCATAACAAAAAAGTGACTGAGCTCTCAGGCGGAGAGAGGAATAGAGTTCATTTGGCCAGTATGTTAAAAGAAGAAGGTAATGTGCTTCTCCTTGATGAGCCAACAAACGATTTAGACGTGAACACTTTGAGGGCATTAGAAAAAGCTTTGATGGACTACTCTGGTTGCGCTGTGGTTATTTCTCACGACCGTTACTTTCTCGATAGAATTGCTACTCATATTCTTGCCTTTGAAGGAGATAGCAAAGTTGTTTGGTTTGATGGAAATTTCTCGGAGTATGAGGAAGACAAAAGAAAGAGGCTTGGTGATGATGCTTTGAGACCGAGAAGGATAGCTTATAAGAAGCTTAAGCGTGATTGATCATCTGAGTTGATAATTCGAAAAGTCGCTTTGTTTGAAAACTTAGTGATTAGGATTCAAAAATGTCTAAGCAAGCAAATTCAAAGTTTGTCGTGGCCAAGTTTGGTGGAACTAGTGTCCGCGACTCTATTGCCATTAAGAACTGTGCTGAAATTGTTAAAAGCTTACCTGAAGTGAAAGTAGTCGTTGTTAGTGCAACTTCGCAGACAACAAACCACCTTGAAGGAGTGGCTGACTGCATTCGAATGAATCAAAAAGAGGATGCTTTAGCAGCCTATAACAAAATTGTGAAGCGTCATATAGGGATTTGTGAGGGTCTGTCTGGAGACTCTCTTCTTCGTGGGTTTATTGATGAGCTTGATTTTGAAGGTTCTAGGATTATTGAGGAAGCAGTCGAGTTAGGAAAAGGTGTTTCTCCTATGATAATGGACCAGCTCTATAGTCTGGGTGAAAGGTTCTCATCATCACTTTTCTCTTTTGCACTTCAAAGTTCTCTCGGAGAGAGCTATCGTGTTAAGTATTTGGACGCGAGAGAATTTGTAAAAACTGATAGCTCGTTTGGTAAAGCAGTTCCACAGATGGATAAGCTTAATGAGAAAGTAGGTTCATTATTTGCTCCTTTTTTAGATGAAGACCTGGAGGAGTTAAGGTTGGTGGCCGTTACTCAAGGTTTTATAGGCTCAGATGATCAAGGTCGGACAACGACTTTAGGAAGAGAAGGATCAGACTTTTCAGCAGCTCTTCTTGCATCTTCCCTTGATGCAGAATCCCTTACTATTTGGAGTGATGTAGAGGGAGTTCTTACTACCGATCCGAGAGTTTATCCTGATGCTAAGACTATTCCTGAGCTATCTTATAAAGATGCGACTAAGATCGCCAAGCTAGGGGCCAAGGTCTTATTTCCAGAAACTCTTGCTCCTGTGCAGAAGAAGAATATTCCTGTTTATGTTGGAAGCAGTCTTAAACCTAATGGCAAGGGAACCTGGATTAAAAAAGGGCCCTCAAGCCCGAGCTTTTTTTCAATTATACTCAAAAAAGGCTTTATGTTTAATGAAGCTCCTCTTGAAGGTGTAGGTGAGACCTCTGTTTTTTTTATTGAAGAAGATAGCTTATTTTCTGAGTTATCAAATATATCAGAGGAAGTTTTAAGAAAATTGAAAAGGGCCTATCAGTTCTCTTTTGTTTCCTCTTTTTCAGAAGGGGAGGAGTGTTTGACATTTAGCTCTCTTTCTAAACTTTTTGGTGAGGGGGAGTCTCCCCTTATTCCTGATGAGAGTGAGTATAATGGCGCTTTAAGATTTTTGGTTTTAGAGAAAGAGTGTCAGGATGTTCTTAAAATGCTTCACAAAATTTAAATAAAGTATTCAAAATGACATAAAAAATGAAATAAAGTATAATTTAAACTTACTTAGTTCTATATTTTAGTAAGTTGACAAGGTCCTATATTCTTGGAAAGAGGAGTTTCAATTGATCCCTTTTAAATTAAGATTCTTCGCTTTAATGATCTTTGTAACAGGTTGTGCCGGAACTCTCAAAGTGGAAAAAGAAGAAGGATTAGAGGTCTATTCTTTGATTGATAAAAAAGGTCGGGCCGTTGCCAAAGTAAGGGCATCTAAAAAGCCATTAATACAAAGCGTTAAGGAAGGGGGGTATAGAATCGAAGTGCCTTCAAAGCAAGGGGCCATAAGGTGCACTTTAAAGGAGGCTTATTCTCCGCCAAGTATTTGGATAACAAGTTTTATTGAAAAGCTTAGGCCTAAAGTTTCAAGTTTAGAAATAGTAGAAATTAATTCAGGAGTAATAAAAAAATGGCCTTATCTTTATTCAGAGGTATCTTTTCACTCGGGGAACAAAAGCACTAAAAATAACCTTTTAAAAATTTTATCTTTATCAAGCGATAATGCTGCAATTTTTTGTTTAGAAGGTACAGGAAAAGGTCATAAAAGCTTAGAGCAGGTTGCCGGAGATATAATTTCGACTTTAAAGGATAATGATAAGTCTAGATTGCCTTCTATAAGTTCACAAGTTGATATTACATCAATTAAAAATGTAAACACGGGCTTTGTTCACAGGAAGATTTTTAAAAATAAGAAAGGCAATCTTGTAAATATTGTTAGAACTTCTATGATCGTTCCTAAAAATCGTTTAAAAAATTCTATGAAAGGTTTTTTTAATACTTCCGTTGAGCTAACGGATAATAAGGGAAATTATTTAGAGGGGTCCTATATTGGGTATGAGGACTTGAAGAAAACATATAAAGTCAAACTTAAGGCGAAAGAGGATAAAAAGTACGAACTGGTGGGATTTGTTAATGGAAAGAATATTAAGAAAGTTTTGAAAATTGAAGGTCATCTGATGACAGCTGTTGAGCAAGATCGGTTTTTTTCAGAACCAAAGGAAAAATCAAATAAGCCCATAACTTTTTATGACTATGTTCCTTCCATGGACCCTCTTAAAGTTTTTAAATCCAAGCTAGTTTATAAAGGAAGTGAAAAGACTGGTCTTAATTTATACAGAGTTGAGCTAAATAAAACAAATCTTAATCTTAAAGTAGACGCGAAAGGAACGCCAATATTCTCGTCTTCAAAGTTTGGTAATTTTGTCTTAGAAAACCGAAGAGTCTTTTTAGAGAAAAAAAGTTTTTGAAATAAAGTTTTCATTAAATGAAGGTAATATTATTTAAAAATGAATAGGTTACGGTGGAAATCTTTTTATTTATCAATGATAATAATTTAAAAGATAACTAACTCTACTTATTAAGGCTAGATCTAAACATTTGTTATTAACTAAACATCTTATGTAATAGTCGCTCGTAATTGTTGGTTAATTCATTTTTTTTTATTTCTTTAAGTTAAATTCTTAAATTAAAATATCTAAAAGTTTAAAATTAAAAAAAGTTTTTTATAAAAGTTAAAGGAGCAATAGAATTTGTTTAAGTTAATCAAAATTTTAATTTTTTTTATATAAATTTTTTGATTAATTTTGTCGATATAGAGTCTCATGTAGCGGCATTTTTTCCTCAGGAGATCTAATGGGCGCGATTATTTTAAAGAATGCAACTTATATATCAGGGTTTAATCTATCCGAAGAAAACGCTGAAGTGCTAAAAAATCTTTCTAAAAAGTTTCGAGTTAGAAGCTTTAATGAAAGTGACTTTGGTGAGTTTAAAAAATCTTTTGATCAAGTCAAATATCACTTCTGTATTATTAGTCAGATTGATGAGTCAAATAAAAATGGAGATCATGAGGCCAGAAAATTTGTAGATGGCCAGAATATATCTAAAATATATTTGGATCCTAATGATCTTTGTCCAGAAATAAAAAACACCAATCAACTTATCCGTTTGGGTAAAGATGATCTAAATGGAAACGTCGAGGAAAAAGTATTAGAAAATTTAGTTACTCTTGTAGATGAAAAAATAACTAGTGGAATGAAAGACACAATTCACAAGACTATGGAGTATATCACACCTATTTTCTTTGATTGTGAGCCTGTTAACTTTGAAGAAAGAAAATTTGACCCTGATTTCTTTGACTTTTCAAATAACTCAAACTTCGATTGTTTAGTATCAATAGAAAATAATTTTGAGTGGCTTGTTGGGAGATTGGTAATTAAAATAAATAGTGATCTTTTTTCAAAAAATATACTCAAAAAGGATCAGAGTATCGATGATGTTTTGAAAGCATCTCAAGAGTATTCGAATCAAATTATGGGGATAATAAACTTTAACCTCAATAATACAGGAAAAAAGTTTAAAATTGGGTTGCCACAAAGTTACGACTTAACAACTTCAAGAGTCAACCTGGGAAAGCTTTTGATCCCGTCTATGATTCTGACAACCAGTTCAAGAGAAATTGAAATAAGTTTCGGTCATATCGAAATGGAAAACGGTACTGTTCCGGAATTAAAAGTTGAAGAATTTTCAATTCCTTCAAGCGATGTAGATTTCTTCTAAAAAAAGGATATTTTATGGAAATAAATTTGGTTCAAGAGGAGAAACTCCTAATCGACGGAATTGAAATGCCCGTGAATAAAGTCGTCCATGCGACATGGATAATGGAAATGGATTTTCAAAAGACACTTATTGAGCTTGTTGGTGGAGAGGTAAAGGGTATTGAGGAAGGTCTAAAATCTGGTAAATATAATTTTGCAAAACTCCAAATAAGTCACCATACCAATGATTGTGGACCAACCTCCTTGGGAACTGAAAGGTCAGATGTTATTGGTTATGCTCTTGTAGATAATACCTTTGTAAAAAGTCTAAATTTAGGCTCAAAAGAAGTGCTTTCTCTTGCAAGTATTGATGAGTTTCGTGGAATTATTTGGCACAACATAGAACAGAGTAAAGCTTATGAAAAGGGACTAAAAGACCTTGTTCAGAAAATAATAGATTTTTTCTCTTTTGATTTTGCAAAAGTTCAGAGAAAGCTAGGTCCAATTTCTAAAAACTTTTTGGAAGTGGAGGAGAAGAATTACGAATACATAACAATTATCGCTTTAAGACCTAATACGACAGATCACTTTAGTCTCAACTCAGCCGACTGGAAACAGCACATGGGTTTAAAATATGGGCGTTATCAATCATTTTTAACGGAAACTTTTGCTATTTGTGAAGATGAAAATATTAAAGTTTCAAATCAAAACTATGAGATTATCGATGTTAGTGAGCTTTTTAATGGAGATGGATCTAAAAAAAGTGACGAAGCTGTTTTAAGGTATTTTGGGACATCTCTAAAGAATGTTGTGCCGATGCTTAAACGAACCATCCTCAGAAGGCTGGAACGTTTAAGAAAGCAAAAGGAAGCAAGTTAGAAGTACCCTATTTACTTTAAAGGCAAAAAGTTCATGGAAAAGCTCTCTTTATCTCCATCTTTTTCATAACAAAATAAAGAAAAGGCAAATGTTTGGTTCTTTCCAAATGGAACTGGATTCATACTTCTGCAGTTTTGCGGAATGGAAAGATTGTATTTGATCGGAGAGATAAGGTCTCCTCTTCCATTTAATGTTAGAAGGTAAATATCACTTCTATTGATTTGAGTTGAATCTACGTAAAGAGCTGGAAGGGTTTTAGCTTTTTCTCCTTTTACAATCGGATAGAATGTTTCACTAAATAATGACCCAGGTAGAAAACTAAATCTATGAATTGGTCTTGATTTAACTGTAATCTTACCAGTCCTACGATCAGAAATGTGAAGACCGAGGTTTCCTTTTGTTTGAAAAAAAGTATAGTTTTTTTGGCCTTTTTTATAGGTTGCTAGAGCTCCAAAAATATGGTCCCTTTTATAGGACTGTCTATAGACGTTGCTATCTAAAAGGGTAAATGGATTATCGCTTTGAGAACCTGATAACTCAGTAAACCTTATGGTCGTTTCATTATACAAGCCTACAAAAAGGCTAGAACTTTTAAAGTTGGCTTTACCTCTAATTTCAGTAACTGGGAACAGGTCATGACCTTCTAGGTGAATGGAGTTAGTCTCTAAAGTTGAACCCTCAAAAATCGGTAGGCCTTTTAGGTTAACCAAGTGGGTCGTTGTTTCAAAGTTTTTGCCAGTAGAAATAATGCCTTTAGATACTCCATTTTTTAAATCTTTTTGAGATTGGGGAAGAACAAAGAGAAGGTTTATTTGATCATTCCACTTAAGATTAAGTTTATCTTTAATGACTTTATCCCATAGGTAGTTATCCATAATTCTTGTTTTGATTTCAAAATTATTTTTCTCAGCATTAAAGCTAGGTTTAAAAAAGTAAAAGTGCCTATTCTTAGAAAGGTCAGGAGTCATCCAAGGGTCAGGGTTTTTGTCTGCTTTAGGTATTCTTCCCTCAGCAAGAAATAAAGGAATGGCAATTTTACCAATTTTCTCAATATGATTAGGAATAAAAATGGCTTTTCTTAAGTCAAGAACAACTGTCTCTGGAACAAAAGTGTGATGAGAATATTGTTTGAAGAGAGGGTTACCAAATTGATTGAAATAAGAGTATTGAATAAACTTTTCATTCCCACTTTTTGCCAATGATCTCAAAAAGTAGTCGGGTTTTCCATCATAATTCATATCGAGTACGATGATAGAAAGGAGTTGGGTTGCATTTGGTAGAAAAAGGCTTTTTTCTACCTTAGCAAATGTTTGCCCACTTTTCTTGAACAGGATAACATTAAGGCCTTTGTCTTTATTCTCATCCTTCTGGCTTTTTGTAATGTAGTATTCAGGATAATTTTTTTGAAAATATGGATCTTGCACTGTTTTTACAAGTGGGATTAGGTTCCCATTTATGAGTCTACCGACCGGTGATTTATCAGAATTACCGCCAATTTGAAGGCGTTGAAGATCATCTCCTTTGAGGGTTCTAGAAATTTTCCAATTATTTGTAAAGTTACCTATTAAATTCTCTTTGTGATAGATTTTAACTTTTAAATCAAGAGAATTGTCACCTTCGAGGTCCGAGATAAAGCCTTTAAGAGAAATTATTTTTATTCCGCCACTTTTGAGATCTTTTATCTTGAAAAAATCTTTTTCAAGTTGAATTAAATTTTGTTGGGAATAGACCTTGATTGAAAGGTCACTAATTTCTTTCCAGAAGTTTTTTATTTTTAGGTCAAGCTTCCATTCATTTATTCTAGGATCTACTTTTATAGTTGGCTGGTCTTTAAAAATTGGTCTCACTATGGGAGATGATTTTAAATAGATTGCTTTTTCTAAATTAGGAAGTCCACCTGATACGTATTTTACAGAGTCAGTCGTATCTATTTCTCTTGAGCTTAAGAAAATTCTGGCCTTTACTTCATCGCTTGAAATATCTGGGTTGATGGCTTTTAAAGCCGCTGCAAGCCCCGCTATGTAAGGAGCAGACTGACTCGTACCATTTTTAATTTCATAACCTTTTACAGAAAAGAAGTCCGGGTCGAGTTTTTGGGGATAAGTTGATAAAATGTTGTCTCCAGGTGCAAGAATGTCAACATGGCCACCATAGTTGGAAAAGTTGGATATACGACCGTCAATACTCATTGATCCTACGCAGATAACCCCTTCGTAGGAGCAAGGAAAGATAGGGCTTTGATTATTATTATTACCAGCAGCAGCAACAATAATTATATTTTTTTCAATAGCCGCTTTGACAGCCTCTTTTAAGTAATTTGTATCAAGGATAAGCGGCCATCCAAGACTCATATTAATAACATCGACATCTTTCTTAATCGCATAAAGAATCCCTTTCGCAATACGGTCTGTAAGACTTCCATTTGGACCTCGTCCTGAGTTTCTGCCGCCTTCATTTTTTTGAAGAACTTTTATTGGAAGGATTTTAACCTTTGGAATAAAGCCGCTTATTCCCTTTTTATTACCAGTGGTCGCAGCAATAATCCCAGCAACATGAGTACCATGCCCTATATCATCATAGGGGCGGTTATCTCCGCCTTTTTTACTGGAAACATAGTTCCACCCCATGCAATCGCCGATCAAACCATTATTATCTTTATCCTCTTTCGGCCTAAAAGGTAACCCTCCTCGAGAGTTACATTCTGTCTCGCTTTTAAGGATATTGTCTTTTAGGTCCGGGTGCTCGAGGTCAAGGCCAGAATCTAAAACGGCTACAATTGTATCTCTTTTCATGAGGTTAGGAAGCTTTTTTCTGATAGACTTCCAGCCCATATCCATGCCACTTTTCCCTTCGAGAACTTCCGAATGAATATCATCTAGATCTTTTAGAACCTTTTGGCCTGAGTTGTAGAGTGACCATTGAAAGGGTAAAAAAGTATCATTCTCTAACCTTGGTGCTGCAGGGTTAATCTTAATAGATAGCGCATTAACATTGTGTATAGGTTCAATAGATTCAATAGGAAGTTTTTTTAAAAGTGTGTCCTGTATTCTATCTTTAAAAGATGAGGTTCCTTCAAATTTTAATTCATATAACCTTCTAAAATAATCATTATTAAAATTATCAAAACGTTTTAATGAAATGACTTTTAAATATTTTTCAATTTTCTTTAACTGGGTTTTTGTAGGTACCTTTTTAAAGGTAAAAAGTATGGTTTGAACCATTCTTTTTTCTTTAGTAGTAAAGGGTGTCGTCGTGCTATGTCCACTTACTGGTAAAAGAGTGGTTATTGTTAACATTGTAGTGAGGAAGAAAAAGTAAAATTGCTTAATCATTTTTTTAAGGCTCCATAAAGCATTTAAAGGCAGTCTAAACTGACCCTGACATTTATATTAAAATTGGAGGGAAAAAGGGAGACTCTTTGTATAAATTTAGAGAAAACAGCGATGATTTTTAGGACAAATATCCCTTTTTTCAACAAAACCTGTTTTATTGCGGTGCATTTTGCTGTGTACTGACTAGTTTGAAGTAAGGTGTTTCGTCTTCTGAGCCTAGGACTTCAATACATTTGTCGATTTTTTTACCTTTCATATGAATAACCAGGTTTATGTTTTGACAGATCATTTTTAAGACCATGTTGAAAGGAAAAGAATCTTTTGGAGAATAAAAACAAAAAAGCCAAGCCAATCTTAGAAGGGCATCGGGAGCTGAGTTAGCATGTATTGTGGCCATCATTCCTTCATGTCCTGTATTCATTTGAAGAAGAAAATTTAAAGCTTCCTTTGACCTTATCTCTCCCATGATCATCCTGTCGGGCTTCATTCTCAAAGCATAATTTAAATATTGGACTAGACTTTTTTTTGAGCTTTTTTCGTCAGCCAGAAAGCTTGTCGTTAAAGGGCTTTTCCTTGAAAGTTCCCTTGTTTCTTCAAATATAATTATATGCTCACTTTTGGGTATTTTATTCAAGACTGTATTTAGAAATGTTGTTTTCCCTGATCCTGTTTGACCACTAATTAGGATATTATTTTTATTTTTAATAGAAGACGTAATAAATTTTTTATCTTCTTCAGATATATCAAAGTTTGAGAGCCCTAAGGGGTCTTTTGTATGTCTTCTTAGAAATAGTTTTGAATGTTTTGAAGAAAGGCTAGAAAAATGGATAAGAGTGGCTCTGAAAGAAACACCATAGAAAGAAGTATAGAAACTGGCAAAGGGTTGTGAGTAATTCCAGTCAACTTTTTCTTTAAGGCATAGGATTTCTAGAGCAAGTTGGAGGTCAGGAATTGGCTTTATTTCCTTGGTAATAGATTTTTCAACAATGTTCATTGTTTCAATTTGAATGAATTTTGGAGAATGGACAATTATCTCTCTATGAAGTGGATTTTTAAAAAAAGGAGAAAGTTCAGAAAAATTTACTGTTTGATCAAACCAATTTCTAAAAAAATCTTTGTTTTTTGAGTCCAATTTTTGGTTAAAGTAGGATGAAAAAATTTGATCTGGCTGGAAAACTTGCCCTTGATTTAATCCCCTTTGAAAGATCTCTTTGAATTCATTAAAAGGCATAGCTTATCCTATATGGTTATATTATTTTTTTGTTAGAAGAATGACTGCTGAAATTTTTTTGTAGTGATTTATTGTTGTCGTATTTTCAAAAAAGAAACCTAAAATAGGAATTTCTTTAAGCCATGGAAAATAGTTATTTTCTTTAGATTTTGACTTTAATCCTATTTCAAATACTTTTAATGGCCTGTTTAACAATATTTTTAATCTTCCACTTTCCTCGTTTCCCGAGAAAGATTGGGAAGATTGAGATGAAGGGGCACTAAACTTAATAATATAATCAAGTAGAAAGTATCTCTTGTGAGGTTTTAGGGTGAGGTTTAAATCGAGTCCAGTAAATTTCCAATTGAACTTATGTGGCATGGAAATATCTTTTGGTATTCTTATTTTTTGGATTGGTATTTCACTTCCAACCTTTATTTTTAGTGGTGAATGGGGTTGAATTATTGATTCAGGCTCAGCGAGAATAGTCAGGTTTAAATCTCTTCCTTTAAAGTAAAAATTTTGTTGTATGAGTAGTCTATTAAAGTCATTTTTATAAAGGTCGATTAGGTTACCCGAAATACCCTCAAGACCAGCTCCAAACTCAGATCCATCTTGTTTTTCTAAGTTGAGAAGTTTTATTTTAATGAGGTAGTTCTCAAAGGAGTCCTTTTTTTTAGGAATCAGGGAGACATTAAAGTAATTTGAAATTTTTTTTATTTCTTGCTTGGAGAGTGGAGAGTCGGAAGGATAGAGGCAGAGGAGTTTAAACCCTTTTGTCTCACATTTAAGACTTTCTTTACCTTCCAAACTGAGGGCCTTCATAATTTTATTTCTTAATTCATTCTTGAGTGAATTTGATAAAGAGCCTTTAAAGAAAAAGGAATCAGGATGTTTTTTGTATAGTCTATGAATAAGCCGGAAGTGGCCAAATGTGGATAATGTGCCCTTGGTTAGAATTAATGGCCCTTTAAGTTCAGTTTGAAGATTTATGGACTGGAGTGTTTCTGCTATGCGTAATAGTCTCAAGTGCGTCTTTTTAGAGAGAACGTAAATTTTAAAGGTTCTTTTTCCCTTCTCATCCCAAGTAACGAGCTCTGTGAAACCAAGCTTTTTACCCTTTATCAAAATATTTCTTAGGACATGGGAAACCTTATAAGAAATAATATCTTTATTACCTACGGTAAAGTTTTGGAGGTTTAGAGTTTGTATTTCTCTATGTTCCCCTATAGAAATCAATAGGTTATGACTTATGTGGTTTTTTTTTAACATCATTTGAGCACCTGCAGGTGTAAGATAAAGGCTTCCGGAAATGAATAAAATTTTGACATTGAGCTTATCAATGGGTAAATAACTGAGATTAAGCAATGTAGTTAAGGATAGGTCGTTTTCCCAATCCCTGTTGTGGTAAGAGAGGAGAGAAAAAATGGTTTCAAACACAGCCGTCACTAGAAATAGAAGAAGAAATAAACTTAAAAAGATGGGCTCAAAAAGAAAGGCTGAAAACAAAAATAAGGGTACAACCCCTAAGTTTTCCATCCATCTTGATAAAGTTGAAGACAAGAAGTAACCCTCTTCTAATACAAGAAAATTCCAATTGAAAAATAGAGGACAGAAAAGATGATTCTGTCCTTTTTTTTCGTATTCTTTCTGATTTTGATAATGTTTTGTTTCCATTTGATCTGATTCCCGTTTTCTTTAGAATGATATTTCGTAAGATTCTTTTTTATCTTTTTGGACTTCCTTCTTTTTATCTCCGTTTTTTATAGGAACGTAAGGGAATCCCCATAACGTTTTTCCTAAATGGGGAATTAAAGCTTTTAAGTTTTTTGTAGGAATGGCTACGAGGTAACTCTTTTGATTATTTTCTAAAGACCAAGCTGATCCTTTGTTTTTTATTTGAGGAAGAAGGAAGGCTTTTTTCACAAGTGTTTTTTTGCTTTCATCTAGTAAGGAAAAAGGTTTAGGTCCACTTCTTGAATCATAGGGAAAGGCAAGGGTAATAAAAAGATTTAGCTCCGTAGATTTTTGGTCAAAGTACTTCTGTCCAGTTAAACGGCTACTGTTTAATGGATCTTTTTTCGTAGATGAAAGAAGACAACTTCCTAAAATCGCTAAGAAGAAATTACCCAAGAGCATAATTGACGAGTTTTTTAAGGAAAGTGGTCTTGAAAAAGGAAATCCTTTTAGACTTTCTTTCATTAGGCCATCCTTTTTTATTTATCCATTGGAAGGTTTTTTGTGATGCTGGTTTTTATATAATTGAGTCTTTTTTCCAGGACCTGACCGATTCTTTTCATTGCGAAGAGGCAGAAAATGCCTATTAAGCTAGAAATAATAATGTACTCTAAAGTGGCTTGACCTTTTCTGCCCTTTGTTTTTTCCCAGAACTTTCTTCTTAATTTTTCCAACATATTTTTGCCCCTCGCTTTATTCAAGCCTCGAAATGCCCTCAAATATGGGCTGTTTTTCTTTTTCTTTTGCAAAAAAGCTTTGAAGACTATTTGTTTGTAAGCACTTGAAACAAAAGAAAGGTCATTTTTAGAGGTTAAAAGTATTGAACTTTAAGAAAGATTTTTTGGATGATTAAACTTGATTGCATCTCATTGACTCCAATATTAAAATAAGATTATGGATGAAAAAACTAATTTTTATGTATTCGCAAAGAAAGAGATTGCTCTTATTTTCCTCTTTATGATTGTTATTGCGGTCACTTCATTTGTTCTAGGCGTTAAGGTTGGCAAGTCATACAGCTATGAAAAAGCTGGTTTTACGAAAGAGGATAGGGAAAATATTCTTATGAATTCCCGGTCTGAAGAAGTTGTCGAAGACTTGGTTAAAAAAGATAAGTCTACTGAG
Source organism: Bacteriovoracaceae bacterium UBA7317 (assembly GCA_002474345.1). Taxonomy (GTDB): domain Bacteria; phylum Bdellovibrionota; class Bacteriovoracia; order Bacteriovoracales; family Bacteriovoracaceae; genus UBA7317. Next base: position 53,294 of record DKQD01000174.1, read on the forward strand.
GAGGACAAAAAGTTAAAAAGAAAGAAAGTCCTTGACTCGACCTATGAAAAACTGGAGGAAGAATTCAATAAGCTTGATCAAGATGTTAACAAGGCAGAGCCGCCTGAAGCATCTGCTCCACAGGTGAAGCAAGATAAGGCAACTCTTCAAGCTTCAAGTCCTTCGACGAAAAAAAAAGAGGAAAAAGTTGACCCAGCGTCTATCGTAAGCGGGAGCCCGAAAGCTCTGGAAAAGAAAGCTCCTCCAGAGATGACCTATGAAGAGCCGGCACAGATGGTCGTTCCAGAAGCATCAATGAGAGACCAAGTGAGAGGAAAGTTCACTATTCAACTAGGCTCATATCAAAGCATGGTTGATGCACAGAGTTTTGCTGATGGTTTCCGCGTAAGGGGCTATAAGGTTATCGTTAATGAGGTGGAACTTAATGGGAGAGGAATTTGGTTCCGTGTCAGTCTAGGTATCTTTGATTCGGTTTCAGAGGCCAAGAGTTATGTTCTTAGAGAAAAAGTGCTCTTTAAAGGGCAGGACTATGTTATTGGTAGATTTAACTAGAGCTTTATTAAACCTTGAAAAACTTTATCCCTTTCAAAAATTTATCAAAATAGAACATCCTTTGGAGGCTTTTTTTGCCTCGCATCTAAATGTAAGAGAAATCTCCTCCCAGGTCTTCTCTAGTATCAGGATAAATTGTTAAAATTTAGAAAATAAGAAAACTGCTTCAAAATCCTCTCAGTTTACTCTAAATTGAGGAACAGAATAATTGCTAGGCAGTTAAATAAAGAGCTGCTTGAAAAAAGAGGTCAGTTATGAGTGATTTTGTGATAAACTCGGAAACTTTTGCCCTTATAATGGCCGGCGGAAAAGGGACTCGCTTTTGGCCAGAGTCGACTGAAAGCAAGCCGAAGCAGTATTTGAGTTTATTAGGTGAGAAGTCACTATTAAAGCAAACAATTGATCGTTTGGATGGATTTGCCCCCTGTGAAAATACTTTTGTTGTTACAGTCAAAGATCAAGAAGGTTTGATAAAGGACAATATGAAAGGGAGGCTTCCTACTCAGAATGTAATTTTTGAACCTTCAGGTAGAAACACAGCTCCGTGTATCTTATTGTCATTAGCAGAGCTTCTTGATAGGGGAGCATCGCCTGAAGATGCTGTTGTTATTATGCCATCGGATCATGTGATTTTGAATGAGTCGGGTTTTAAAACCACACTAGAAAAAGCAACTCATCAAGCGGTCAAGTATGACTCTATTGTTGTCATTGGTATCCAACCTCATTTTCCTCATACGGGTTATGGATATATAGAGAAAGGTGAGAAGAGGGGAGAAGAACAGCTTAACCTCTATAAAGTTCGTTCTTTCAAAGAAAAACCATCGAAGGAAAAAGCCATTGATTATTTGAAAAGCGGCTTATACTTTTGGAATGCAGGTCTTTTTATTTCTAAAATTGGTGTTTTATTGGAGGAATTTAAGACGCATGCGAACTCGAGTTATTCTTATTTTTCGGAAATTCAAAAATTGCTAAAAAACCGCGAGAGTATTGAGAAAACATATTTGAAGTTACAAAGCCAATCGATTGATTATGCTGTGATGGAAAAGTCCCAAAGGGTTATGGTCGTTCCAGCTGAGTTTGATTGGAGTGATTTGGGTTCCTGGGAAGCATTAGAAGAGGTTTTAAGCCCTGAGGATGGCAATACTTTGGTTAAAGTTGAGGGCCATTATGTTAATGAAGCTGAAGGAAATATTGTTTTTGCTCCAGGGAAGTTCGTTTCTCTTGTTGGGGTAAAAGATTTAGTCGTGGTCAGTAATGAAAAGGTTTTAATGGTCATGCCTAAATCAGATTCCCAAAAAGTTAAGGAAATTGTTGATGCTTTGAAGGTGCGTGAGGAACCTTATAGAGAGCTTTTGTAAAAGGGTTTATGTCTACCAAGGCAACCTTTCCCCTTCTAGGTTATAAAAGCAGCCTGATTGAGATAAATCTGATTTCAAAATGACTTTTAATAACTTTTGAGCTGATTCTTGAGGCTGAATAGGAGCATCTTCTCCACCCATCCGTGTTTTTACCCATCCAGGGTGGAGGTTGAGTGTTACCATATCGGGGAACTCTAAAGAAAGGTTTTTACTAAACATATTAAGTCCTGCTTTAGAAATTCTGTAATCATAAGATGAAGAGAATGCTGCATTAAATTGAATAGAGCCTAAAATACTTGAAATATTGGCGACTTTGGGATTTTCACTATTCATTAAATAGGGCAAAAGAGCTTGAGTGACCAGGATTGGTCCCAATAGGTTGACTTGAATTGAGTCATTTAAGTTTTCTCTAGAGAGTCTTTCTATCGCAGGTTCGACTTCTCTGTGGTAAACGCCTGCATTGTTTATAAGAATGTCTAAAGTAAGGTCTTTTGGGACATGTTGAACAATCTGCTCTTTAACATTTTCTTGGGTCACATCGAGTTTAATTAGATGAAGTTTTTGATGAAATTGTTTTTTTAAATCTTTGACTCCATTTACGTCCTCATTATTTAGGTTTCTAACAGTTCCGTAAACTTCCATCTTTTCCTGTAGCATGGCTTCCGCTAACGCTAACCCAATACCTCTGCTAATACCTGTAATGAAAACTTTCACTTAATAGTCCTTTTTCGTGCAAATATTTTAATAACTTTTATAATTTTCTTTCTTTAAGGAAAGCTCCTATTATTAATACTTGTCAATGCTAAACTTATTAGTCTAACGAATTTTTTACAAATATAGTAAAACAGTTAAAATTACATTATAGGCTTCAGGAACGAGCTATTTTTATAAGAGAACGCTATAAAGCATTTGATTTTTTCTAAAGGATTTGAAAAAAATGAAAACGACTTCCTTACTTTTATTCTTATTGGTCTCAGTTAGTATCGAAGCCAGTTGTCCTGGTAAAAACTCTCTTCCTTGCAAATCCTATAATCAAGAAAAAAATATCTATCAAGCAAGGTATAAAAAAAGAAATTTCATCTATGAGGGAGTCTTAAATCAAAGTTATAAAGATTTAAAGCCTTATGAAAAGCAAGGGGTCCTTTGGCAAGAAATAGTTAAATCCGAGATTTCACCTAGTACCAATCTATGGGATTCTTCCTTTATTTTAAAAGGGCTAGGAGGAAGGCACGGTGTGAGTCATTCTCTTCACGCTTGGGCTTTTGAGACTGACGCTATTAAGCCAGGTGGAAAAAAAAAGGGTAAGTCAGTTAAGTTTACTCATACTCATGGCGTTGTCGCTAAGTGTAACTTTGTTATTAAAATAAAAAATAAGAAGGCTTTTCAACATTATACTGGTTTATTTAGTCTTGATAAAAATACAAATAAAATACCTTGCTTGATTAGGCTTTCTATTTTGAATATGCAAGACTTTGGGCCAGGCGTTGCCATCAAGTTATTTCAGGAAAAAGGTCCTTCCATCAATAACCATTTCCTCTATAGACTCGAGGGTTTTAGGCCTAAGGAAATAAAAAATTTTTTTTCTCATATGTTAAGGACTGAGCTTCCCGTTATGGATTTCGATGGAAAAAACATCATTACAAAAATGTTTCAGGAAGCGAAAGAAGCAGCTCTTAACCGTTATCTTCCAAAAAGGTTAAGCCCAACAGTTGTCGCAACAGAGCATCTATCTCCAAAATTAAATCAGATTGCTCCGAAAGATAAATCTTTTAGAAAGTTTGGTGGTTATGAGGGAGGAGTATTCCATCGCCCTCTTCATGTAAATGCAGGGCACCCAAATATTTTAAAACCTCTGTATCCTAGGCATTTGGCACTGGTGAGTGAGGGAGCGCTTAATTTGATTAAGGGTGACCCAAAGGAGAAGTCCTTTAAGCGAAATATGGGAGTAAAGGGTTTTAGGAAGCATTTAATTCGGTATGGTAAAGCTTTAAGAAGTAAAAATTGGCCTCTCTATAAGGTCTATGCTCAACATAAATTTATGCCTTGCCATGATAATCCTAAAGAAAATGATAAAGAGCCTTTTTGCACATATATTAAAGACCACACTTTTAAAGTAAGAAATAAGGGCATGAGTAATGTTGATCAATATGCAGAAGTTTACCTAACAAGTGATTTTAAGGCTTCAGCATTTGGAGATAAATACCTCAATTTTCAACATACGTTTTAGTCCAGGGTTTTAATAAACTCATAACTTATAATGTTATGAGTAGGATTTTTCAGTTCTTTCTAGGGTATCCTCAAAATGTTTAAGAAAGACCTCTTTAAGGTCTGCATTTTTAAAATCTCTAATATCTGCACTGATTTCCTTTTTATTCAAGAGCTCCTTCAGCGCTTTAGAAAAGTTTTCCGGAGAGGAAAGGTTTTTAGGCTTAAAAGCCACTTCTTGAAGAATAGGGTAGAGCTCTTCTCGTGTTAAGGGTGTTTTTTTAATAAGTTCGTGTAAATAAAATGAAGAAAGGTAAATCGATGTTTCTTTAACTCGTTTTTCTAAAACATCTTCGTGAATAACAATATTTTGTAAGGTTGAATTAAGCCTTTTAAGAGAATAGTAAAGAATTCCAAAATTATCTGGCAGAAAGATTCTTTCGGCGCTTGAGTGAGAAATATCTCTTT
>DKQD01000174.1:58199-64192 GCA_002474345.1 Bacteriovoracaceae bacterium UBA7317
GAAATATCTCTTTCATGCCAAAGGGGGATATTTTCCAGGGCCATGGAGACATGACTTCTTAAAATCCGCGCCATACCCGTAAGGTTCTCACCAGAAATAGGATTTTTTTTGTGTGGCATGATAGAAGAGCCTTTTTGACCTTTTGAGAAGCCTTCGTGGACTTCTTGAATTTCTGACCGGTGAAGGTGTCTTATTTCAACTGCAACTCTCTCTATGGCAGAGCCAAGAAGGGCGTGGATGCTAATTAACTTGGCCACGCGGTCTCTAGGAATAACTTGGCTTGAAACGGGTTCCCTCTTCAGGTCTAAATGGTTTAGTGCCGATTTCTCTACTTCTGGTGAAATTAAAGTGTAATTTCCAACGGCGCCAGAGAATTGACCTGTCAGCTCATTTTCAAAGAAGAGTTCTAAGTCCTTTAAGCGGCGGGAGCACTCAGCATAAAAACTGAGCCATTTTTGGCCAAAACTCATCGGTTCAGCATACATGCCATGAGAGCGTCCCATGGAGAGCGTTTCTTTCGATTTATGAGAAAGCTCTAGGAGTGTCGAGCAGACCTCCTTCAGTGCGGGAATTGTTAATTTAAGGGCCTCTTTGATCTGTAGAGTAAGGGCCGTGTCAATGATATCAGAAGAGGTTACCCCAAAGTGGAAGTATTTTGAAATATTGTCGGGCATTTGTTCTGTGATAGAGGAACAAAAAGCTATGACGTCATGTTTTGTTTTGGCTTCAATTTCTTCAATTCGAGCGACATTGATTTTTAGAGAGGGAGAAGTTTTCTCAGTAATCCCTTTTTCCAGAAGACCATGATCTTCCCAAGCTTTAAGTAGTGCCAACTCAGCTTTTAAAAAGCATTCGAACTTAAACTCGTCTGTCCAAAGACGAGACATCTCTTGTTTGTCATATCTGGATATCATTGAACCTCCCAAGAGGCCTCACCTAAGGGTTAATAGTAGAGAGTAAGATCTAATCCAAAAGTCAGTGATGTAAGGATTAGGGCCCTATCTCCAGTTGTCTCATCTTGAGTCAGGGCGGGTCTTCTTACTGAGGCCAAATCGTAAGCCATTTTTAAACCATAATGAATAGTTTTACCAACTCTTTGGTGAAGTCCATAAGCAGCTTTGATTCCTGGGCCAACGAATGGACCACTTATACTAGAAGATGACAGCTGGTTATAGGTTAGGTAACCGCTTATAGTTTCGAAAAAGGTATTTGAGTCAATAAAATGTTGAATCAGAGAGCTTCTCAGGCCAAAACCGAACCCTCCAGATATAAGAGACCCGTTAAGACTGGAAGCGTTATCTAGGTCACTCAAAATTTCAAGGTTGGCATTCACCACAGAGCCAAAGATTTCAAAATGGCTTCCACTAGCAAACTTAAACCCGTATACAAATTCTCCTCCCATTATTTTAGTTAACTTCACTGGGTTAGCATTCAAAAGTATGCCTATCGTGTAACGGTGGTCATCACTCATCGTGTTGTAAGTTGCCTCATCAATTCCAGTCTCAGTATCAGTTTCAATGATATCGACACCATGAAGAAAGCCTTTTTCTAGTTCAACCAGCTTCATTTTATTTCTTTCTGAGAAGCCTTTATAAAGATCCTCAGTTTTTTGAATAGGAAGGTGAGAGCTTGAAAAAGCTATTTTTGAAAAAATAAGGGCATATAAAAAAATGATTTTCAGGTATCTTTTAATAGTTTTCTGAAAGTCCATCACTCTTCTCCTTTATTCTTTGAAAGAAGAGAAATATTTTCTCCGGGAATAAAAGGAACACCGATGAGAGAGGCAAGGTTAAACTTTCTTTGGAGGTGTTCATTTAAATAGAGTTCTAATTTTTTTTGAGTTGAGAGCAGTCTATCCAAAGACTTTTTAAATTGAATGAGCTGAGTCTTACTTTGTCTATAGTTTTCCAGAGTTTCTCCAAAGGTCTTATCACAGTTTTTTACTTGGGCCTTAAGAAGTGGGATCATTTTTTGCAAAAACAGCAGGCGTTCATACGACTGAGATAAGTTCCTCTTGAGAGACTTTTTTTGTTGCTTAAGTTCTTGATAAGCTATTGACTGATTTAATGATTTTTTCTCGAGAGTTCTCTGATTGAAAAAGCCTCCTTCACCAAGAAGACTCCAGGAAGCATTTAAAGTTGCAACAAGGTCAATGTTAGAGTTTCCTGACTCTGTTTCAAACTTCATAACGCTTTCTTTTTTTCCAAAGAAGTAATGGTAGCTTCCTAGGTTGATGCTAATTTTTGGTAGGGGAAGGTTATCTCTAAAGCTTTTTTCATAGTCCCTTTGAGAATTGGCAAGGGTTGACCTGGCCTTCCTAAGTTCTGGGTTAGATTCAAGGGAAAGTTCGAGAGCGACTTGAAGAGGAGTGTCAATTTTTTTAAAGACTAGATCACTTTTTAAAACATAGACTGTCCCCGGCTGATCTCCAAGTAAAGAAGCGAGGTTATTATTAAAAGACCTGGCTTTATGAAAACTTTCTTGAAAAAGTTCCTGAAGTTCTAAGTAATGACTTCTGGATTCCAGGAATTCCTGTTCTGTAATTTTTTTAAAATTTAACCTTTCTCTATTTAACCTGTAGATAAAAGAGGAAAAACGCAGACCCTTTTTTGATATTTTTGCTAACTTCTTAAGAGTTAAGAGATTGAAATAGGTTGTAATGATATCCTTTTCTAATTGGTTTCGTTTTACTTTTAAGTCCTCTTTATTTCTTTTATAATCTTCCTTTATATTGAGAAAGTCCAAATAGTCCTTTCCCCAATTGAATAAAGTGTAGTTTTCAATGGTAAGTCCGAGAGAGCCCTTGGGAAACTTGTCAGGTCTTGTTGAATTGTTCTGGCCAATAGAAAGTGTTCCAATCCTCTGTGGATTTGTTTCGGCTTTTATTTTTATTTCTGGCCACCAAAATTTATCCCTTTGATCAGCGTAATTTATATCAAGAATATCTTCCATGTTACTTCTTATTTTTTCACTTTGATTATTAAGAAGACCTTGAGAAACCGCTTCTTGTAAACTTAAATGTTTGAACATTTCCTTAAAGGCAAAAAGACTTTTCTCGCTTTTTAGAATATTAGATGATTCAAGAGGATAGGGCTTTTCATTAATCGTTTCATTTGCTTTTAAATAAAAAGGCTTGTTTAAAGCAGCAATCATTAAGAAGCATGCAAAAAAAAGATAGGATTGAGAGAAAAAGGAATAATAAGATTTATTTTTCATCCGAAAAGTCTAAATCATCTTTGAGGTTGTGTGAAGTTTCAGAAATTAAATTTTTTTAAATGATTAAAATAACGCTAAGCTGTTAAAAAAGGTTTTAGAGTGATCGAGTTATTAAAAAAACATAAAGATATTTTTTTATTTTCATTTTTAATTATGTTTTTTTCAGGTTTTGGTCAGTCGTTTTTACTAGGTCAGTATTTTTTCCATATAAAAAAAGACCTCCTCTTAACAGGAACTGATCTTAGTATCGCTTATTCTTTAGGAACTTTAGCAGCAAGTTTTAATCTATCCACAATTGGATCAATTATTGACAAGTGGAGCTGGAAGAAAAGTACTCTTGTCACAGTCAGCTTTATTTTTTTAGGACAATTGATTCTATCTCAAGCAAATTCACTTCTATTTCTTTTTTTGGGTTTTTACGTTCTCCGTTGTTTCGGGCAGATGACATTAAGTTCCATTGCTGCAACTTTGATTGGAAAAGTTTTTGGAGGTCATCGGGGAAAGTTTAATACAATGGCCTACTATGGAAGGAGCTTGGCAGAAGGTATTCTTCCAAGTTTTGTTGCTTTTTTGATCTCTGTTGTCATGTGGAGGAATAGTTTTATCTTATCTGGTTTTTTTATCCTCATCATTATGGTTCCAACAACACTTCTTTTAGCAGATAGAATTGGGAAATCACCAATTTATGCTGATAAAAATAGGTTAAAAAATACCTCACCGACAAAAAATATGAGTTGGAAAGATCTTCTTTCTAAAGAGAAGAAAGCTTTTTTCATGATGTTAGGGTTTACAGCTTTGCCTTTTATCTTAACTGGAATTTTTATACAGCAAGGTGACTTAGTTGAAAGCCGGGGCTTCGAAATGAAAGATGCAGCTTTAGGCTTCGTCTTTTTTTCTTGTTTTCAAATTATAGGAAACACTATTTTCGGTTTTTTGGTTGATAGGTTTGGTGCTTTCAACTTAGTTCTTTTCCTTCCTCTTTTTCTGTCTGTGGCTATTTTTTTATTAATGACAGGAAGTTCTCTTCAGCTTTTTTTTATAGCTTTTGGATTTTTGGGTTTTTCTGTGGGGGTTCAGAACTCTGTTGTTAATGCTTTTTGGGCGGAAGCTTATGGTACACGCTGTCTGGGAAGGATTAAGGGAATGGATTCAACTATGGTTGTGTTAAGTACTTCCCTTGCTCCACTAGTCTTCTCTTTTCTTTTAGATCAAGGATTTTCGTTTTCATTTGTTATGGGAATGTGTCTAGGATTACTTGGAGTTTCTTTAATTACACTTTTTTTGGGAATTCGAATGTTTAAGTTTTCAAGTTAAAGAATAACTCCTGGGCAACCAGTTCTTACAACTTCTTCGTCTTCCCTATTTATTTTTTGCCTTAAAAGACTGATTTCTAAATTTATTTCATAATGATTTTTTTTAAGCTTTTTTCTAAGGGTTTCTTTTTCTGGAGTTAGGTTTTTTTGAAGGTTAAGGTTTCTTCTAGAAAGCGCCATAAGCTTAAGTTTGTGGCGGATTCTTTCCTTCCTCCTTTTCAATAAAACTTCGCACCTTCTCGAGAGACTGGGGTCTGTAACAACACTTCTCTCAGGAAGAAGTCTTTCTTTTGAAAAGAGGAGAGATGGGACAAAGCAAAATAAAGAAATAGTGAGGAATAGGCAGGATATTTTAGCATGTTCATGACTCATCATGGACTCAAACTCCCTTTTTAGATAGGGGGGAAGCCTCTTGTGTTTTGCATTATATCACTACTTTGCCAAAAAAAAGAGGAAGTGGTAAGTTCTTCCTGGCCAAGCCCAAGTGAGAAAAAATGACCTCTAAAAATATTCTTATTTTAATTCCGGCCCGTTATCAATCCTCCCGTTTTCCGGGAAAGCCTCTTGCTCCCATCGCTGGTAAAACGATGATCCAAAGAGTCTATGAAAATTGTCAGAGAGCTGAAGAGACAGAGATAGCTAAAAAGGAAGGGTTAAGTATTCATGTCGGCGTGGTTACCGATAATGATAAAATTGAAGAGCATGTCAAAAGTTTTAATGGAAATGTATACAGGGTTGATGATGATGTCCCTTCTGGCTCTGAAAGAATATACCTCGCATATAAAAGGTATTTCGAGGAAAAAGAAAGAGTTGACCTTCTTATAAATGTACAAGGAGATGAGCCTCTTCTCAATCCTAAAAGAGTTTCGAATCTTGCAGCTTTTCATTTGCACTCAACGTTCGATGTGGCGACATTGGTAAAGCCTATGATAGGCTCCGTTGATCGTTGGAAATGTCCTAACTCTGTCAAAACAATTTTTGTTAAACAATCTAATAAGTGTCTTTATTTTTCGAGGGCCCCAATTCCTTTTAAAAGGTCTAATGGTAAGCCTGATAACTTAAAAGAAGCTATGGAAGAAAGTTCGTTACTTTGGCATTTGCATATTGGGGTCTACTCTTACAAGTTAGGAGGGCTTAGGTCCTTCAATGAAATGGACTCTTCTTATTATGAAAACTCCGAACAATTGGAACAATTAAGAGCGCTTGAAATGGGTCTTGAAATAGGGGCCATAGAGGTTAATGACAATTTGGTCGGAGTTGATACTCCGGAAGACATCCAAAGGGTGGAAGGGTTGATTCTTGACAAAGAAACTTGAAAAGAAATTTATTTTTTTTACCGGCGGTGTGGCCAGTTCTTTAGGAAAAGGATTGGCAGCAGCCTCCCTTGGAGCGCTTCTTGAGAGGCGTGGTATAAAAATAAATATGCTTAAAATGGATCCTTATATAAATGTTGATCCTGGGACA
>DKQD01000174.1:64510-69134 GCA_002474345.1 Bacteriovoracaceae bacterium UBA7317
GTTGATCCTGGGACAATGAGTCCTACGCAGCATGGAGAAGTTTTTGTAACCGATGACGGCGCTGAAACTGACTTGGATTTAGGGCATTATGAAAGATTTACTTCACTTACTTTGAGAAAATCCTCTAACTTCACGACCGGGCAGGTTTATCTTGAGGTTATAGAAAATGAAAGAAGAGGTAAATATCTTGGCAAAACTGTCCAGGTTGTTCCCCACATTACTAATGAAATAAAACGAAGAATACATGTTGCTGCAGAGGATGCTGACCTTTTGATAGGTGAGATTGGGGGGACGGTAGGTGATATTGAATCTCAACCTTTTCTTGAATCGATCAGGCAATTTTCTAATGATGTTGGGCCAGAAAATGTCCTATTTGTCCATCTTGTATTGATCCCCTATATTAAAGCTGCCGGGGAGCTCAAGTCAAAACCTGCACAGCATTCTGTGAAAGAGTTGCGCTCTATAGGTCTTTTTCCTCAAATAATTATTTGCCGATCAGAAAAAGAACCAGAAAAGGGAATGATTGAAAAATTGAGCCTTTTTTGTAATGTCAGGAAAGATCAAATCTTTTTATCAAGTGACCTTGATTCTATTTATAAGTTACCCCTTAATTTTCATGAACAGGGCTTAGATGACAAGGTCGCAGAACTTCTTGGCATGTGGACCACAAGACCTAACATTCAAGATCTGGAGAAAGTTGTCTACAACGTGGAACACCCATTGAAGGTTGTTAAGATTGCGATCGTGGGAAAATATACAGACTTGGTTGAGTCTTATAAATCTTTGGCCGAAGCTCTTCAGCATGGATGTATTTCCCAGCAATTGAAACTAGAGCCCATTTTTATTGACGCAGAAAATTCTTTAAAAAATGAATCTGATCTTAAAGAGTTCTTTCATGGCGTTCATGGAATTCTAGTCCCGGGAGGTTTTGGCTCAAGGGGAACCGAAGGAAAAATTAGGGCCATTCATTACGCGAGGACAAATGGGATCCCATTTCTTGGTATTTGCCTGGGTATGCAATTGGCCATGGTAGAGTATGGGCGCCACAAAGTGGGCTTAGCGAATTCCAACTCTGAAGAGTTTACTAATGAGGGGGATTTAGTTGTCCATTATATGGAAGGACAAGAGAAAGATGGGCCGAAGGGCGGAAATATGAGGTTAGGGGCTTATCAATGTAAGCTCAAAAAAGGCTCTTTGGTTGAAAAAATTTATGGAAAAATGGAAGTGTTTGAAAGGCACCGTCACAGGCTTGAAGTTAACAATTCTTATGTTGAAAAGTTTGAGAAGGCAGGGATAGTTGTTTCGGGAAGAAATGATTCTCATGGGCTTGTTGAAATTATTGAGATTCCTAACCATCCTTTTTTTGTTGCGTGTCAATTTCATCCTGAGTTTAAATCAAGACCTTACTCCCCACACCCTTTGTTTAAAGGTTTTATTGAGTCTTCTTCCTCTCAATCTTGATTTGATTCTGTGTTTAATAGGGTGTACAACCTTTGTTATTCTCAGATTCTTTTTCAGGAAAATAGTGATGAAAACTAAAGAAAAGTTTGATTTTTTTATTGGCCCTTGCGTCTTGGAGAGTGAGCCCTTAGCTTTTGGTATTGCTGAAAGGGTTAAGTTAGATCTGGCGCCTTTAACTGATAAAATAAATGTTCACTTTAAAGGAAGTTTTGATAAGGCCAATCGGTCATCTATAAACTCCTATAGAGGACCAGGAATTGAAAAAGGTCTTCAAATACTGGAAGGTATTAAAGAAAAATTTGACCTTCCTGTTCTTACAGATATTCACTTGCCTTCTCAGGCGGAAAAAGTTGCTGAGGTTGTCGATATTGTCCAAATCCCTGCTTTTCTATGCAGACAAACCGATATAATTGTATCTGCTGCAAAAGCATGTCAGAAATTCGGTCGTAAGCTAAAAGTAAAGAAAGGACAATTTTTGAGTCCAGAAGAAACATCAAATATTGTAGAAAAAGCTTCCCACTACTTGAAGAAGGAGGATATTTTGTTAACTGAGAGAGGAACTTCTTTTGGTTACAATAACCTTGTCGTCGATATGGCATCTTTTCAAACGATGAAAAGCTTTGGTGTTAAAGCCGTACACGATGCAACACATTGTGTACAGCGTCCAGGTGGTCTTGGAGACTCTACTGGCGGGAAAAGAGGTGCCATTAAGGTTTTAGCGAGGGCAGCTGTTGCTGCAGGTGCAGATGGTGTTTTTATGGAGGTTCACCCTGAGCCTAGTAAGGCCCTTTCCGACTCCTCAACTTGTTTACCAATTGATGAGATGAAAGACCTTGTGTCAGGTCTAGTGGATATATATCAGGTTCTTTGAGAGATAAGGAACTCATTTTTATAAAGATAAGAGGCCATGAGGAATTTAAGAAAACTTGCTAAAGAATTTAAAGGAAAGTTGGACCCTATTAAGGTGGCCCTCTTTGATATTGATGGTATTTTAACCAACGGTCTCATTCACTGGGATGGAAAAGAAGTTGGTTATAATAGAGCAACGCATGCACAAGATGGATATGGCATGAAGCTCCTTATGGACTTTGGTATTAAAGTCGGAGTCATATCAGGTGGTAACAGCCTTGGTGTTCAAAAACGCTTTAAGGAAAACCTTAATCTAGACCTTGTTTTTCTTGGGAATGAAGATAAAAGGGAAGCCTACTTACAAGTTTTGGATCTAGGATATAAAGATGAAGAAGTCTTGTATATGGGGGATGAGCTTTTTGATATACCTCTCTTAAAAAGAGCAGGTTTTTCAGCCACAGTTCCAAATGCTGGTCATGAAGTTCATGAGTCTGTTGATTATATAACTCAAAGGCATAGTGGAATGGCTTGTGCTCGAGAAGTTATTGATATTTTGAGATATGCTAAGGGCATAGAGCCAAAAATACCAACCTTCCCATCAAATTAAATGATAATAAAATAAAAGTTGAAATAAAATGAGAAAAGAATTCGATAAAAAATCACTGGAAAAGTTAAAGCACCTTTTGGAAGAAAACCATAATTGGCCAGATGAATTTATTTTTAAATTTATTGTTCCCTTTACAAGCGTAGACCTTCTTTCAGCTATCCTGTCACCAACTCCTGTTCAAAAGAAAGCTTCTAGAACTGGGAAGTATGTAAGTGTGACTTGTAAAAAAATGGTGACTTCTTCAGAAGAAGTACTTGCGATTTATGAAGAGGTATCTAAAATAAAGGGAATTATATCGCTGTAATAAACCATTATTCTAGGTTCCTTAGTTTTTAAGGAAAGAAGGAGTTTTTTGTGAGGTATGATCTTGCCTTGGTTGTGGGGGCGGGAGCCTTTGGAACTTCAATAGCTTCTGTTTTGGCCAATAATTTTGATAAAGTTGTTCTTAAAGTACGTTCAGAAGATAATTATGAAAGTCTAAAGAAAGGTGAAAATTCAATCTACCTTCCAGGTATAAAGCTTCCCGAAAATATAATTCCTGCGTTGAGTTGGGAAGAGGTTGATTCCCTTTCAGAGAAAAAGTGTGAACTTGTTGTTTCAGGTTTACCAACTCAAGGAATCAAAGTTTTCTTTTCAGAAAATCACGACCGCTTTGAAAACTATTTTAAAAAAGGTGTACCACTGGTTTCTCTCTCAAAAGGGATTGACCCAGATACATTAGAGCTTTCAGACGATTCTTTTTTCAATTTATTCCCAAACCACAAAGAGTTGATTACTTTTTTGTCTGGTCCTTCCTTTGCTAAGGAAATAATGATGGAACAGATAACTCTTGTTTCTCTTGCCGGACGTTCAAGACGAGTACTTCTAAATATTGCGGCAATGCTAGAAGCTCCATACTTTAAAGTATTTTCAAATTACGACGTGAAAGGTCTTCTGTTAGGAGGGGCCCTAAAAAATGTTCTTGCAATTTCCGGGGGAGTTTTGGAAGGGCTAGGGTATAACTACAATACAAGGGCCGCCATGATTACACGAGGAATCGCTGAAATGCTACGGTTTGGCAAAGTGTTGAATGCAAGACCTGAGACATTTTATGGTCTTAGTGGGATGGGAGACCTTATCCTTACGACTACAGGGGACCTTAGTAGGAATAAAGCCTTTGGGCTAGAGATAGCTAAGGGTAAGAGCCCTGAAGAGGTTGTAAAAGGTCAGAGAACAGTTGTTGAAGGTTATAAAACGACTAAAGCAGCTCACCTTTTATCGATAAAGTACGATGTTCGTGCGAGTATTTTTAATGGTCTTTATAGCGTTTTGTATGAAGGAAAAAAACCTAAAGAAGTTATAAAGAAAATCATGAAACTTCCCCTAGGCTTTGAAACAGAATAGTTAAAAATTTAACTTAAAAAATAACTTTTACTTTGGAAAAGGTTCATGAAAAAAAGAGGGCCTCAGAGAATAATTTGTATGACTGAAGAGAGTGTTGAAACACTCTATCTTCTTGGAAGAGAGGATCTTATTGTAGGGGTTTCTTCTTTTGTTAAGCGACCTCCAGAATCTCGAGAAAAAAAGAAAATCTCAGGGTTTACTCATGCAAATATTAAAAAAATCGTTGAATTAAAGCCTGATTTGATTCTTGGCTTTTCTGATATTCAAAAAGATATTGCCAAAGAACTAATTGGTCTAGGTTTTAATGTTTTTATTGCAAATCAC
>DKQD01000174.1:69537-69689 GCA_002474345.1 Bacteriovoracaceae bacterium UBA7317
CTTGAATTAGTTCATAGTTACGAGTTATCCATTGAAACAATAAAAGAAAATTCTAAGAATCTATCTGTGAATCCTAAGGTTTATATAGAAGAGTGGGACGACCCTATGATTTCTGGGATTCAATGGTTTAGTGAAATTGTTGAAATTTGCGG
>DKQD01000212.1 GCA_002474345.1 Bacteriovoracaceae bacterium UBA7317
ATTACAGTAAAAAACTTTTTGGCCTACGTTAAAAATGGAACTTATGAAGGAACTGTCTTTCATAGAGTTATCGATAATTTTATGGTTCAAGGTGGAGGCCTAGATAAAGACCTTAAGCCAAAAGCAAATATGAAGCCCATTAAAAACGAAGCTGACAATGGACTTTTAAATGAATCAGGAACTGTTGCCATGGCAAGGACTTCTGATCCTCATAGCGCCACGAACCAGTTTTTTATTAATGTAAGTAACAATACTTTTTTAAACCACAAGGCCAAAAATCAAGCGGGTTATGGTTATGCTGTTTTTGGTAAAGTCATTAAGGGAATGAGTATTGTTAACAGAATGAAAAAGGTTAAAACTGGCAACTCAGGCTACCATGCTAATGTTCCTGTTAATCCAATTATCATTAAAAAAGCGACTCTTCTTTAGGTCACTTTTTTAACTTATTTTTTTGGCCTTCTGATAACCTGTGTATTGCACAGAATATCATGGAGGCCTTTTTTGTCTTTCCTAACGGCTATAAAGATCGCAATAATAAAGTAATAAACCCCTCCTAGTCTTTGGGCCTCTTGCTCCGATACTAAAAAAGTTAAAAGCTCTGTAAAAGCCATTGCAAAAACAACTTTGAAGAGGACATCTCTCATAAAGGTTTGAGCATAAGTTAGGTTTTCTCCAGTTTTTGTGTTAATAAGTTGCATCTTTGCCAAAATTTTTCCAGGAGACCCTCCTTTATTTTTATTAAACCATCCATACCAAAGTGTACCAAAACCTATCACAAAGACTGCACTTATAATTTCTGAAACCATTTAATGTGTAGAGTCTGTTTTACCTTCAGGGGGGGCCGTTATCAATTTAAGCTCTTCTAAACCTGTTATAACAGAGCCTGCTAAAATGAAAATAACACAAGCTAATGGTATAGAAATAAGAAGCCCATCTACAATATACACAAGACCTCTTCGAAAAAGACCTACAGGCTCTCCTTTTGGGATTTCTGATTGAACATTTTCTTCGTTTTCAATTTGGTCATCCAATTTTTTTAAGCCCATCAAAAACCTCCAACAAAGTTTATTACTGTGAACCTATTATCTCATCCTTTTCTTATTCTTTTCTTATTCTTTTCTTATTCTTTTCTTCTTTTTAAATATGTCTAAACAAAATATGTCATTAACCAAAAAATTAAACTTATGAAGAGTTCACAATGACAAAGTACCAAAGTCATTTTCCTAAGAAGCCGATGGAAGCAATCATTAATTAATAGGTATAAAAGAGTTTTTATTTAATAAGGATGGTCTTAATTTGTTTTAATAAAAAAAGGGGCCTTAAGGCCCCTTTTCTCATCATATCTTTTTTTAAAAAATTATCTACGATTTCTTCTTTCTAGCTTAAGAATAATCTTTTTGATTTTGATTTTACCACGAAGGTGTAGTTGCCATGGTCCACGAGAGTTTCTTTTTGGGCTTCTAAAACGAACTCTGTCAAAACCACCTCTTGAATCAAAGTCATATCTGTTTCCATTTATAGTTTCTTCGAAAGAAGAAAAGTCACCAACAGTTAAGTAAGCGAGTCCTCTACCACGAGCTGATTTAGCAACTAAAACAACTTTTTTAAGGTTAAAACGCTTGCTATTAATTCCGTACTGGTCTCTTAACATTCTTCTTAGGCCAATAGTGTTCTCTCCTCTGAAAACTCTATGTTGATTAAAATCTAATTCAAAACGTCTTACGTCATTTCCGTAACCGGGTCTTGGTCTATGAGGTCTTCTTGGAGTATTATAACGATCTTCACACTGACACACAGACATTTGTCCTTGCCTTGTTGTCCACCACTGGCCTTGCCAGTCCATATCATTTCTGTCACAAACCCGTGGACATACTCTTTGGGCATGGTCATTTGACCAGATAGGCCCGGCTTCAATAGACCGTGCCGCTTCAACACTTCCAACCATCAATAATGCAAAGACGAGAGATAGTATTTTTTTCATAATTTCAAACTCCTTTCTAGATTTTTTGTTTTGTGCTTATTCTTTAAGCAAAACTAATGCCAAAAAAAATGTGTTTAATATGACTAAAAGAGAGGGTTTGGTGCCAAAAAATGACCAATAAAGTGATACCAGTGTCACTAAATCGAAACATGAAGCGTTATACCCTCCTCATTTTAGTTGCTTGCGCACCAAGACAAAAAAGCTAAAAATGACTTTAAATAAAGAAGATTTAATAAACGCCCCTAACAAGAAGGCCCTAAAGAGAAGCTCTTTTTTCGTTAAACCAAAAGAAAAACAAACCGATTAGATCAACTAATGTTTTATTTTTTTATGAAGGAAGGTTTCTTTGAAAAACGTAATCTTGGTAGTCCTTTTTGTCCTTTTCAATATTCATTCTCTCTGGGCATTCCGCCTTCCAGCTTCGGTGACAACAGGGCCGGATAAAAAAAGTCCTATTGGAAACAACGATGCCGACCTCCTTAAATTAACTCATGCCGAAGAGGTTATTTTAAGAATTGAAAATGGTGAGATTGATGTTTACCTAGACCTAAAGAAGGTAAACTTTCTATTAGGTAAGGAAAAAATTAAGTTGAAAAAAGGAATGAAGTTACTTTCTAGGAATAAAATTAAAATTCAATTTAAAGGAAAAAAGAAGGCCCAAAAGCTAAGAGCATTTATTAGGGGTCAAATTATCGAACAAACCAGCTACCTCTACGGCATTTTACAATCCCCTGGTTATTCCGAGGCCCTTGATGTAAAAAAAGGCGCCGCTGGAGTTTTAGGAGAAAATCATATTGTAGGAGGAATTACAATAAAGGGCGTAGAAAGTAAAAAATTAATAGTCGGCTATAAGTACTATTTCACCAAGGCCCTTATCTCAAAAGATATCCTAAAGAACTCTTCCAAAAGAAGGGGAATTCAGGAAACCATTATCACAACTCATCTTCCATCCACCACAAAAGAAAGTAAGATTTATCACAAAGGGTGCACTGATGATCACTATTCAGGCTTTGGTGACTATTGGTACTTTTATGACCCCTATAAAGAAGGTTGTTATGAATGGATGAACCAAAAAAGAAGAACAGTAGAGGTTGATGTTAAGTTTAGAAAACCCAAACATTACGAGAAGAGCATTTCACACTATCCAGACTTTAACAAACTCTATAAAGACAACCAAATTAAAATGATTGTCCTTATTGGTTATAATAACCATATGAACTGGAAAAATGCTTCTGGAAAAATAACCTCTAGCTCTATTAAAGAAAAGCTCGAAACTCTTAAGACTCTCATTTCATCAAAAAATAGCGATATGAAAATTAATCAGTTTTTAAAAAATAATGAGGATGAAGGGAAAAGGCCAACCCTTGATGTGGGAATGGAAAATTGGGATGAAATGCAAGACGTTTTAAAGGAACTCAACTTTAAGAAAATTGAGGAGAGGAAATGGTTCTCTTTGGGCTATCACAAAATTAAAAAGAAAAAGAACCTTCCAGGTCTCAATAATTTTGCCCGTTATGAAAAGAAGCTTAAAGGAAATAAGGTTGCCATCTTAGATATGCTGATTACAGATACCGACATTGCTTCTCCCGATGCGACTTTCCCTCTCTTTTGGAAAAAGTCCATCGAGGAATACGAAGTTATTAGTTATAATGGCCATTCAGGGCTTGGAGCAAACCTTGACTTAGACGGCATGAATATAAGATTGAAGGAGGTGAATGTACCTAAACTTCAATTTAAAAAGAATTACCAAATTATCTTCTTTAATGGGTGCAGTACTTATTCCTACTATAATAAAAAGTATTTTAAGGCCAAGGGAGGGAGTAAAAACCTTGAAACAATTTTAACAGGACTTCCTGCTTACTACTCCGATATGCCAGGTAATAACAAGGCGTTTTTAGGGCCCTTTTCAAACTTTGACATCATCAGTTATCCAGAGCTGGTCGGAGACATAGAAAACACAAATTTGGTAACGGGAACAACTCTTCTTTTTGTTAACGGAGAGCAAGATAATCCCCGCTCACCAAGGGACTTCGAGAAATAAAAAAAAACTTATTGAAAACTTTAACGCAAACGTAAAAAAAGTTTGAATTGAATAAAATAAAGTAAAGTTATCTTTTGATTAAACTTTTACTATTAAATTCTTTTAACGTCCATTGTAATAAGCTTTTGCTCCTTTTCTGTTGATAATAAACAACCTTTTTTATAAAGATAAATCCTTAAAAATTTTGATCAGGAGAAACTTTATGAAAATGATTCTAATACTTTCCCTTCTCTTCGCGTTAGTGGGTTGTAACAATCCTGTCTCCAAAGAAGAACTTTTTGCTAACTCATTAGACCGCCAAGACGGTTATCATGATGTTGAAGTCATTGACACTTTTGTTGGAGATGATGGCCAAACATATGTTGCCCTAAAGTGGAAAGAAGTTGAAAGTGAACTTGAAGATATCGAATCTGAGGCAGGCGTTTTTAACCTCTCTCTTTATAACCCTATGAGGTCTTGGGAAACTTATATAAACAGAGTATGGGATGCCAGGCCTTTTGGAGTTACTTTCAATTCTGAGGAAATTGATTATGACTTAGATGAATACCAGGATATGGATGATACTGAAGTTGTGATTTTTACGGAAATTGAATACAATCCAGTGACTGATACTTACTTAACAGAGATTAATGACACAGAATATACATTTTCTGAGCAATCAAACTTCGGTAAAGACCTTGAATCAATGGGCGCTCTTATTGAAAACAAAAGTTCAAAAGCTCTAGGTGATGTTCTTGTAAACAACTACGGTTTCTCCGAAGAAAGAGGACAAAAAATTGCAAAAACATTTTCTACTTTTAAAAGAATCCAAAAATCAAGAAACCTTACAGAAAAAGATATGAATGCTTTTTCAAACATGATTCTTGGCTCAGACTACACTTCAGCAAAAGAAGCCTTCACTTCTTTAGCTGAAGGTGATGTTAAAAGCTTTGACAACCTCATTGAAAAAGCCGCTGCTCACAATAATGTTTCTCCAGAAGGCATGAGAGCTGTTGTTAACAATATGATTTTTAATAACTAAAAAAGTGTAAACAAAATTAAAAAAGGGAGGATATTCTCCTCCCTTTTTTTAATCAGTCATTATTCCTTATACTCTTTTAAAAACTTCAAAAATTTTTTGTTACCTTGGCCAAAGTTATCTTGCACACCAAAAGATTCAAGCCTTTCTTTTCTAATCCGCGCCAAATATCCAACCACGATAGAAATTTGATTTTGCACCTCTTCTTCATCCATTTTTTTTAAATTACGATCCAAAACTTCCAAAAAGTTAAGAAAATCATCTAGGTTATCCTGAGCAGCAACGATCTTACAGACTCTTAAAACTTCCGAAAAATACTCTTCATTCGTCATTTAAAATGCCCTTCTCTGAGCGTATTTGATGGGGAATTAATCCTCTTTCAACGTCAAACAAAAACTATCAACAAAATTTCCTTAAATTTAATAAAGACGGTTAAAATTTTATTTTAAAACAATATCTAAAAAGAACCAAAGCATTTCTTAAATTTTAATAAATATTTATTTCCTAAAAAGGTTTCTCAATCAAAATAATATTAAAGTAACATAAACGAAGTGTTTTTACTTTTTTATTAGGAATGAAGATGTTTCAGACAACTCCCATAACCTGGCTTCAGGACTTCTCAACCCCTGCTCTGACAATTGTCATGCAAGCACTTTCCTATATTGGCTATCCCACTTTTTATATTGTCTTTATTCTTATTCTTTTTTTCTGTATCGATTATAAGAAAGGTTGGGAAATTTTACATCTAACACTTTTTGGGGCCCTTTTAACTTTCCTCTTAAAAGATTTTTTCTCTTACCCAAGGCCTTTTTACTTAGATGGATCGGTTCAATTACTGGACCCCTTCCTTTTAAAAAGTAAGTTTCCTCTAATTCAAGAATTCGAACAACAAAGCTTTTTTGCTCTTATTCCTGAAAATATTCTTGATGAGTTTAGGAAATTAAAGGACCCCAAATATGGTTTTCCTTCAGGGCATACATCCTTGAGCCTCTGCTTTTGGGGGTTCCTATACATATCCTATAAAGACAATCGGATTATTAAACTACTTTCTCTTTTTATGATTATAGGAGTTCCCTTTTCTAGAGTTTATCTAGGCGTCCATTTTATTGGAGATATTATTGGAGGTTATATCCTAGGCCTTGTAACTCTTTTTATTTTTAAACAAAAAATTGTAAAATGGATTTTCCTCTTCCGCCCTCCTCTTTTAAATTTTTCAATGATTTACTTGTTCTTGTTTCCTTTTGCCACCCTTTTTATTTTATCAACTACAGACATCTTTATTTCGTGTTATTTTCTAGGAATCAACACACTTCTATTTACTATGAAAGACTTTAATGTAATTGAAAAGTTAGAATCAGGCCCCTATAGAAACAGGATAATCCTTTTTTTCTCTGTCCTTATACTTTTCTTCTCAATCAGGCTCCTTCTTAAAAATTTTTTAATAATTATCGACTTGAATGAAAATATATTGGCAACTATCATAAGGCATATCCTAACTCCATTCTTAGGCATTTCTATACCAATTTTAACTTTAAAAAAGCTTATCAAAATTAAATAATATATTCAGTTAAAGTCTATTAAATGAAAATAAAAAAAGGAAATGCCTATGAAACCGGTTCTTCTTGTTTTTCTCTTTTGCACCTTTTGTTTCAACACCCATGCTCAAAAAAAAATTACAAACTCACCTTTAACCCGCGATTTATTTTACATCGCTTCTAAAGGGGAGACCCGAATAAACCTTGTGGGTATGCCTAAAGTCAAAATTCAGAGGCGGTCTACAAGAATTCAAAGAAAAAAAGCATTGAGGACCCTTCAAGGACTTATCAAAAATGGAGCTGACATAAATCATAAATCCCCTCTAGGAGAAACGCCCTTAATGGCGGCAAGTAGGATCGGTTATTTTGAAGCAGTAAACTTATTTTTAAATTCGGGTGCGAACATCAATCAAAAAGACAATAAGGGAAATACGGCTCTTATAATTGCAGCCAAAAATAATCAAATTGATGTAGTCAAGATCCTTTTAAAAGGAAAGGCAGATAGAAATATTAAAAATAAATATGGACAAACCGCCTTTGATTTAAGCTTTGATACTGAAGTTCAAAAATATTTAAAAAATTATAAATAAAGAATTTATGGAGATATAAATGAAAAAGGAATTTCTTATTATTTTAACTTTGATTTTGAGTATGAACGCCTTTTCAGTCACAATAAAAAATGAAGGTCCTCCTGGATGGTATTCAGGAAGCTACCTCCCCTTTTCTGATGGTCCCCTCACGCAAGAAAAAAATAAAAATAAGGGCGAAAAAAAGAAATCAACGACCGCCAAACGGCTCGACCTAGCTACTATCAACTATGGTAAAAGCAAAACTCAGCTTGAAGGGTTTTTAAAAGATTATATTTACAAAAAAGAAGCTGAGAGCTGGCAAGGTCTGTGCGACCAGTGGAGTGCTTCAAATAATGATATGATTATAAAGAATTACCTTCTTAGCGCCGAAAAATTAAAATGCAAGGGTGGAGTTATACTTACTAAAGGTGATCTGCAAGAACTCTTCACGGCCTTTTATAAAAGCTGGGATATAGATTATGCTGGGGAAAGAGACTACACTCCTTTGGAAGAAAGAGAAAATGCATATTACTTCGCCAAAGACCAGTTAAATAGGTCAAACTTTCCTGCCCACATCCTTCATGAAAAACTCCACCATTATATGGACGAAAAAGTCTGGAAAAAAGAAAAGGTTGGAGTCGTCCTCAATGTGGACTCAGGCCCTGAAGTATGGAATCAGCCTGTAATATCAATTGAATCAAATATAAAACGATTAACAGAAAAAGATATTGCTAAAGGGGAATTTAAAGTCAAAGCAGGCCAGGATCATATCAACCTTGGAGAAGGGCAAGTTAAGCACACGAGAAATGAAGTTGAGACCTTCCGCCTTATTTCGGGATTTAAAAGTATAGAAGGTAATAGAGAGAAATCTTTTACCATTCTTAAAGCAAAAAGAGGTGATAAAGACTTAAGGCTTATTAAAAGAATTGAGCAGTATTACTTCGAAAAGGTTTATAACAATCCAGACATAAGCATCAAGGCCCTTAGAAAGGGTGAACCTAAATATATCAATGAAGCTTTAAAAAAAATTGTAAAAAAAACGACCTTTAAAGACACTAAATCTTTCCTTCAGGCCATGGCACGAGTAAAAAAAGAAACCCTCAAAAGGGCCTTTGGTAAAAATTTAAAGCTTAAAAAAGGTATTAAGGTTTATTTGGTTCACTCTAAAATGAAGTATCAAGAAGAAACTTATTATAGAGATACATCTTCGGTCTTTAACGTTAAATACTATAACTATATTTTAATTGAAGGTAAGGGAAAGGGTAATTATATAGGCTCATCTTGGATGACACCTCTAAAAGAAAGACCGGGTGACCTATTTATTTCACCAAGTATGGTTGCAGAGCAAATCGATCTGGCGAATAACTTTATGGAATATTATGAAAATGGCAATTGGGTCATGTATAAAGGTGCCAAGGCCGTTGCCAATGGATGGTTTAAACATCAAGCAGAAGAAAAGTTCCACGGCATAAGTCAGTTTAAAAAGGCTTTTTCAAAAATTAATAAAAAGATGACAGTTGAAGAATGGTTTCAAAAAACAACAAAATCTAAAAAGCGCCCTGTGAGAACTTATGGGATGACCGAAACTCCTGAGTGGGAATTTTATGAAATGGTGGGAAAGGCCTTAGGACTGAGAAACACCATAGACCTTTATAAAAGCTGCGAGAAATGTAAACTAGGTCCAGACACTTCCAAGTGTAATTAAAAAGTTATAAGTAAATTATTTCAAAGGTTCATTTACTTAAATAAAAAAAGGGAACCACAATTTGATTCCCTTTTTTTATACTTATTATATTCAAGTTAAAATTACTTTAATTGTTCAAAGTTAGACCATTTATTAAAAGTCTTACCAGGTTTCATTTTCCTGCATACTCGCCCATATTGCCTGGCAAACTCCATATTTCATGCGGTCTTCATGGTAAACCTTATCCCTTTTATAATGTTGCTGATCTGTAAGCCAATACCTTTGGGCCATAAGAAATTTTTGTCTTCGGCATTTTTTTCTATACATCCCACAAGACTTTTTAAAATCGGCATCATATTTTTTTCTAAGCCTCAAATCCTCTTTAATATCTTTTTGAGTTTTTGGTCCATATTTTGAGAGGTCAAGCCTAGCGTACATATCATCATAGGCCTTAATAAGAAGGTCTAAAGTCCTATCATGGGCAGCTGAAGGAAGCCAACCAGCTTTGTTATAAGCGAGATAACCGTGCTTTTCATTCTTATCATTTCTCGCATCCCATTCTGGTTTACAAAAAGCTTGTATGTCCTTCGGTTGTTTTTTCATATGGTTTGTTTTAAAGAAAACTGGCATAGTAATTTTATCACCATTTCTAATCGCTTGATTAGGGTAAACAACCTGACTTCCTTTGGTTCCCCAGTCTGTAACAGACCCAACATTAAGTTCACTTAGAATGTTTTTCTGCAAATACTTATGCTCTTTAACATAGCCATAATGAGTATGGCTTGAGACGTAAGTATAATATTTAATATCATTAAACATATCACCCATTCTTAAACGCCCCAACGGAAGAATTGTATCAAAAGGATGGTGACCCATAAAAACATAAACTGTTGAATTAGGGTCATGCTTTTTGTTATTTTCTTTTAACCAGCCCTTAACAAGTTCTTGCTGACCCTTTTGAACAGCTCCATGATCGCCTGGGTTTACTTTACCAATCCATTTAGCGAACCGACCAAAGATTCTATTAAAGTAGAGGTTTGGATTTATATAGTAATCCTGTGTATCAAGAAGAATTCCTCTATA
>DKQD01000147.1:0-4513 GCA_002474345.1 Bacteriovoracaceae bacterium UBA7317
GGAGGCAGTTCATCCTCTACAACCGGAGGCAGTTCATCCTCTACAACTGGAGGCAGTTCATCCTCTAAAACTGGAGGCAGTTCACCTCCCATGGACTTATCATTTGTTTCAATCTGAGGATCTCCACTATCAAGCTCATCCGGTAAAATAAGCTCTTCAGGCTTTAAATCCCTTGCAAAAAGCCCTTTTGAAGAATCTTCGTCTTCATCCTCAAATACATAGTCAAATTTCTTTTGAATTTGATCATTAAGCTTCGATTCAAAGGGAAACTTTTCTTTAGCATCGCCAGAAGTAGATTCATCACTGCTTGCTTGTAAGTCATTACCACCAGACAACTTAGAGTCTATTTCTGAAGAATCATCTCTGTAGAAGTAAGAAAAGTCTTCTATCAGGTCTAAAAAGTCTGATGAGTCGAATGGCTTTTTCAAATAACCATCAGCACCCTCATCTGAAAATTGATGCTTTTTAAAATCCTTTGGAGAAAAATGACCTGAGAGGACTACCCGCTTCACATGAGTTAAGCCCAACATTAACTTGTTAAGTTGGTGTCCGCTACCATTAGCGTCATCAATATCTATAAAAAGGTATGTGAGTTCATCGACTTTGCAAAAAGCCTCTATATCCTCTATCGAAAGAGACACCATAAATTTTTCAGAAGGCACATGATGGGAAATACCATCCAGCTGAGCTTCCTTGCTAAATATAACTATCCTCATGACACAACCTTAATATTACCATCATAACAAATGACTAAAAAAGTTCAATCTTCAGGAAAAACATCCATTTTATGAAACCTTCTCTTGTTGATTAATAGATTTAAATTATACTAAAATGGTGGGTGAAAGATCTTGTTTTTACATTAATTATAATCGACAAACTTGGTCGCTTTTTACCACTGCGCAAAAGGCAAACCTCTATGATACAAAAAAATAAAATGACCTTACTCCATACGGCCCTCATTTTTCTAGGAATTTATGCATCGCTCTCAGTTTCTGCATCCATTCCCACAAATATTAAAAATAATAGTTTGCCAAAAATTTTTCCTGCTGCACTGATGTATCTTGATGACTTCTTTTCACATCACATACTTATAGCAGAGAAATCGACTCACCAACTCCACCTATTTAAAAATAAAGGCTCGTACCCAAAACACGTCAAGACCTATCAAATGGCAACAGGCAAAAAAGCCGGCGACAAACTTTTTCAAGGTGACCACAAAACGCCTGAAGGGATTTATCAATTTATAGAATTCCTAACACACGAAGACCTTATAAAAAGGCATGGAAAAGCGGGGGAAATTTATGGAGTTGGTGCATTTGTTATGAACTATCCAAACCCTATTGACCAAAGACTAAGAAAAACAGGTGGGGGGATATGGCTGCATTCAACAAATGACGAGACGCGAATAGAGAAAGGCCTTGACTCTAGGGGTTGTGTTGTTGCCGCAAACAACGACCTTAAAGAAATTTCTACTTATATAGAGTTAGATAAAACACAAATCATTGTTGTGCAGGATCTACACCTCCTTAAAGAAAGAACATGGAGGACCAGCCGAAACAACTTAAAGGCAACAATTCATAATTGGGTCGACGCCTGGAAGAAAGAAGATTATAAAACCTACGTTTCACATTACCACCCTCAAAAATACTACGACCGTTTTAGGGGTGGCTATCAAAACTTTAAAAACTACAAAAGGGCTGTTTTTAACAACCCAGGTCAGCCTGAGATCACCATTTCCAACCTTTCAATCCTAAGATCTGAACACTACGCGGTAGCAACTTTTAAGCAATCTTATAAGGGTAACAATATAAAAGATATTGGAAAAAAATCCCTCTACCTTGAGATGGATAGTGAGTACCAATGGAAAATAGTCAATGAGCAGTGGAAGAAGCTGCCACCACAAGAGCTCTCTAAAAAAGACGCCTTTAAACCGTCGATGCGCTTTTTCGCAAGCTCTCAAGTTGGAACAAACAAAAAGCAAAAATAACAAAGATCCAAAAAGGCTCGGGGGTTCATAATGTTTAAAAGCAAAACTCAAAATCCTTCAAAGCTGTCCTTTATCCTTTACGAAAGAGAAAGCTCACCTAAGTACTTTGAAGTTTCTAAAAGATACCTTCAGACCCTTATTGTAGGACTCCCTCTTATTTCCCTAGTTAGTATTGTGTCTGTAATGATACTCCTTATTTATTTTAAAAATATTAAGCACTCTCTTCAGTTAAGAGAGCCAAAAATTATAGAAGCACTTAAAAAAGAAAATGAAGTTCTAAAAAAGGAAAAAGCGACTTTCCTTACCCAAAACAATGACCTTCAAAAAAAGTTGCTTACAAAAAAAGATACTTATCTTGATAGCCTTGCCCTTTTTAAAAAAATTCCTGGTCAAGTTGATCAAACAGCAAAAGGCGAACTGATTGTTGATAGGCCAGTAATACGTCAAGGAAAGGATAAAAATATTCAATTAGATTTTAACCTAACAAATAACACGAAAAACAAGGAAAGGGTTTCTGGTTATGTTTTTGTTCTTCTTAAAGAAAAGGGACTCTTACAGTACTATCCCGCAGATAGTATGCCAGAAGACCAAAACCAAATCTTTTTTAATAAAGGTGAGTTTTTTGCTACATCGAGATTCAGGCCATTTAAAGCAACATTCTTTGGTCCCCAATCTCTTCAAAACCTTACCTTTAGTATAATCGTTTTTTCTAATACGGGAGACCTCATTCTTAAAAAAATCATTTCCAGTAAATTAGAAAACTAAACAAGGATAACTTCAATGGCAGACTATATAAACCTCAAAGAGCAAGACTTCTCCTTTTTTGGAAGAGGCTCGAAACTTAATGGCCGTTTCCACCTTTCAGGTTCAACCCATGTCTCTTCACTTATTGAGGGAGAGATTATTATGGAAAACAATGCTGATCTAATAATTGAAAAAAATGGTGCTATTACCGGTGAAGTCACCTGCAATAATATAGAGATTTATGGTACCTATGAAGGCACTATTAAAGCATCTGGAAAAGTCACTCTTTATCCTTCAGCTGAGGTAAAAGGAAGAGTAGAGGCGATGGAGCTTAGAATTTATCCGGGGGCAGTTCTCAATATGGATGGACATACCGATACCGGAGAAGAGGCTGCATTACCTTTATAGAAAGCTCTCATAGGAAATAGTTTTAAGTTTTCTAAAACTTTTTTTAAGCTCTTTTTCAAGTGATTTGACACCTAGAATAACAACCACCTGCTTTTTCCAATTAAAAATATCTTTTGCAGCTTTAGCAATATCTTTTTCTTCTATTAATGCAATATTTTTAGGAAAAGTGTGAAATTTTGAATAATTATTACCAACATGATCTAAAAAGACCATCTGACCCATAAAAGATTTTATGGTTTCATATTGAAAAGGATAACTTCCCTTTAAAAAGTTTTTAGTTGTTTTAAATTGCTCTTTACTAAATTCTTTTTTTGATACCTTTTTAATAGATGCCTTAATAACAGAAACCATTTCAATAACTTTTTCATTACTTGTCGCTGTACTGATTCCGCTCCTACCATAATACTTTTGTCCCGCTGCAAAGGCTCCGATTGAATAAGTTAATCCTCTCTTAATTCTGGCTTCTCTATTTAGTATTGAAGTAAATCCTCCTCCTAATATACTTGACATAAAATCGAGTACCTCATCATTACCCTTGACCTCACCTCTGTTGAGGTAGCGTCCAATTCTGACTTGAGCTTGATTGGCTTTTGGAACTGTCACTAAAATGACTTCAGGCCCTGATTTATCAAACTTTTTCTCTGGTGATTCTACTTTCCTTTTAAAGCTTTGACTTCCATTCCACCCACACTCCTTCACAAGAATGTCTTTAACCTCTAAAACTTGTTCAGGTCCACTTATATAAATTCTTTTTTGAACTTTGGTTTGAAAGTAATGAAGCTTTTTCTTTAAGCCTTCGCGAGTGACAAAGCTGAGATCCTTAAGCTTACCACCTGTAGGGTAGAAAAAAGGAGTACCGGCCATAGAAATCTCTCTAAAGGCCCTGCTTGCAAGAGAACTGGGGTTTGAAATAAGTGATTGAAAACCTAGTTTTGCATTTGTAAGGTGTTTTTTAATTTCAGACTCGGGAAAGCTTGCGTTTTTAAAAATATGACAGACAAATTTCATTGTCGGCTTCAAATCCTTCAAAAGTCCTGAAAAGTTATAAGATGAATATTCATGGAAAACGTTTGGACCTCCACTAAAGCTCCAAAACTCAAATTGTTCCGCTATGTCTTTAAAAGAATATTTTGGAGTCCCTTTTCCCAAGAGGGAAAACATTCTCTCTGTTTCGCCTTTCCTATCTCCATCACTTAAAGAACCATCTCCATAATAAACCGTTATATCATAAGTTGGAAAACGATTATCTTTAATCCATATAACGTCCAACCCATCCCAGCTTAATTTTTGAACATTTTTTAAAACGCCTTTTCTTTCAAAGCCCTTGCTGGATTCTTTAGCATTTACCCAAGCACAACTAGTCACCATTAGGAT
>DKQD01000147.1:4893-7613 GCA_002474345.1 Bacteriovoracaceae bacterium UBA7317
TTTTTTTCCTTTTCTCATTTACCCTTTTTGATCTTAATTTTTATCCCAAATAGAAAGGAATAAAAACTCTTCCTTTTTTATGATTTCATGACAAGCGTCTCGAATTTCATCAATAGTTATAGAATTATAAATATCCCACTCTTTTTCGTAGTATTTGTAGTCCCCATGGAAAAACTCAAAGCTTCCTAAAAATCGAGCAGCCCCAGCATTGCTCCTTATACCATTTAAATAACTAGTAAAATACTGGTTTTTGGTTCTTTGCAAGGCCCTTTCAGTAATAGCTTCTTTACAAAAATCATCCATTTTTTTAAGAATTACATTCTTCATGTTTTCTGGTTTTTCTTTTTTTATCATGCGACCAAGAATATAGAAGACGCCATTTTTTCTAAGAGTATAATGACCAGCAGATACTGAAGCCAATAAAGGTTTATCATTAATGACATACAGATTGGATAGGTAAGAACTCGTTCCATCTCCTAAAATTGAAGATAATAAATCTACAACATAAGACTTGTGACTTCCCAAAGGTAGGCCTTTCGTTGCCAGAATAAATATTGGAGTCGGAGATTGTCCCTCGATATTTATTGACCTTCCATACCGCCCTCTATGCTTATAAAGTTCATCATCATCCATTTTCTCTTTTAATTTTTTTAAGTTAGGATTGGACTTCAACGGGCCATATCTTTCCCTAATCATGGTCATCGTTTTTTTTGTGTCCACATCTCCTACAATCACAATAATGGCGTTGTTAGGTGAATAATATTTTTTGAAGTAGTTAAATATTTGATCTCTCGACACATTCTTAATATCTTCGACATCCCCTATGACAGAGCCTCCGTAGGGAGTACCTTCAAATACTTCCTGCATCATATTAAGAAAGAGCTTACCCATAGGACTATTATCATACCGTAGCTTCCTTTCCTCCAAGACGACCTGTCTTTCTTTCTCAAAGGCCTTAGGTTCTAATAAAAGGTTAACCATTCTATCAGCTTCCATATCGATAATTATTGGCAAGGACTTTGAAGGCATATTTTCATGGTACACAGTATTATCAAAAGAGGTGTAGGCATTACTAAAACCGCCATTACCTTCAATCAAAGAGTCAAACTTACCTGCTCCATATTTTTTGGCGCCCTTAAACATGAGATGTTCCAAAAAGTGGCTCGCTCCTGTAATTCCTTTCCTCTCATGTCTTCCACCGACATCAAAATAAGTGTAGTATGAAAAGATAGGTAGTCGGCGGTTTTCCATGATCAGGACTCTAAGGCCATTTGGCAAAATTTCTTTGTGAACCTTAAGATTTAAAGAAAGGTTGGATTTTTTTGATGGCGTAATAGTTGAGCAAGATATGAAAAAGAAAAGTCCTATTAAAAGGGGGCCCTTTTTAAAAACTCTGAAAAATTTTATAAAAAAAGACAACTCATTACTTATTTTTTCTAAAATCATTAGTAACCCCTAAACCAATAGTTTTTCTCAAACTAAAACTTTTAAATAAGGTGACTTAAAACAAGCACTGTGTAAAGTGAAAGAAGCTATGACAAACAAAGTTCTCATTTTAGGATCTGGCACAAGTACAGGCATTCCTATTCCAGGCTGCGAATGCCAAGTATGCCAATCCAATAATCCCAAAAATAAAAGGCTTAGGACCAGTATCATTTTGAAAATACCTACCTTAGACAACAAACAGGAGTTATCTTTTCTCATCGATACAACTCCTGACCTCAGACAAGGACTTCTTAACCACAAAATTAAAAAAATTGATGCATGTATTATAACTCACACTCATGCTGATCACCTTCATGGCATAGACGACCTTAGACCTCTTTGCTTTGGACCACCTCCTAAAACGATACCCATTTACACCTCAAAAAAATTTTCAGAGGAAATTGAAAACCGATTCCCATATATTTTTGGAGACCAGGCAAATAAACCTCAGCTTGGTGGAGGAATTCCAAGGCTCTTAATCAAAGAAATAAACTTCTCCAAAAAGATTAATAAAACCACCTTACATGGAATAGCTTTTGACTTTTTTCTTCTTCCTCATGGACTAGGAGAAACAATTGGGTTTCGCCAAGGAAGATTTGCCTACCTTATTGACTGTCACGATGTACCCGAAGTTGTTATCGATCATTTAAGATCAATAAATTTAGAGCTTCTCATTATTGATTGTGTTTGCCGCGCTCCTCATAGAACTCACCTAAATACAGATAGCTCCTTTGATTTTATAAAGAAAATAAACCCAGAGAGAGCAAAACTTATTCATATGGGCCACGATTTAGATCATTTAGAACTTGAGACTGAAGCGAAAAAATCTTTAGGGGGAACTGTAAGTCCGGCCTTTGACAATCAAGTGCTGACATACCGCAATAAATGAAAGAGAACCTTTCTTCTATTTGACTCTTCCCTCATTTTTTTCTTTAAAGAGTGAAATAAAATAGTCTATATTCACCCTCTTAATGTGTTTCTGGCAAATCTCATAGAGAAGGCCATTCCATTGGAGCAGGAGAAATTAAAATGAAAGTAGGAATTCCTAAGGAAATAAAAAATAATGAGAATCGGGTAGGCTTAGTTCCTTCTGGGGTCCGTCAGCTTGTTTTAGATGGACATCAAGTCTTTGTCGAAAAGTCTGCAGGAGTGGGCATTGGGCTTCCTGATGGCCTCTATATTGAAGCTGGGGCAACCATGTTGGACAGCCTTGAAGCAGTCTACGAAGCTGCTGA
>DKQD01000147.1:8014-11069 GCA_002474345.1 Bacteriovoracaceae bacterium UBA7317
ATTCTTTACACTTACCTTCATTTAGCAGCTGATAAAAAACTTACAGAAACCCTCATGCAATCAGGTGCAACCTCTATTGCTTATGAAACTATACAGGCCAAAGACGGATCTCTTCCGCTTCTTCTTCCTATGAGTGAAGTTGCAGGACGTATGGCAACCCAAATTGGCGCTCAATACCTCCAACTTGATAGAGGAGGCAAGGGAGTTCTTCTTGGCGGTGTTCCAGGTGTCCGTAGGGCCAAAGTCACAGTTATTGGTTGTGGCGTGGCCGGCACAAACTCCA
This sequence comes from Bacteriovoracaceae bacterium UBA7317, assembly GCA_002474345.1. GTDB lineage: Bacteria > Bdellovibrionota > Bacteriovoracia > Bacteriovoracales > Bacteriovoracaceae > UBA7317. Next base: position 8,298 of record DKQD01000147.1, read on the forward strand.
TTAAAATGGCAATGGGAATGGGAGCAGATGTAACAGCGATTGATTTGTCCGTTAAAAGAATGGCCGAGTTGGACGACCTTTTTAGCACTAAAATAACGACTCTTTTTTCAAATATCGATAATATAGAAAAGAGTGTTAGAGAGAGTGACCTTGTTATTGGAGCTGTCCTGATACCAGGAGCAAAGGCACCTAAGCTTGTTTCAAGAGAAATGATTTCACAAATGAGTAAGGGATCAGTTGTCATTGACATAGCTGTCGATCAGGGTGGCTGTATCGAAACCTGCAAACCCACAACTCACCAAGAACCAACTTTTGTTGTCGATGGAGTTACCCATTATTGCGTGGCCAATATGCCAGGTGCAGTGGCTCAAACGTCTACCTATGCTCTTACAAACGTAACACTTAGGTATGCACAAATGATTGCAAAGCTTGGAGTGGAAGAAGCCTGTAAAAAAGATGATGCCCTCAAGCTTGGGCTCAATATATATAAAGGTGATCTTGTCTACAAACAGATTGCCGATGATTTAGACCTTCAATACACAACTTTAAAGATTTAAAAAAGTTCAACTTTGAACAATCTAATAAAAAAGGAAGGTCAAGCCTTCCTTTTTTTATTCTTTCAAAATCAAATTTAAAACTAAAAATTAATGCTGATCTAAAGCAATCAAGAGGTTATAGACCGAGATACTTTTTCAGATCGTCCCTGAAGACACTCACCTTAGTGACATGCTCTCCATCGATTCTATCGTGGGTTTTGCAATTCGTTCCGTCTTCATGGCAATAGTTAAGGGTTTTACAAAAGCCAACTTCAGGTAAATATTGACCAACAGAGTCTGGCTTCCCTCGTACTAAAATTCCTTCGACTTCACCTGTTAATTCATTAAAAACAGCTGATCCTGAGTTACCCTCAAAGCTATCAAGATTGGCCATAAACCAAGTCAAACCATCATTTTTTAAAACTTCTGCGTTATGAGAAACTTTAGTTGGAAGCCCCCAGGGGTGACCTATTAAAACAAGTGGTTCTCCAATTTGGACTTCTCCAGACTCTCTTAATTTAAGAGGTTCTCTCCCTAAAACAGGTCTATCAAGCTTAACGATGGCATAATCCGTTTTTCCAGGATTCCAAGGCTCAAACTTCGAAGACAAAACTTCCTTACAACGGTAAACATTTTCTTCAGGAAAATGAATATCAAAAGGGTCATTAACATCATTTAATTTGTAATCAAAAACCCAATAGAAGTCTTCACAGGCATTGGCCATTCTGTTTGAAACGCAGTGCCCGGCCGTAACCAAAATGTCTTTTCCAACAAGAAAACCTGAACAATGAGACAAATGAGGTTGATCAGAAAACTTCTCATCATTGCAAAGGTTTAATGCTTTCTTTAGAGGTTTTATATTTTTAGTCATTCTCATCACTGGAGAAACAACATCATATTCAGAGGAACTCAAACGCTCTTTTTTCACCATGGCAGCCGTTGATCTAGCCAAGTCGTTAAAAAGTGGTAGAGGAGAATCAATTAGGTCAAACCTGTTATCTTCACCATAAATAATCTTATTTACAGAGAAGGCAGACTCGGGACAAAGTCCAAAAAAAGCCATTAAGGTAACGGTTATCAAAGTGGACTTTAAAATATTCATCAGGGGTCTCCTTTAAGCTGATCACCCTATATAAAAGGGAATTCCTTTACAAAGCTTTAAGTCTCACATTTTCTTTCATTTCGCAAGGCAATATAAAAACTTTACCTAGGAGGTGTTTAAGGAAATACACTTCCCTAAAACATTAAATCTGGCCATTTCTTCATTTGAGTCAAAACAAAATAAACCCTACAATAGGTAAAGGTCGAAGGAGAAAAGGAGTTTCTCATGACAGGTAAAAAAATGATCGATTTAATCATCCTTGGGGTAAGTTTATTAGCAACACTCGCTGCCCTTGGGGTTATTGTCTATAAAACCATAATTTTCAAGCGACCTCTTCCCAATAGCGAAGCCGAAAAAGCAAAACTACTAGCTAGTGGTCAAACCTTTAAACCAATAAACAGCTATAAAATGAAAAGAGTTATCGTCAACCTGCCTTCTAGGAGCAAAAAGCTGAGGTTTTTGGAAATCACTACTGAAATTGTCCCTTTTAAGGACGATCAAGTCGCTGAAATAGAAAAAAACAAACATATCGTCAGGGATACTTTTTTGGATATAGCCGGAGAAATGTCTCCTGAAGAGCTTAACAGCCTAACAGGAAAACTTCTTTTAGAAAGCCGTATTAAAAACCGCCTCAACAAAGAAATGGGAAGTAAAATTATTCAAGAACTCTATTTCACAAAGTTTGTGGTCCAATAGAAGGGCAAGGGTCGAAAGGGCCTTATTCATGGTCAAAAGGCCCTCATTCCAAGTTTTTTACTGATTTAAGCCCTGTGGGTCTCGAGCTCCTGCCTCAACTCCACTTTGAGTTTCAACCTGATCTGTGTAAAGAAGTTTTGTTGTCTGATCTTCAAGTTCGTGAAGGTACTTTTCTACATCTTCCTGAGTTACTTTACCCTCTGCAATAAGTTTATCTCTTAAACGAACGTCCATTAATTTTTCTTTCAAAGCTTGAGCGATTCTCATTCTAGGGATTCCTTTTTTCGATTTTAGGAAAAATTCTTAGCACTCTTTCCAACTAATGACAAGTAACGCAAAAGCAAAAAGCGACAAAATCTCTTATTGCCAATACTTGGGGCCACCCTCATTATCATCATCTTCAAAATTTTTGACCAGCTTTAAATGCGATTTTTTCCT
>DKQD01000064.1:0-2205 GCA_002474345.1 Bacteriovoracaceae bacterium UBA7317
AGATTGATTTCGATTGTTTTTATCAGTTATTTTCTATTGAGAACTTATAGAAATTGGAATTTAAAAAAAAGAAAAACAGTCAACTTAATAGCAACAATAGATTTTTGTCGAAAGTATAAAATTCCTTTAAACCATGTTTCTTTAATTAGAAATAGAAAGATGTGCATCGTTAAAGGAGTTAAAGTTGATCCAGGGTTGTTTAAAGACAGGTTTTTTTTAGTTTCCTATCCTCGCTACTTTTTAATTGAAGAAAAAAGTATTGTGTCTTTTTATTAAAAAAATTAGAAGCTATAGGCTAAATCAATGGAGGTAACCTGCTTTGTGTAAGCATAGGCAGCAGTATTTCCAGATGTTTTTTTTGTGTAGTTATAGCTAATTGTTGTACTTAAAGACTTTGATGTTTTTTTTGTAATTTTAACGGAAGGGTTCCATGTTATTTCCATTCCCCTTTCGGGAGTCGTGGATTCAGTTATAGTGGGCGCAAAGGTTCCGGAAAGACCGAAACTTAGTGTATAGCTTTTTATAACTTCAGGGATTACGTAATCAAGCCTGACTAAAAAAGTATTCGTATTACTTGCTGGCGTGGTATCAAATCTTGTGAGGTCAGTTTGATGTGTAAAAATCAGCATATGTTTTATAGGAAGTATAGCAGTCTGGTTAAGAGAGAATGTATAAACTTTATTATGCTGAGAGTCGTCATAACTTCTTGAAATTTTAAATTTGCCTTTAACTGTCGTGTCTCCAAATTTGAAGTATTTAAACTTTTCTCCTAGTGAAAGAGTATATCCATTTGAAGAGGTTGCAATTTTAGACATATTTCCCGTGCCATTTCGATCAGCTCCAGAATAAGAGTGTTCTAAATCAAAAAGAAGGGATGCTTGATTGCCAAATAATTTATGCTCATAAGTATTTGCAAGTGTTGTAGTTACACTAAGGCTATCACTTTTATAGACATCACTTGCAATCCTATTCCCATGGTGGGTAAGAGAGACACTTATTCCGGGGCTCACTGTAAACATGCGTTTGAATGGTTTTGTATATTTTGCACTAACTGAAGTCGCAAAAACGCTTGAGTCTTTCATTGTTTGGAGTGTTGCAAGAGATTCTGTCGATGTTGTTACGTTAGAGTCATACTTAAAGCTTTGGGAAAGGCTTAGTGAATGGGCTTTTGGGGGAAGCTTTTTACCATTAATTAAATAAAGAGGGTTAAGTCCATATTTTATTTCAAGCTCTTTTTTTCTTTTTAAAATATCTTTGGCCACTGGAGCCCTTGGGTTAACTTTATAGGCCATATTGAGTTGTGGAATAATCCTCTTTTTTATGTAGGTAAGAGCAACTTTTTTATTTTTTACCTTCTCTAATTTCGAAAGAAGGACTTGAGTTAACTGGAAAATAGCAACTTGTCTCATGCTTCTTTTGGTCGTATTGTCTTTTAAAAGTAGATTGTAGTTTTTTTCAGCAGTAGGATAGTCTTCCAAGAGCTGGGAAATATAGGCAGCGTAGTACAAGGATGAAGCCCTTTGGAAGTTTTGGCGCGCGGAAGTTGAAAAAGATTTTCTTGCTTCATCCAAATTATTGGCAGCAAAATTTGCCTGACCAAATTCAAAAAAGAACTCTTTGGGGGTGAAGTTTTTACTTTTTATAAATTTGAAACGCTTTATTGAAAGATCGTACCTTTTTAGTTTGTTTAGGCAAAGTGCTTCAAGATATGTTTTTTTTAGGAATAGATCTTCTTCTTTAATATTTAATTTTCTTAAAAGAAAAAAGGCTTGCTTAAATTTGCTGTTCTTAAGAGCTGTTAGAGCAGGAGTGAAAATTTCTTCTTTAGCAAAAGAGCTTGATTGATTTAGTAAAAAATAAAAAAGCAGGACAAATATGATTTTTAGCTTCATCGATTAATCTTTTGATTTTAGAAGATAATTAATCTTGTAAAGCTATTATACCCAGAAAACTAATCCTCAACAGTAAAAATGAATTTAATCCTATTAAGCCTATCTAGGATATCCTGTTCATTTCTTTGTTGGTTCTTAAATTGATCTCTATTTTGATCGTTTATATTGTCTGCAATCTCCCTCATTTGATCAAGAAAATCATCATCGCTCATTGGTGGTCCAAACATATCATCATCCATGCCCATCATGGGACCTTTATCCATATCTCCCATATCAAACATAGGTCCGTCGCCCATTTCTCCCATATCCATCA
>DKQD01000064.1:2561-3227 GCA_002474345.1 Bacteriovoracaceae bacterium UBA7317
ATCCATCATAGGTCCGCCGCCCATGTTATCCATACCCATCTTAGGCTTTCCACCCATATCATCCATTTCTGGACCTTTGCGGCTGGGACCCTCGTCACTGGGACCTTCACCACTGGGACCTTCACTAACAGGTCCTTCACTAACAGGTCCTTCACGTCTAGGACCTTCACTGCTGGGTTTTCTATCACCTTGACCAGGTTTTCCTGGGTCTGAATCACTTCCTGGACCCATTGGTTTTTCACCAGGAGGCCCCCCTTCCTTAACACCTAAAGGAGGTTCTTCAGGTATTGTTTGGACGTTGTCGAGAGAGTCCATACTTAAGCTTCCCATTGAGTAGCCAAGGCTGTCTTGAGATAAGCCTCCAACGGAAGAAAGGTCTCTAAATTTGGGGCCACCCATATCCATTCCACCCATTCCTCCAGTGTCAGGACCAGTACCTAGACCAGGGCCTGGTTCGATATCCATTCCACCCATTCCAGGGGCTTCACCAGGACCAGGGCCTCTTTCCATCCCGCTCATCTCTGGTGCATTAACTGGCTTATTTTCTAGAGGGCGTCCTTGTGTACTTTCAGGTCCTCCTTTTAATCCTTCATCATTCCCACCTTTATTGGAGCCACCTTCTTCTCCCGGGCTTTCTTTGGAAGGAGCTTCTTCACCAGGAGCTTC
>DKQD01000006.1 GCA_002474345.1 Bacteriovoracaceae bacterium UBA7317
CTGAAGCGATAGGAATTGTGACTTCGACTCTTCCTTAAGTTCGTCCAAAAATCTTTTGATTGCCAAAGTTTGTTTCGAATTTAGGCTATCCCCTGTCCACCCAGGAGTTAAATACTGATCAAAAAGGTTTTTTTTTATTCCAGAACTTGATTTGAATTGTTGGTCTTTAGATTCAACTGATCCGTGAGGAGTCGATTCGAGCTCTAGCCAAGAATTTAAAAGTGTCGACTTTTTGCTCAAAGCATTTCCCCAACGAGATCACTAGTTGATTATTTTTGTAGTTTCACTTTGCCAATCGAGTGGTAGAAATTTATACAATGAAAACAGTCTAAAAGTCATAAAAATTCTTTTGAAAAATGTTTTGCTTTATGTAATTCCTGACTTCAATAGTATTCTATTTTCTTAGGAAATAAAGATTAAAGATTTTCATTTATCCAACGATACGCAAACTAGAAGTTATTATTGGATTAACTGAGTTAAGGTGATTATGCCAATATCGATGGACAAAAAATCCAGTTTGCAACTAAGCATTGAAGCTGAATTAGTTGTAATGCAGGGTGGAACTCCTGTTCCAGTTGCTGGAGACCTTGAATCGAATGCTGCCGAGCAAGAGCTTAGTGATGCTCTCGGTGCTGATGACTTCGTTTCTAAAGTTGCAGGTGAAGAGCCTGAGGGAGATAAGGAACTCCTAGATGAGTTTAACGACTCCCTTGGCGGTAGTGGTGAAGGAATGTTGGCCGATGCTTTAGAGGAAGAAGCCGATAGTGATGAAGAAGAAAAAGAGGTTGAACCAGAGGCGAGTCAAGAAGCCAGTTTTGATGGCCTGGAGAAGCCTTCTGTAGACGATATAACAGCTGAGTCCTTGGAAGAGGATGCTTTTGATGCTGCTGCTCATGAGGAATTAAGCATTGAAGATGATGTTCATGAGTTTCATGAAGAGCATGCCGAAGAAGAACAGCCTGCAGCAACTTCTAGTGCTCCTGCAGATCCTGAAGGCCCGTGGGCAAAATCCTCCCTTCAGTTAGAAATCGAGGAAGAGTTGGGTTTTAGTTCAGCACCAATACAAACTGCAGAGCTAGAGCCGATTCCAGAACCAGAGCCAGAGCCGATTCCAGAGCCAGAGCCGATTCCAGAACCAGAGCCAGAGCCGATTCCAGAGCCATTGACACAATCGGCAGCTTCTCCTGATGCTGCGGCTCCAGGGAATGAGGCTGAAGCTAGTTCTAATAACTTTGATAGAAAACCTTTATGGGAAGGAAGCGATGCTGTAAACGCTGCTGATTATGACGATCAGGAGCTTGAAACCATAATGGATGAGATTGAGGACCTTGAAAGGAAGTATAGAGAAAATGCAGACTGGGAAGGTGAAACCTTAGAGATTGATTCCAATAAGAAAAAAATGACGGACCTTCAGCGTTCAATTGAAGATGATATAAATGCTGCAAAGGTTAATGAGTCTCTGGAAGTACAAAAGCCTAAGCCTGTGCAGCCGCTAGCGATGGATGCACCATCCTCGGATGGATTAGCTTTAAGTCAGCCAGATCCTGTTTCACCTTTAGCAATGGATAGTGGCGGAGATTCAAGCTCATTGGCCCTTAAGGGACCAGCACCCATAGAACCACTTAGTATGGACTCTGGTAGCGGAGGCGCTCCAAAGGTATCTCAACCGGCACCATCTTCTAGGCCTGCTCCTAGTTCTCTTGCAAGAGACCTCGGTTCATCTGAGATGAGCTTTTCCGCAGCAGGAACGATGAATTTTAATATGGATTTTAATGTAGGTTCAAAAATAGCACATCTGAATGTGAGTGGTCAGGAAGGTCTTATCTGTTCGATGGACGATTATAAAGTGATCATAAAAGAAGGTCTTGGTTTTATTCTTGAAATGCCTGGTGGCGCAAGGCTTACAATTCCTGTAGATAATCCTGGTTCAAATCAAAAAAAGAAAGTAGGCTAGCCTCAAATTCTCCACATGTTTTTTTCAAAGCAAAAGGTAAACAATGTCAGTAAAGGTTTTGGGTGGTTGGGCCAAAGGTTTTATTTTGAAGGTACCCCAAGGTGATCAAGTACGTCCTACATCGGTGATGTTAAAAAGGAGAGTTTTCGACTCAGTTCAAAATTTAGAAGGAACGATTTTCATTGATGGATGTGCAGGCAGCGGAGCAATGGGAATAGAGGCTTGGTCGAGAGGAGCAAGTGAGGTTCACCTTTTAGAAAAGAGCCCAAAAGTTTATAGAAATTTAGAGGAAAATGTTAAGCGGCTCCAAGATAAATACCCCGAAGAAGCAACAGACAGGCTTTTAAAAACTCATTTATGCGATGTTGGAAAGTGGGTGAAGCCTTTCCAAAAGTTATATGAGGAAAAAAAAGGGGACTTTTCTTTTATCTTCTTTTTTGACCCACCCTATAACAAGACAAATTTGTATGAAGAAGTTATCAATAAAAAAATGTTGAATGATTTTTGGTACAACGGTGATCTATGGATTGAAGCCGATAATAAAAAGGGTGTGAAAAGAAGTTTTTGGGAAACCAGCCCCCTTTTGTTGGAAAAGGAGTTCAATCAAGGGGAAAGTTATCTTCTTTTGGCCAAGTATAAAAAATGATTTCTCTATCTGAGAAAAATGTTAAACAATAAGCGCAAATTTAATTTAAGGAAAATTGTTATGAAAAACAAAGCTTCAATCAAAAAGGCCTTATACGCTGGATCTTTCGACCCTTTTACAAACGGTCATCTAGATATTGTCAAAAGGTCATTGAAAGTTTTTGATGAGCTTCATATTGTTGTGGCCATTTCTCCCACTAAAAACCCCCTTTTTTCAGATGATGACCGGGTTGCTGTTCTTAAGGCAATCTTTAAAGGTTATGATAATATTTTTGTCCATAGTTGGGATGGCCTAACAGTTGATTTTGCGACAAAGCATGAAGTGACCCATATGGTGAGAGGGTTAAGGCCAACAGGCGATTTTGAGGGAGAGTTTCAGATGGCCTCAATGAATAATACCCTTGCCTCTAAAGTTGAATCAGTTTTTTTTATGACTGGTGAGGAGCATTTTTTTATTAGCTCCAGTTTAGTTAGAGAGGTCTTTGGGCATGGCGGGGATATTTCAAAATTTGTACCAAAAGAGGTCCTCTCCTTTCTAAATGGTAAAAAAAAATAAATGGTAAAACCTGGGGTGAATGGTGAAATTAAGCTTAAAAGTTAAATCGATCAAAGAAAATGCGTCTTTGGAGCTTAACCAAAAGATTTCAGACGCTATTCAACATGGTGAAAAGATTTATGATTTGACTGCAAGTGAATTTCCTTTCAAACCACTGCCGGCTTTTGTTGACCAAATTAGAGGTGAACTCAATTTTCTTAAGAGCTTTCAATATGCTTCACCTCTAGGCTTACCGGAGCTCAGGAAAAAGCTTGCGAATTATTTTTTAAGGTCCAGAGGTTTAGACTTAGGCGGTAATAAACAGGCATATGATTGTTTAGTTAGTAATGGGAGTCAACAATCCCTTCATAACGTTTTTGGGGGTCTAATTGAAGAGGGTGATGAAGTTATCATTTTTGCACCCTACTCTTCCAGTTACCCTGATATGATTAAATTGTATGGTGGTGTCTGCAAGTTCGTGAGGTCAAATATTTATGATAATTTTGAGCCTTCCCTTGATGATGTAGAGGAACTGATAAGCGAAAAAACCAAAGCAATTGTTATAAATAGCCCTAATAACCCTGTCGGAGCAACGTACTCATCTTTTTGGATGAAGGGCTTCGGTGAGCTTATGAAAAATCATGATCATGTTTTTCTCTTAAGCGATGAAATTTACTTTAATGTTTATTATTATGATCCGAAGCCAGCCTATTTTTATCAGTACTATCCAGAGCTGCTTGAGAGGACTTTTATTGTCGATGGTATATCAAAAAGTCTTGCTGTATCAGGACTTCGCTTAGGTTATTGCTTTGGACCCAGGGAGGGTCTCCAAGGGTTTTCGAAACTTCAGATGGTCACAACTTCATGCGCAAGCAGCTTGATTCAGAGAAGTCTTCTAAATTTTGACTTTTCCCTTTTTGACTCTTTTTTAAAGCCTATTAAGGCCCACTTAAGAACAAATGCCGAGATTTTGAGGCATTACTTTAGAGAGGGTAACCTTTCTCATGCTTGGTATCAGTCTAACTCCGCTCTCTATTTTCTTATCGATTTTTCGCAGATGCCCATAATTAATGTATTTAAACAAGAGCAAGATGATAAAAGAGATTACTCCGAAAAAATTTGTGAACTTATC
>DKQD01000124.1 GCA_002474345.1 Bacteriovoracaceae bacterium UBA7317
CCGACTTTTATACCTACACTCTTTTCTTAAAGACAATAGACTCAGAAGGTTTCGAATTATCTGGCCACATTACAGTATCAACGATTTTAAACGATCGTTTGGTTAGTTTTTTCTTTCCTCTGTCATGCCTCAACAAAAGTTACTTAAGAGGTCGTATCTTTATCTCTCAGATTAAATAGGTTTTATTGTATTTCTGTATTTTAATTTTTTTTTTGATCGTAAAGTTTTTAAAATAAAAAGATTAGGAAATTCCTAAAAAATACCGCATGGAATTAGTGTAGAATTGAATAATGAAAACGCTGAAGGTTCCAGTACTACCCATTTTTAATGTTGTCTTTTTCCCACACACTGCCGTTCCCCTGCAGCTTGTAAACCCTGTGGGAATACAGATGATAAAAGACTGTGTTGAAGCCAACTCTCCTGTTGCGCTTTCTTTAACTTACAACTCACAAACTGAATCCGTGTCGCCAGTGCAAAAAACCTGTGGAGTTGGAATCCCCATTATTCTTGAAGAAAAAAGAAACTTTTTAAAAGTCCTTGTTGTTGGAATGAGTAAAGTCAGGTTATTAAAACCCGTGAAGACCGCACCTTATCCTGTGTATGAAGCAGAAATATTTACGGATAATACGGAAACCTTTTCATTAAAAATTGAGGAGGTCGACCGTTTGAAGAAGATACTGAACAGCTGGCTTATTGTTGCAGTCAGTGATCAAAAGGAAAGAGAAAACTTTTTTAAAAACCTCAAATCAGTTCATCATATCGTAGATTATATTTCAATGTTTCTCATTCAAGATCCTGAGATACGGCAGTTACTACTGGAAACAAACTCTCTTTATGACAGAATCAAAACTTTAAACCTCCTCCTCCAAGGGGAAAACCCTTTCTCAGAAAATACCCACGCAGCAGATGTTCTTAAAAATTATGAGTCAATTGAAGAGACAGCAAAAATGGTACATTAGGAATAGGTTTACTTAATCATAAAAATATCTTCACTCGAAAGTCCTGTCAGATTTCTAATTCCTTTATTCAAATACCAGATAGCACCACCAGTCACAACTAAACAAGGTAGCATAATAACAGGGAAGCTTAAGGCAGTCATTTTCCCAAGCTCTTGATTAAACGCCTCCGTTCCTGGAGGACTCTTTAAAATGTAAATAGCAAGTCCAAAATTCAAAACTGCACTCAAGACAAATGAAAATCCTAAAATGATAGTCGAGTTTTTAATAATCTTTTCAAAACCATCTTTATTTTTTCTTTCTTCCAAAGATTCCTCAATCTTTGGGACATTAAATATCTTATCGTTAAAAACCATTAATTTTAGTGGTGAGTATTTTGTTTTGAGAGAAACAAAAATAAATATCGCAAAAACTAAAGGGATAGCAGCTTCTTTAACAGCAAACCAAAATCCATCTAATTCAAAAAGAGCAAAGCCTCCAGTCAGTAAAACACTTACAAAGCCCAAAACAGAAAAGAAGTTCAATTTCTTTTTTGAAATAAAATCATAAATACTATAAAAAACGGGGAAAGAAATAGCTGTTAAAAGTCCATAAAGAGGTCCCAGTTTTTCCGGGGAGCTAAACTTGGTTAGAATAACAACAGGAATGATTATATTAATTATTAAATTTAGAAAACCTTCTTTTGTTTCCTCATTTCTCTCATTTTCCACTTTATTTTCCATTATTTCTATTTTCCCCATTTCAAGTAACGGTACTAGCTTACTTAAACCTATACTTCTTATACTAGCTCAATCAAAAATCAAAAACCGAAATTTCTCAATTCTATAATAAATTTTTAACTAGAAAATAGGTATAAATAAATTTAATAGAGAAAGGCCTGAGCCCGCAACAACAGGGATTGTTAAATTGTCATCCAACCCCATAGAAAAAGCTTCAGAAAGCATTCCAACAGCACCAGCCAGAAGTGAAAAAATAAATAAGTTAAAACCATTCACACCTAAAGACAGTCCATACAAAAGCGTTAGAAAATAACATGTAACATAAGCCGCAACGCAACCTTCAAAGGTTTTATTTGGTAAAATCTTTTGTTTTCCAAAAAGTACTCCAAAAAAGGATGCTATAGGGTCGGAAAAAACGAGAAACAAAATGGATAGGATCGCCACTTTTTCTTCAAAAAGGAAAAGAGAAAGAGTAACTCCTAACGCATAAAAAGGTAAACCACTCAAAGACTTTGCCTCAGAGTCTCTCATAAAAGGCTTCATCAGGTACATAACCGATGAATTCATTCCAGAAAATTTTAATCTCATATAGTCGACTAAAAAGGCCACAACAGTCAATTTAGCCAAAGAGAAAGTCATACTGTTTTTGTCTAAATCAAAAAAGTAAAAACAAAAAACACCTAAGGAGCCCGTAAACATGTGCCAAAGCTTTCTCATAAGATGGATATCTGATCTTTTTTTTAAATAAGAATCAAAAGAAACCTCAGAATTAACTCTTTCCAAAGTATTCACCCCTGTTTCAGATTTTAATAAACGTCTTTTCTCGTCAACTAAATTTAAAAAATAGTTTGACTTATTTTGCCTTCAAAGCGTTACTTTTTTTTCTTTTGTTCTTATAATATCATTAAATAAAGGAAAAGACTCACCCTATAAAGGCTCGGTCAAATAGGAAACTTCCAAGGACTAGGAATTGTCTTCTTTTTTAGAAAATTCAAAAAACTCTCCTTACGATCCAAAGTCAAACTATAAGCTTGGATTAAATAAGAAAAGAGATCAGCAAATTTGGGCCATTGCAGGTGGTAAAGGTGGAGTTGGTAAAAGCCTTGTCACCGCGAATGTTTCAATTTGCCTTGCTCTTATGGGTTATAAGGTCTCCTCGGTTGACTTAGACCTAGGCGGTGCAAACCTCCACACATGCCTAGGGGTTCCAATTCCTGAAAAAACCTTATCTGATTACCTATCGAAAAAGGTGAGAAACTTCTCTGACCTTTTAAATGACACCCCTATAGAAAACCTTTCTCTAATAAGCGGCGCACAAGACGATCTAGGAATTGCAAACCTTAGGCATATGCAAAAGACACGTCTTATATCTAAGTTAAGAGATATTGATTCAGATTATGTCCTCATGGACCTCGGTGCTGGCACTTCATTCAACACACTAGATTTTTTTATAAACTCGGATATGGGAATTCTTACGGCCCTTCCGGAACCAACATCAATTGAAAATACTTATCGATTTATTAAATCCTTCTATCACAGAAAAATGAAGATGATTGAAGACCTCCTTGATATTGGGCCTATAATTGATAAGCATCTTAATTCAAAGCTTTCATACAATTTCAGTCCTTCAGAACTCTTTGAAAAAATGAAGGAAGTAAACCCTGAAAAAGCAGAGCTTCTTCAAGCAGAACTCAATAAGTTCTCGCCAAAACTCATTATAAATCAGGTTAGAACACAAGCTGATATTGATATCGGCTTTTCAATGAAGATAATATGCAAAAAGTATTTTGGAATAGACCTAGATTACATTGGTTATCTAGAATACGACTCCACAGTATGGCAAAGCGTTAAAAAGAGAAAACCCCTTCTAATGGAGTTCCCAAACTCTGCGTTGGTAACAAACTTCGATAGAATTGTTCATAAGTTATTAAAAATTTAAAAAGAGATTTTAGTCAAAGAGGTAAGAAAAGTGGAAAAGGGTGAAAAAAACTATTACGAAATTTTGGAAATCTCACCTCAAGCAAATCAGGATGAGGTTTACAACGGTTATATAAAAGCAAAAAACGCATACTCTCAAGATAGTCTTGCCCTCTATTCAATTATGACCAAAGACCAATGTGTCGAAATGATTAAATCTATAGATGAAGCTTACTTAATTATTAGTGATCCGGAAAAGAGGGCAGAGTACGATAAAGCGAAAGGGCTCAAAAGCTTCCTACTGTCTAAAAAAGAAGAAAGAAAGAGTTCTGCTTGGGAAGAAGATGAAGAATTCCGCCAAAGCCATAAACCTACTTCTTCGAGCCAAATTGCAAAAATTGTGTCTTGTAAGAAGTTTTCTCTGAGCTATGAAAAAAACCCTCAATTTGAACAAGAAATAGAAAAAACGACAGAGTTTAGCGGAGCATTCCTTAAAAAAATTAGAGAGTATAGACAAGTAGATATTAGTAGAATGTCAGATATGACAAAAGTCTCCAAAACATACATTGGTTGTCTAGAAAAAGAAGATTTAAAAAACCTTCCAGCATTAGTCTATGTTAGAGGCTTTGTTTATCAATATGCAAAATGTTTAAAACTAAACCCTGATTTAGTTGCCACCTCCTATCTTTATCGTATAAAAAAGCTGCAGAAAGAAGGCAAAATTTAAACGCTGCACAAAAACGACTACTTCCTCATGAGCCAAAAAGAAAAGCCCCCTGCTTCAACTGAATCAGAGGAAAACGAATCTGAAATTGAAGAAAGTGTAATAAGAGTTATAGTTTCAGAGCAAGATACTAGGGCTTTTAAACGCCTCGACCATTTCCTTTCAAAAAAAATCCCCCAATACAGCAGAACTTTTTTAAAAAGTCTTTTCTTAATGAACAATATTACAGTTGAGCCAAGTCAGGAAAAAAAAATACCCAAATTAGAATTAAAAAAAATGCCTCCAGAAAACACAGTCCTATCAGTTGAAGTTCCTCCACCCATACCTATTAAAGCCAAACCTGAAGACATTCCACTTCAAATTCTTTATGAGGACGAACACCTTGTTTTCATAAACAAAGCACCTGGAATAGTCACTCATCCAGCGCCAGGTAACTATACGGGAACCCTTGTGAACGCCATCCTCCATCACTGCCCAAACTTAGGACGAATTGGAAATGCAGAGAGACCTGGGATTGTTCATAGGCTTGATAAAGGCACAAGTGGAGTCATGGTTATTGCTAAAAATCAAAAAACCCTCGAAGGACTTATCGAAATTTTTTCTAAGCACGATATAGAGAGAATTTACGAAGCTCTCGTTATAGGAGTAAAGATACCTCCCAAAGGTACTTTGGAAAGCCCGATAGGAAGGCACCCAAAACATAGACAAAAGATGGCTTGCAATATTGCCCATGGAAAAGACGCCATCACTTATTACAAGGTCCTAAATTATTTTGAAAAGTTCTCTCATTTGGAACTCAAGCTCGAGACTGGAAGGACTCATCAAATTAGAGTCCATTTAAGCACTTTAATAAACGCATCCATTCTCTGTGATCCTCTTTATGGAAATCCTGCCCAGCACTTACTAAGGCTTGGAAATGCATTTTCTTTTCTCAAACAGTATCCTCACCCTCTTTTGCACGCAAAGACTCTCGGTCTAAGACATCCCATAACAAAAAAAGACCTCTCTTTTACTGTTGAAGCTCCAGAAACCTTCCAAAAAGTTCTAAAAACGGAGTTAAATCGGTGACAGCACTCGTTACAGAGAAAGATTTCATCATTGGCGATCATTTATTCACCTTTAAAACTTATTCCTCAAAACCTACAGGCTTTTATAAGCAAATCCAACAGGTTCACGGCAAAGAGGTCCTTC
>DKQD01000077.1:0-2676 GCA_002474345.1 Bacteriovoracaceae bacterium UBA7317
GGGTTGAACTCTCCCTTTGCATCGACTTTTAAATAGATTTCTTTTTCCCCATTAAGTATTAACAATTCTCTTCTTTCTTTTGACTGCTAACTCTTTTTCTTATTCTCGTAAAAAATATATCCATGACCTCGAGGTTCCTTAAGCTCAACAAAATTTTTTATTTCAGGGGGGCCATCCAAACGTTTGATTAAGATCTCAAAAGAGGGACATTTATACTGGCGGTATCCCTCGCTCCCTTTCCAAGCTTGACACTCTTTAGGCGAATAACAGTAATACAAATTAGGCGCTATATATGTGGAAAAACTTTTGTAGGAAAAAAGTAAAAAAATAGTTAAGAGGGCCCCTAAAAAGAGCACGATCGATATAATGAGTATCTTTTTTATCCGAGTTTTCATTAATTAAATTCCATAAAACTTCTAATTTAAGAAAAAGGTTATGTTACTCCACCAATAAATTTTGATTGACAAGAATTCCTTACAAAATGATAAGTATAGGCGGCAGTGAAGAGGAACAACTTAAGATTCTGGGCCATCAAACTCATCATAAATCTGATATCCTAAATAATTTTCGATTAGGTCTTCGAGAGTTACAATACCTAAAAAGGCTCCATCTTCTTTTATGACTGCAGCAATATGAACATTCATGGCGAGCAACCTTTCAAAAAGTTTCTGCCCAGTGGTATTTTCTGGAAGGATGAGGATCTTCTTTTGAAGATCGGAAACAGTTCCTTCGCCTTTGTCGATGTAAGACTGCAATATGTCTTTTCTCATGACGTAGCCTTTTACGTCATCCTGATCTACCCCAAAAACGATAAGTCTAGAGAAAGAATTGTGTGAAATTTCTTTGTAAGCTTCTTTAATACTCAGAGAGCTTTTAACTCCTGCTACTTTATTAACTGGTTTTAAAATATCACTAAGCTCTACCTTGGAAAATTTAAGCATGGTTTTAAGACTGTTAAACTCTCTTTTATTGAGGACTCCGGACTGATAACCAATCTCCGCTAGAGCAGGAATCTCATCTCTCGTGATCTCAGGTCCTGGTTTTCCTTTGATTAACTTTGAGAGCCAAGTTGAAACCCATACGATAGGGAAAGAAAGAGCAATCATCGGCCTTAAAACAAAATAACTAACTGGTAGAAAAAACTTCCAACTTCTGGCCCCAATAGATTTAGGAATAATTTCGCTAAAAAATAAAATAACAAAAGTCAGGACCGCCGAGAAAATGGCCAGATATTCATTACCCCAAAGCTTTTGTGCCTCGGCACCTGCTCCTGCAGCTCCTATTGTGTGGGCAATCGTATTAAAAGTGAGGATCGATGCCAGTGGCCTTTCAATGTCATTTTTTAGATAAAAGACCTTTTTAAAGAGGCCCGGGTTCTTATCCTTTAAAGAAGAAAGATAACTTGGGGTTACGCTCAGGATGACTGCTTCTAACATTGAACATATAAAGGAGACGAAAACGGAAAGTGATATATAAAAAGCTAGCATACTCCTACTGTAATAAAATTTACTTAATAAGAAAATAGTTGAAGGTCATAAACTTTACGAAAAAAATAGTATGTTTTAGGCCCTTTCAACGTCAGAATTTTTTTCTGGTTTTTCAGGAAAGAGATTAAACGGTATTAAAAATAAAACAGATTCTTTTCATTAAAAACCTCATTATTTTTGAAAAAAAGAACTCAAACAAACTTTTCGGACTTAATTTTTTGATTCATGTTTTCTGAATTTGAATTTTATAGAAGAGGTTTAGCTTGAAGGTCAATATCAATGAGCTTAGGAAAAAGAGAAAAAACCCTTGAAAAGACCTTTACAACAAGATCTCTATCGTAGTTTAAAGTGTAATCGATTGAGAAGATTGGTCTTTTTGACAAGGGAAGCTAAAAATGGGCGCTGCCTACACAACTGAGTTCATAAAAAATAATATTGAAACCTTTAAAGCATTTTTTACGAAAGTAAATAAAGAACGTTTCACTGTAAAAGAACTCGCCCCCTACATATATGAACTGAATCCCACAAAAGAAAAGTCAATTGATAAAGTCATCGGGCTGATGGCGCTTAATCATGGTAATGAAGTTGGAGGCCTCTTTGTTCTTCTAGAGTTTCTTTCTTTATTAGATATGGGACTCGTTAATTTACCGGGTAAAGTTATTATTGGATTAGGTAGTGTGGAATCCGCCAAGTTAGGTAAAAGGTTTTTTGAAAAGGACCTGAATCGTTGCTATGGGGACGTCATTGGAGAAGGAAAAGATTTTCAAAGGGCCAAAGTTGTCATGGAGGCCTTTAAAGAATGCCATATAAGTCTTGATCTTCACCAAACTCAAACTCCTAGTGCCCACCCTTTTTTTCCTATGACTTTTAATTCAAAAACGTTTGACCTTATTAGAGCAATTGACCCGCAAGCGTCGATTATTCCCCAAAAACCATATGACCAAAAAGGAAAAGGGGTTCCTTTTAGTCATTACCTTGTCAACCGGGGTTGTACTGCAGTAACCGTTGAATTAGGAACTATGAGTCTCGACTACAAACAAATTTATTATGGTGTTCACCTCATACTTAAACTTCTCAATTACATCTTAGGAAAAAAACCTGATGAATTTAGAGGGAGCTTTTTTCCAAAAAGAGGCCCTGTGTTTCCTCCTGGACCCGATGCTTGGTTAAGAAGTGACCTTGGAAACTT
>DKQD01000077.1:3073-10155 GCA_002474345.1 Bacteriovoracaceae bacterium UBA7317
GAGGGTGGCTTTCTGGCTTTTCCCAAGGCCATCCGAGGACTTAAAAGAACCCAGGCCAATGAAAATGAACCAATCTATATCCTTTTAGATAAAGATCCAGATTATTTAAAAAATAGGAACTGAGTTTAAAATAAATAACTAGTTTTTAAGAGCATCCCGAATATCATCCCAGCTAAGCAGGTCGTACTCAACTAAGCGTTTTTCACCTTTACTATAACGATTTTTTGGGCATTTAACCTTATTAATGCCTTTTTTTGGCGGACAAAAAACCATGGCCTTATCAGCATCTGCCAATTTAACCTTTAACTCTTTAGCAGTTAAACCTGTTTCGGACATCATCTTTTTATAGGAGCTTTTGGCCCCTTTATAATTTCCACCAACCAAGAGTGCTTCAATTCGGCCATACTTTTTATACATTCGCTTATGATAAAAGTAATTAGGTTTCCAAAACTTTGGGTGCTTTACACGATAGGCCTTCCAATGAGATTGGTCTTGATAATAACGGACACAAGCTGAATAACAAGGTTTACAACTTGCCAAGGAATTAAATGATAGAAATAAAGAAAAAAATACGACCATTAATCCATTAAACATAAGCTCCCCTATCATCGTCTAGATTTCTTCGTAATCTAATTTTTTTATCGGTTAATAAATGTAAAAAAATACATAAATAAAAAGATCATTTATTTGGGTAATTTATAGAACTCAATTAACTTAGGTTTATTTCAAAAAATTCGATAAATTTCAAAAGATAAATTCCATTTTAAATTGACTTATATATGAGGTCTAAAATGAACTTTTATTTAGGTGTATTACTTATTTTAATGTTTCTTCCCCATTCCCAAATATCTGCTAGGCCTAAGGAGACTGCCAATGGGGTTGGTCCCCTTTTGGAAACTGAGTGGGGGCAAGGGGGATTATATCAAACTTTTACTCCAAGAATTACTAAGTCTTGGGACCCCGAAGTATGGTTAGGCCAAGCCTATCTTGGGTGTACGACAGTAGCAACTGCACAGGTCCTAAATTACTATGGATACCAAAACATCAAATATCTAGAAAGATACCAAGAATATTCAAATTGTTACACCCTTGGAAATCATCAGCTATCGGGATTAAAAGGAAAAGATGTTGATGAAAATGGTGTTCTTTGCATAAAGGGAGTCGATAAAGGATTTGATTTTAGCTCTTTAGTCAGTAAACTTCCTGATGTTTCAATAGATAAAAATGGTGATGGAAAAATGGATAAGGGAATCTTTAAGCAATTTCCTAGTGATAAAAGAAAAGGATATCAAAAAACGGCTAAATTTCTTTATCAAATTTCTGCCATGGTAAACGCTGAATATGGTGGTAAGACAGGAGCCGCTGCTCACCCTAACTTTTTAGAACGTTTATTCGAGCAGCACTTCGGTTACGCTAGTGATGGTTCTCTTTCAAAACGAAAAAATTTAAAAATGGTGTTTAAAGATATTTCAGGATACAAAATAAGCGATAAGGATTGGATCAAGCTGCTCCTTAATGAATTAAAAAATGGAAGACCAATTATTTATAGTGGATATAGGAAAGATGAATCGTCTGGACACACATTTGTCGTTGATGGTTATAAGGAAGAAAAAGGAAAGATTTTATTCCATGTAAACTGGGGTTGGGGAGGTACAGCAAATGGTTATTACGACATCCTCAAACTAAAAGATCATAAAAATAGATCCTGGAGCACAAACCCTTATGCCTATATAGGGCTTGAACCTTTTAAAGGTGCTGGTCTAAAAAAGCTCAATCAAAAAAAGTAAGTGGACAATAAAAAAAGGAACTC
The DNA here is from genome assembly GCA_002474345.1 of Bacteriovoracaceae bacterium UBA7317. GTDB lineage: Bacteria > Bdellovibrionota > Bacteriovoracia > Bacteriovoracales > Bacteriovoracaceae > UBA7317. Next base: position 4,884 of record DKQD01000077.1, read on the forward strand.
AGAATTTTGTGGGCCTCTTTCATTTAGACATTGGTCTTTCTTATAAGATACCTATTGAACCTAGGGACTTATTTAATTGCTCTGGTCATTTCGAAAGCCGTAAATTTTTCTTAGGTTAAAAGAGTCATAGATATTTGATACAATTTTCAAAAAAGCTAAACTGGGGAATATCGATGATAAAGAACATTACTTTGTTTTTAATCCTGACAATTGGAGTTGGTTTTCAAGGGATGGCCTGGGCACAGGGTATCAAACCTGCAGGGCTAAATGCCTATGCTGGTGCTGGATATGTCGAATACACTATCAGTGCGCCCGCTACAAATTTTAAGATGGATAGGGGTGTTTTTGCTTCTATTGCAGGAGAAAAAGGTTTTGGCATCTTGGGAAGTTACCTTACTTTTTCAACCAGTTATTTAAAAAGTAAGGGAAGTACAAATTATGATTACACTCCATTAGGTAAAACGGCAGTAACAGCTAATGGCATTTCTTTTGATTCAGACCTCTTTCAATTTGGCCTTGGGTTTAAAATAAAACTTTTTGAAAGTTCATGGTTCCGTCCTTATGCTGAAGTAGGTGTCCTTGGAGGCTACTATCAATTGACTTATAAAGGCATTAACTCATCAACAATTTCTAGTGGTACTGCAAGTGATGCAAAAACAAAAGAAAGCCTTTTTGATAATGGTCAATATGGTGAAGCGGGTTTAGAGATTGATTTTGCTAAAGAATTTGCACTAAAAGTGAGCGGTCGGATCTTAGAAATGAAAACTGGTATTCTTGAAACATTGGGAGGAAATAGAGTTCTTTATAGGGCCACAACCGTTTTCCTAAGCGTTCTTAAAGCTTTTTGACCTAAACATTTGGTGAAATGGGGGCGGAAAAAATATTTAAATCAGGGCCGTTAATAATAAAATTTTCTTTGAATCAAAATTGAGCGTGGAAAAAAAAGATCTTAATTGAATATTCTTTTTTTTGTCACGCTTGCCTTAGTTCTTTGTTACAGAGTTTAATAAAACTGTAAAAATCTTCCCCCAAAAAAATTTCTCCAAATCTAAAGGCAAACTTATTTGTTTTAGTTAAGAGGGAAAAAAGAAAGGGATAAAAAAGAGAGAAAACAAAGTAATAATAAAAACACAAACTAAATTAATTAAAAAACCGGATTTAATCATCTCACCGATCCCCACCCTTTTTGAACCAAAAATGATGGCATTAGGAGCCGTTGCAGCAGGAAACATAAAAGCACAGCTGGCCGCAAGGGTTGCAGGAATCATAAGAGAAAGAGGAGGAATCTGACTTGACTTTGAGACGGCCGCCAAAATGGGAAGGAGCATTTCAGTTGAGGCCATATTACTTGTAAGCTCTGTCAATAAACTCATCCCCAAAGTCAAAGAGGATATAATTAACGTGGGAGAAACATGCTTAATACCCAGAAAGGACTCCCCTATTAATTGAGAAAGCCCAGTCGCTTGGATCCCTTTGGCCAAAGCAAAACCTCCACCAAAAAGAAGAATCGTCCCCCAGGGTATTTCTTCGAAAACTTTTTTATCTATTATCCGCCCACCCTTTTCAGTAGGAATCATAAATAAAAGGAGCGCCATCGTAATGGCCACAGTCCCATCATCGACAAACTCAGGACGAGGTAAAAGCTCAGACCAACCAGGAATTGCAAGGGCACCTATAGTAATTTTTTTTCTAAAAACCCACAGAAGTGCCATAGACACGAAAATGGCACCAACCCACTTTTCTTCTTTTTTCATGGGACCTAATTTGATCACTTCTTTTGTGATAACCTCTTCACTCAAGGGCCGTAATTGATTTTTTCTAATCCTCATGAAATAAAGCACACAATAAGCTGACAAGAGCATCAAAAGACAGATGGGTAAACCAAAAACAAGCCAGCTACTAAAGTAGAACTCGGATTGCTCAGGAAAATTCATAGAATAGATCCTCACAAAGGCAAGGTTAGGAGGAGTCCCAACAATCGTTGCGACACCACCAATCGTGGCAGAATAGGCTATTCCCATCATAAGAGTGCTGGAGAAGACTTTTGTGGGGCCGTTATCTCCATAAATATCTTCAAAACTTTTGATAACGGCAAGACCTATAGAAACCATCATCACACAAGTCGCGGTATTCGATATCCACATGGAAAGAAGAGATGTGGCCACCATAAAACCCATGAGAAGTCCTGAAGGTTTTGTCCCAAAAAAACTAACTATTTTTAAAGCTATTCTTTTATGAAGATTCCACTTTTGCATGGCAAGGGCAACCGTGAACCCTCCAATAAAAAGCATCAAAATAGATGACATATAAACAGGCGCTACCTTTTTTGTAGACATGATTCCAAGCATTGGGTAACAAACGAGGGGCAAAAGGGCCGTTCCGGCAAGGGGCAAGACTTCAAAAATCCACCAAAAGGCCATAACAAGAGAAATAACGCCCATTGAAACTAGGGGAGAAAGACCCATAAAAAAGCAGGTCAATAATCCAAATACCCCAGAAACAAGAAGAATCATCTTTTTATTTAGTTTAAAAAATTCCCATAGTTTGAAAGAATTCATTTTTTAATCTCCTTCCCCATTTGGATCACACCTATTTTTCCCTTCGGTTAATCTATTAGAAGGCAATCAGAATAGACCAGGAAATTTAAGAAGAAACTGGAACAGTATTATGAAAAGAAAGGCCAATGTCCAGCTTGTTTTCTTTTGAAGCCTGCGTCTAAAATACCACCTCTAAAGGCCCTTTATTCCTCGCTTTATCTCTGATAACTTCGCTATATAAGAATTCAATACGTAGAGACAACTAATGGAAAAAAGTGAGATCCTATTAAAATTAGAGAAAGTTTTGCTTGAGAAAATCGAAAAGGCCAGGGAGGTTTATCAATCCGCTTATGAATACACCACAAAGGGGGATGTGAAATCCGACGGCAAGTATGATACGAGAGGCACAGAAGCAGGTTATCTAGCGGGGGCCCAGAAAAAGCGGGTGGAAGAACTGAAAAATGACCTTAATCAGTTAAGGGCAATCTCCGTAGAGGTCTTTTCTTCAAGTCGAAGCGTCGCGGTTGGTTCACTTATTGAGCTTGAGTGTGAGTGTGACAAGAAGACTTCTCATTATTTTATTTCACCTTCATTGGGAGGGGAAACTCTAGAGATTGAAGGAGTCTCAATTCAAGTTATTTCTCAAAACTCCCCCATTTCAATTGCTTCATTTGGACTTGATCAGGATGATAGCTTCGAGCTGGAAACTCCTCGAGGCGTGAAGGTCTACACAATCGTTTGTGTAAATTAAATTAAACTAAAGGTTGGTAAAGAGTGGAAATTTTCTGAATCTTCAACAAACCTTATTCGAAATTGGCCCCAAGTTTCTACCTGTAGTGCCTAAATTAAAACTTTAGGACTTCTAATAAGACTTAGAAATGTTTCACTTCAATTTTTTTTATAGTATTTTAAGTATGATTACTTTTTTTTTAGGCTTAAAAGATTCTCTTAGATAATTTTTTAAACCAAATTTATTTGAATAGACCAAATTTACATTCAGTCTTTCCCTAATAAAACATTCTCCATGTTAAAATAAATGCCGACCAAATCAAAGTCTATTGAGTGATTAAACAATGAGTGAAAGTGAAAAAATAAGAAAGATTATTAAAGAGGCCAACCAAGTTTGGATAGGAGAAGAATCGAAAATAGAAATGGCACTTCTTCCCCTTCTATGCGGTGGTCACCTCCTTATTGAAGATAGTCCGGGAGTTGGTAAGACAACTCTTACCAAAGCACTCGCAACACTTCTTGGAATTAATTATTCTAGAATTTCGTTTACAAACGACCTTCTCCCAGCAGACATCTTAGGAACACATATTTTTAGTAAAAAATCAGAAGAGTTCTTATTTCAGAAGGGACCCATTTTTTCGAACCTTATTTTAATAGATGAATTAAATAGGGCAACACCAAAAACTCAAAGTGCCCTTCTTCAAGTAATGGAGGAAAAAAAAATATCTATTGAAAACAAAACTTTTGAACTAGATGAAACCTTTTCCGTTATGGCCACTCAAAATCCCTTTGGTCAAATTGGAACCTTCCCTCTTCCAGAAAGTCAAAGAGACCGGTTTTTTATGAGCATCTCTCTTGGAATTCCAGACAGGGTAAATGAAGAGAGAATTTTATTAAACCATTCGACTGAAAAAAGTTTAAATTCTTTAAAACCCATTCTCAATAAAGAAGAGATTGAGGAAGTAAAAAAACAAGTTTTTTTACTTGAAGTTTCCTCTCCTCTGGTTCATTATGTACTTGATTTTATTGAGTTTCTTAGGATGCAGGAGGAATGTAAACTGCCCATTTCCCCCCGGTGTGGGAAGGACCTTCTTCTTGCATCCAAAGGACGCGCCTTCATGGAGGGACGAGATTACGTTATTCCAGAAGACGTTCAGGCGGTTCTTCCCTTTGTGGTTGGTCACCGCCTTTTTTATAACCAAAATATAGAAAAGGCCCAAACTTACCTTAAGGAAATGATTCATCATGTGGCCATTCCATAAGGTATTCCCTTTTTTTAGGCGCTTTCTTTCCTCCTTTATAAAGAAGGATCAAATTTATATATTCTTTACATTAAGGTCTGTTTATTACATAGGATTCCTTATTTCACTAGGCTTTATATCGATGACTTTTAGTAGTTCACTGGCCTACAGCTCTACTTTTATTTTCTTCTCCTTTCTTATGATTTCCTCAGTAAAAACAAATTATAACCTCTATAACGTTTCAATTGAGAAAGTTAAACAGAGAGGTTTTTTTCCTGAAGATGCCCCTGGCCTTGAAATTTTAATTAATAATAAATCGAAAAAACCAAAATTTGACCTCTATACAAATCATGAAGACATAAAGTCTCAATTTTTTTCTATGAAGCCCCATTCTAGTACCGTGGTAAAAGTTCCAATAAAAAAACCTCCAGGTATCCACTCTCTTAAAAGGCTTACTCTTAGAACAACATTCCCATTTGAACTCATGCACTCATGGAAAGTATTTCTTTTTGAAGAAATATGTCTCATTATTTTTCCAAAAAAAATAAACCATCTCCCACACCTAAGACCTTTAGAGGAAGAAGATTCTTTTGATAAAAATAATAACAATTCTAAAAAGGGAGCTGGGGAAGACTTTCACTCCCACTTTCCTTATTCTGAAGGCGATGCCCTTCGTTATATTGACTGGAAAATTTATGCAAGAGAAAAAGGTACTTTTATAAAAACTTACGAATCTTCTAACAAAACAGCTTTTTGTATTCAGGA
>DKQD01000098.1:0-13446 GCA_002474345.1 Bacteriovoracaceae bacterium UBA7317
CAACCTAACTGTGCTTGAGGACCTCTATGCACCTTATAAAAGTAAAAGAAAAACCAAGGCCATGAAGGCCCAAGAAGCAGGGCTAGGCCCTCTTTTTGATACCTTAAAAACTACGACAAAATCTCTTGAGGAACTGAAAAGCGAACTTGGCGAAAAATTCCTCAATAAGGAACACAAGATCCTCACCTTCGAAGATGCCTTATCAGGTGCTCTGGATATTTTCATTGAAACTATTGCCCATGATAGTGAGATCAAAGATCAACTTAGAAAAGATTATTGGAATGAGGCCACACTTTCTTCTGCAAAAAGACCTAAAGCAGAAGAAGAAAAAGACTACCTCAAATTTAAGGACTATTTTGAGTTTTCAGAACCTCTGACAAACTTAAAAGACGAGAAGAACTCTCACCGCTTTTTGGCCATGAGAAGGGGAATGACTCTTAAAATCCTCAAACTCGATGTTAATTATAGTGAGGAAGCTGCCACTGCTCTTATCATTAAAAAGCATATTCCTGAAAATTCCGGTATAAGAGATATTCTTGAAAAAGCTGCTGGCAAATCCTATAGGCTCTTTATTCATAGCTCTTTAGATGTTGAAATCAAAACTGAGCTTAAAAAGATCTCTGATCTTTCCGCAATCAACGTTTTTGGTAAAAATCTAAAAGACCTCCTCCTGCAACCTTATTTGGGGGCCAAATGTGTCTTGGGCATAGACCCCGGTGTTAGAACAGGCTGTAAAGTTGCCGTTGTCGACGATACAGGAAAATATATCTTAGACACTGTTATTTACCCCCACCAATCTGTTGCTCATAAAGATAAATCAGAAAAAATCCTCCTGGCCCTTTTTGAAAAGTTTAAAATTTTTCATGTGGCGATTGGTAATGGAACCTATGGAAGAGAGACTCTATCTTTTGTGGAAGATACTATAAAGGCCAATAAACTAAGCAAAATTAAGGCCACCTTAATTAGTGAATCTGGAGCTTCCATCTACTCGACTTCAGAAATAGCAAGAAAAGAGTTTCCAGACCTTGACCCCACCGTTAGAGGGGCGATTTCAATTGCAAGACGTTTTCAAGATCCCCTGGCAGAACTTGTTAAAATCGACCCAAAATCGATTGGCGTCGGTCAGTATCAACATGACGTCAACCAAAGTAAACTCAAAAAGTCTCTAGAAGAAGTTGTAGAAAGCTGTGTGAACTATGTTGGAGTTGATATTAATACAGCTTCTGCTCCACTTTTAAGTTATATTTCTGGGATTGGGCCAACTCTCGCTAAAAATGTTGTCAGCTACCGTGAAAAAGAAGGTGGCTTTAAAAGCAGAGAAGAACTCCTTAAAGTTTCAAGATTCAATGAAAAAATCTACCAGCAATCGGCTGGTTTTATGAGAATTTACCAGGGACAAAATCCACTTGATTCAACTTTTATTCACCCTGAAAACTACCCAAAGATTGAGACCTGGGCCCAAATGAATAAAGTTAAGCTTGAAGCTCTTATTGAAGACTCGGCCCTTATAAACAAACTCGAAAAAGATAAGAGCTTTGAAGATGAAGTCGGTGACTTTACCCATAAGGATATTATTTCTTCACTTAAGGCCCCTTCCCAGGATCCGCGAAGTGAATTTAAATCCATTGAATTTAGAGATGACATAAAATCCATTGAAGACCTTAAAGTTGGGGAGTGGTATACAGGAGTAGTCAACAATATAACAAAATTTGGCGCCTTCGTGGATATTGGAATTAAAGAAAGTGGTCTTCTTCATATTTCTCAGATATCCGACACTTTTGTTAAAGACCCACTTAGTGTTTTAAAAGTTGGACAAGAGGTTAAAGCTCAAGTCCTAGACGTTGATTACGAAAGAAAGAGAATTTCACTCAGTTGTAAAAAAGGTAAGGGCGACCATAACTATGCTGAGTACTCTTCTTCTAACGTCAAGAACTCTGGAAATAAGTCCAAGAAAAGAACTCAGGACCCTGCTCCTAAAAGCCCTTTCAGCGCTTTAAAAAACTTTAAAGTTTAACCTTTTAATACCTGTTTTTATTAACATGCCTCTCTAATTTACCGAAAAGGGAGGCATGTCATTAAAAAGAAAAATTACTTCACTACTTAATAAATCCGGAGACCTATCACTCCAATTATTTTTATTAATTATGTTTGGTTATTTTCTAATCATTCTTGCCATTTTCACTTACCGATACCAAAATTTAAAACAAATTGAGCAAAAAAATATAGAAAAAGAAATAAAAGAGTTCTCCAAGAGTTTTTCCTCACCAATTGGAAAGCATCTATTTGAAAAGAAAAAAAATTTACTAATAGAAAATATAAATAAAATTTTAGAAAAAGAAATAATAACAGGGGTTAAAATAACGGACCCTTTTAGAAATCACATTGAAAGTAAGGGAACTACAACTGAATACTTATTGAAAAAAGAAATTCCAATCAATATACAAATTAATAACCAAAAGGAAATGATTGGATACATGAACTATTACTCCGTGGAAGCGGTCATATTTCCTCGAATAAAATATAAATTGGTCAATTTATTATTTAAGTTATTTTTAGAGTTTTTAATTCTTAGCATATTTTTATATTTATTTTTATTAAAAAATATTAAAAAGCCTCTAAGAGAAATTGTTAAACAAATGTCTCTTATGAAGCCTAAAGAGTTATCTAAAGTTGCTGTGTCATCATCGCTAAGTGGGATCGATTTGTTAAGAGACTCTTTTAATCAGATGGTTTCAAAGATTTCCCAACATAAAAAAACTTACGAAGAAAAAAATCAAGCGCTTAAAGATATCGATCTACAAAAAACAAATTTCTTCAAAAATATTTCAGTTGAATTACAAACACCTCTTAACCTAATCATTGAACCATTGGAAAACCTACACCAAAAATACCTGGAAGAGGAACATTTTGGTACTGCTTTAAAAAATTCAAAAAAGCTGTACCGGTTAGTTGAGCAACTTCTTGATTTTCAAAGTTTATCTATAGATAAAATGACGCAAAAAGACTGGCCGATAAATGTCTTTCACTTTTTAAAGCAGGTTCATTTCTTATTTCAAAGCACCTATAGCTTCGAAGATATTGATTTCAATTTAGACATCGAAAAGCTTGTTACTCACTCTGATGATGGAGAATCTACTCACAAGGGTATCTTTATTCAGGTTAATCCAGAAAATTTAGAAAAAATAGTTTTTAACTTTCTTTCGAATGCTCTCAAGTTTACTGGTGAAGGAGGGAGGATTACCCTAGGTGGGGAAAGAAGAGATAATATAATTCGAATTTTTGTAAGAGATTCAGGCCCTGGTATTCCCAAAGAGAAACAAGAAAAAGTATTCGAAATCTTTGGCCAACTTGATCCAGATCCAACTTCAACATTTGAAGGTACCGGACTTGGACTTGCTTTAAGTAAAGAATTGACAATAAAAATGAAAGGAAAAATTGGAATTGAAAGTGAACCAGGTCATGGTAGCGAGTTTTTTTGTGAATTTAAAGAAATAGATTACGATAAAGAAGAATTGGACATACTGATTTTAGAAGATGAAATAGATACCGCAAATACTCTAGAAATGATTTTAGAAAAACTTCCAGAAACACCTAAATATAAAATTGCTCTAAGTTCAGAAGAAGGACGTAAAATTCTAGAAGATAATCAAGTCAAATTAGTTATCGCTGATTCAAGGTTACCTGGAGAAGGTGGTATTAGCTTTTTGGAGTTTATAAGAGATACTCAACCACAAACAAAAAAAATATTACTTACAGGTGATACTGATTATGAGGCATTAAAAAATGCTCATAATCATGCAAAAGTCGATACAATTATTTTTAAACCCTGGGATGAACATTTTCTACTAAAAACGATAGATGAACTCCTTCAATTCTTCGGTAGTAATATTAAAAATTCTCTTTATCTCAAAACAAGAATTGATATAAAAAAGGATAAGGAAGAAGAGGAAGGGGATGACGAATCTGTTCTTTCTGAGGTAGAAGAAACTAGAACTCAGAGAGTTATACTTATTGTTGATGATATTAAAGACATGAGAAATCTTATTTCAAAAGAACTAAGGGAAAAAGGCTTCAAAGTAATTTCTAGAAGTAATGGCCTTAATGGATTTGAAGCCGCTAAGCAGTTTTCTCCCGATTTAATTATAACCGATTGGATGATGCCTATTATGAATGGGCCTGAAATGATTTCAAAAATTAAGAAATATGAAGAAATTTCTAATATTCCGATAATAATCCTAACTTCCAAGGCAGAACAGGAAAGCAGGATTAAAGGAATTGATATTGGAGCAGATAATTACTTATCAAAACCATTTAAAATTCAGGAATTAATCAGCAATATTTATAACCTGATTGAATTGAAAGAAAATGAGAAAAAACTAACTACAGCAAATAATGAACTTCAAGAGAAACAATCTGCTATTCAAAATCTCCTTGAGAACTTGGGCCAAGGTTTTCTTATATTTAATGAAAAAGCTGTTGTCTTACCGGGTTGCTCTGAAGTAACAAAAGACTTTTTTGGAACTGACCCCACATCAAAGTTCTTTTACGATGTAATTTCACTTAATGAAAATCAAAAGAAAACATTTATGAGTTGGATAAAAAATGTATGGAAAGGTAATTTCTCATTTAAAGATATGCTTCCCTTAGCCCCTAAAATGTATGAAGAGGAAGAAAAGTATATTCAACTCAATTACAGACCTATATATGGACCTAATGGAAATCTCGAAAAAATAATTTGCGTTGCCACAAATAAGACACAAGAAAGAAAGCTTGAAATTAAAACAAAAAATGAAAGAGAAAAGATTCAGATGATTTTAAAAATATTAAAAGATCCACTTGGTTTCCAAAATGTCATTGATACGACTTACTCTACCTTTAATTTATTTGAAGTAGAACTTAATAAGAACCCAAGTGATATAGATATAACGTATATTTATAGAAAAACACATACATTAAAAGCACTCTTCGGTTCTTTCTCAGTTCCCGAAATACCTTCAATCCTGAATAACTTTGAAAGCCTGCTTTCAAGGATTAAGGATAAAAATGATAAGGGTAATGATATATCAAGAAGCTCTGTTGTAAGGATTAAAAAAGAAGTTCTTGAAATTTTCACAAAATTTAACAGTTTTACAAAAAAGAATCGTATTTTAATTGAGCAAACATCAACGAAGGGAAATATTGATAAAAAAGCTGTTTCTATGGAAGATATATATGAAGTGGCCCATACAATTGAGAGTACTCTTTCCAAAGACCATCCAATATATATTAACTTTGTTGACGACTTTATCTTAGAAAACATAGCTGTTCCTTTCATAAAGCTCAAAGAAAAATATGAAGAATTATCAGAGAAAAAAGGTAAGCCTCTGAATTTTGAAATTGCTTCAACTAAAACGAGGGTTCGGCAAGATTTTTATAATTCTTTTTTTGAAATGAGCCCCTATCTACTCAACTGTCTAACTGATTATGATCTAGAAACAGCACAAGAAAGAGAAGTATTAGGTAAAGAAAAAAACAACTCTATTAGGATCAGCTTTGAAGAAACGGCTTCTAAAATGGAAAAGAAGTATATAATTATTAATATTTCTTCTGATGGAAGGGGCATTGATGAAGAAAAATTAAAAACCCTCTTTGAAAAAGCGGTTCCTAAAGACCTCACTCCTTTTTTTAAATCAGATAACCTTTATCAGATCTTTGGCAAGGATTTTTCTCAAGAAATTATTGGTGTTCACAATCTTATTGAAGAAATTGAGAATATGAAAGGAAGCATAAAAATCTCATCCAAATCAAATAATGGTTTTCAATTTATTATTAAGGTTCCCTTCGTCAAGTATTCTCCGCAAGCTCACTAAACAAATACTACTTACCTTAATTTAAAATCATCAAAAACCGATAAGTTTCTGATGGTTACCTATGATAAAAAAGTAAGTTCAATTTCTAATTTAACAAAGTATACCTTTGCTTTTTTTACTTTTATTTTTTCCATATCATTTATTTTTCAATTTTTTTTATATGTAGAAAATGAGAAAAAAGAACTTATTTCTAAAGTTCACTTTTTTATTTCAGAAAACAAATCATATTATAAAAGTTCCTTAAAATTATTAGATGTTAAGAAATTAGAAACGGAATTAAATAAAATACAAAATTTTTCCTTCATACAAAAAGTTGAATTAATAATAGATTATAAAAATAAAAAGATTCAATCAAAAAATGAATCAAAGAACAAACTAAACTTAATAGAGTATCTAATTCCAAGCACTGCCACTGAGCCTCTTTCAAGTTTTAACTTGAACTATGATGGTTACTTTAAGTTTTCTATAAAACCAGGTCATATTTATAAAAAAATAATACCTGATCTTCGATTAGAATTAATTGAACTTTTTAGCAAAGTTATATTTATTAATTTAATTATTTTAATTATTATAAGAAACTTTCTTTTAAATCCGATTAAAACTCTCTCTGAAAACCTTCAAAGGATTGATTGGGTTAACCTCCTCAAAACGCATGCACTTTTCCCTTTAGAAAATGAAATTAGTGTTATGAAGAATTTGTTTAATAATTTAATTGATGAGCTTAAAAACTATCAATTTATTTTAAACGAACAAAACTTTAGACTTGAGGAGCTTTCAGGCCAAAAAACTCATTTTTTCCAAAATATGTCTCATGAAATAAGAACTCCACTCACACTAATTCTTTCTCCCTTAGAAAATTTATCAGCTAGGTACAATGAAGAAAGTGATTTTAGAACAGCTTTTTTAAACTCAAAAAAACTTTATAGACTTGTTAATAACTTCCTGGAATTTCAAAAACTCATTGCCAATAAAAAAATATCAGACATGCATCCTATTAATGTTGTTGAATTTATGAATAATTACTTTTCAATGTTTACTGATAATTACTACTTAAAAGGTATTGACTTAAAGATTAAAATACCAAGAGAACTGGAAAATAAAGACATCTTTATTCAAGCGGAAATTGATTCTCTAGAAAAAATTATTTTTAACTTTTTATCCAACTCACTTAAATTTTCACCAAAAGGTTCCAAAATATTTTTTGGAATAGAGAAAAAAGATCAATCAATAAAAGTATTCGTCAAAGATAGTGGTGTTGGTATACCAGTCAATAAACAGAAAGAAATTTTTGAAACATACCCAAATGAAGATAAACAAAAAGCTGGATTTGGTCTTTCTCTCGCAAAAAAACTTACTGAAAACATGGGCGGTTCCATAGGTTTTGAAAGTAAAATTGGTCAAGGAAGTCGTTTTTGGATTGAATTTAAAGAGTTAAAAAATATAAAAGAAACAATAGACCTTCTTATTGTGGAAGACGAAGAAGACTGTGTTGAGTCACTAGAAATACTAATCGAAAAGTTATCGCATTGTCATGGCTATAAAGTAGCCAAAAACTCAGAGGAAGCAAGAGAGTTACTTAGCAAATTTAATGTTAAATGTATAATCGCCGACTCCCAAATGCCAGGAGAAGAGGGTACTAGCTTTTTGGCCTTTGCTCATAAGACTCAACCTAAGGCAACGAGGCTTCTTGTTACAGGAAGGGCGGACGAGTTTATTATTCAAAAGGCAACTAACGAAGCTAAAGTTGACTTCATTATATTTAAACCTTGGGATGAAGATGATTTTATAAAAATCCTCAATAATTCACTGAAAAAACCTTTTGAACAAGTCAAGTTTCTATTTGATGACTGGCAAATAGCTGACGTTCTGAATACAGATGACGAATCAAATAAAAAATATAATGAAGTTCTTGATGAAATTTTATTTTATAATTCAAAAACCATTCTTTTTTGTGATGATCAGAATGAAATGAGAGAATTAATAAACTTAAAGCTCAAACAAGTAGGTTATAATACCATCTGTAGAGCTAATGGTAAACTTGGTTTAGCTGCAACTTATAAACATAAGCCAGATATTATCATTACCAATTGGCTCATGCCTGAAATGAGTGGCCCAGAATTAATTATAAAAATAAAAGAAGATGAAAACTTAAAAAATATCCCCATTATACTCCTTACAGCAAAGACTACTGAAGAATGCAGGTCCATAGGTCTTGACTTTGGAGCTGATGCTTTTATAGGAAAGCCATTTGACTTTAGAGAGCTTAAATCTATCATAAAAAACCTTTTAAAGGTAAGAGCAACCGAAAGAAACCTTATAAAAGCAAATAATGAACTCTTGGAAAAACAAGAATCAATTAAAACATTAATGGATAACCTAGAAGAAGGTCTTTTTACTTTTAATGAAAAAGGAATTATTCAACCTGGTTTTTCAAAGTCAACGATCGATATTTTTAACTGTGATCCAAGTTTCTTATCTTTTAGCGAAGTTCTAAAATTTGATAACAATCAAAAAAGACAGTTTAAAAAATGGTGTCATCAAATATGGTCTGGAAAATATGATTTTTTTGATCTCGTAAACCTGGCACCGAAAGTTTATATGAAAGGCGAATGTATCATAGAGCTTGACTTCAAACCCATTTATAAATTTAGAAATCAAAAAAAAGTTGTCGACTCAGTCATTTGTATAGCAAGTGACAAAACACAAGAAGTAAACCTTGAAAAAAAGTCACAGGAAGAGAAAATGAAGGCAAGAATGCTTCTTCATATCATAAGAGATCCACATGGAATAAGAAAACTTACCCGCTATGCTTTATCTCTTCTTAATATTTTTTCTAAAGAAATTAAAGCTGAATATGAAAAAATGGACTTAGAAAAAATGGCTAAAATTATTTACTATCTACAAGTTAAATTTGCCAGTCACTCAATTCACTATATTTATGAAATAACTCAAAAACTTGATAAAGCCTTTTTCTTTCTTAAGAATCAAGGTCCGTCTGAAAAAGTCCTCACAAATATAACTGAAACGGTAAATGAACTTAAAGAAAATATTGAAATATTTATTGAAGAGCAGAACAGTCTTTTTTTAGACGATGAAGTTAGTAAAAAAAATATACGACTTATAGACCTCAATAGAATTCAAGTTTTGGCAGAAAATTTAAAAACAGAATTAGGTGATGAGCATAACCTTTATCAAGAATTTAAAAATAAATTTTTCTTTGAACAAATTTCAAAAAGTTTCCAAAAGTATAAGGAAAAAATAGAAGAGCTCGGTCAAAGAAAAGAAAAGAAAATTGAGTTTCAAGTTAATCCAAGTAATATAAAAATTGATGTAAATAAGTTTTTGCCATTAATTAACTCATTTATTCATATCTTTAGAAACTCAATTGACCACGGTATAGAAACACCAGAAGAAAGGCAAAAAATGGATAAGTCCTCAGTGGGAAATATAAATGTTTCCTTTTTTACGGAGAATATAGAAAATAAAAATTTTTTAAAAATCGTGTCAAGAGATGATGGAAAAGGAATTGACCCAAATGATATTCGCCAAAAAGTACTGAAACTCAAGCTTATGTCTAATGAAGAAGTAAGAAACCTCTCAGATGAGGAAACCATCCAGCTTATCTTTCTTCCTCACTTTTCCACTCGAAATTTTGCGACAGAAACATCCGGCAGAGGCGTTGGAATGGATGAGGTGAAACATCAAGTTACGTCTCTTGGTGGTAAAATTCATGTTTACTCAATTCCAAAGAAAGGAACAACTATAACAATATTAGTTCCACTGGTCTCATAGTTTTTAATTCCAGGATATTCTTAAGATAAGCTTCTTATCTCCTCAATATGAGAATGACTCCTTCGAAATTGGGAAATATTAAAGAGAGAAAATATAAAAGAAATTCCAAAGGGAACACAAAAAGAAATTAAAACGCCCTCTAATGTTACCTTAAAAGGTATTGTTCTATCTACAAAGTTTGCTGGCATAATTTGAAAGCTAAAATAATCCATAACTTTAATAAATGAAAAAGCCGCTGTTATCCCCAAGCAAACAGTTATAAAACTCATAACAATTAAAAAATACATAAAGGCTTTTTCCAACTTTAACTTTGAGGCTCCAAGTATCCAAAAACTTGCTAAATCTACTTTTATTTTACTTGTAAAAATATGCAAACCAGATGTGATACAAAGAGAAACAAGACAAGTCATAACAACAAAAAGAAAAAGCATAACAGTATTTTCGAGTGCCAATGCATGAACTAAAGTTTTGTGCTGATCTTCCCAAGTAAGAATGCTGGCATTTTCCTCACCAAACTTTTTATTAATAAAAGTCTGTAAATTCTTTTTAGAAAAATCTCCATAGATTCTTATTCTATTTATCTCCCTCTTTCTAATTAAATTTTGTATCAAAGGAAGTCTAACCCAGATATGAAAAATATCTATCTCTGGAACATCGGTTACGATTATATCGTCAAGTACCACACTCACTTTTCTAGGTATATCACCAAAAAAGGAATCCACATGGGAAGGGGAAATCAAACTAACAGTATCACCCAATTGCATTTTAACCTTTCTAGAAAGGTCGAAAGGAGAAATTAGCTCACGTAATTCCCTGCCCTTTAAAAAATCTGGAAGCTCTGAGTTTTTGACATCAAAAGCATGGATCAAAACGGGAGAAATATAATTTCCATTCCTAAGAAGCGCCTCAATTTCATACTCGCCCTGAAAATGAATTTTTGGCCAATTTAACCTTAGTTCACTTATAAGTTGAATAACTTCCTTATCGTCTCTTCTCTTAAGCCTTACAACACCATCACCCAGAACATTTTTTGAACGTGTTATCAACTTGTCTTGGAAACCACCCATACCACTTTGCAAGACAAGCAATGAGGCAGATGAAATGAAAAGGCCTACCATGGCCAAAAAAAGCAATCTTTGCCTTGTCTTGGCCCTAAAAATATACCGGAGAAAATAACTAAAAAACGATTTATACATAACCTAAAGATTTCCCAAACTTAATAAAACTTATACCACACTTTTTATTCGTAAAATTTCTTTTTATCGGCAACAAGTTTTTTTAGTGATGGTGAAGGATTATACCTTTCATTATCCACACTTTTAGAAAAATCAATGAGGGCCTCCAAAATTCTTTCCAATCCTTCTTGATCTGCATATTTAAGTAGACCTCCTCTAAAAGGAGGAAAGCCTATTCCATAAATCAAAGCCAAGTCAACAGTTGAGGCATGTTCAACGATTTTGTCTTCTAAAATGAAAGCTGCTTCATTTATCATAGGAAGAAAAATACGCATTTGAATTTCAATTTCATCCATAGACTTGGTAGGAGAAGGAAGCGTTTTTAAAAAAGGCTCACTAAAGTCTATTTCAACCCCTTTTTCATCATACTCATAAAAACCTTTAGAGCTTTTTCTTCCTTGGAATTGTGATGTCTTCCAATCATTCACAAGGCTTGAAGGCTTAATTCTACGATCCAACTTTGCTTCCAAGATAGAGGCGACGTTACTTACGACATTAAGACCTATTTCATCAAGTAGCCTTATAGGCCCCATTGGCATCCCGTAATTAAGACAAGCCTCCTCTATCAACTTTGGAGAAACTCCTTCGGCCAATAGGTGACCTACCTCATTTAAGTAGGGGGCCAAAACTCTATTGACAAGAAAGCCAGGACCATCCTTTACAACAATAGGTGTTTTTTTTGCTTGAACACACCAATTGTGGAGGGATAAAACTGTTTCCTTTGAAGTTTTTTCATGGACGACAATCTCCACTAAGGGCATTTTAGGAACAGGGTTAAAAAAATGAAGTCCTGCAAACCTTTCTGGATTTTTTAACCCCTTTGCCATTTCACTAATACTCAAGGAAGACGTATTTGAGGCTAAGGTTGAATCAACCTTGACATGCTCCTCAAGCTGAACAAATAGCTTCTTTTTAACTTCTATGTCCTCTACAACAGACTCAACAATAAGGTCGCATAATCCCAAAGCTTTCATATCTGTTTGAGGCGTTATTGAGCTCTGAAGAATATGAAGCTCATCATAAGTCATCCTTTTTCTTTTAACTTGACTTAAAAAATACTGAGAAGATTGTTTAATTCCCGCCTCTAAAGCATCAAACGTTAAATCCACCAAGTGAGGATACATTTTATTTTTGGCCATCAGCCAGCAAATTCCTGCTCCCATCGTCCCTGCACCTAAAACTGCACCTCTATTTAACTCTTTTGGCTTTTTCCCTGAAGCATAGCTTTTAGGAACCTTTTTAGAAACCTCATTTAAAAAAAAGAGGTGTTGTAAATTTTGACTCTGCCCACTTGAACACAACTCTCCAAAAGCTTGGGCCTCCATGGCCAAGTAACTGGATCTTCCCTTGGAAAACCCAGACTCAATGACATCTAAAATTTTTAAGGGTGCCTGATAAAACCCTTTCGTTTTCCTTAAAACAGTCTCTCTTGCTTTTTGAAAAACAATTTTTCTGGCCAAAAAATTATCACTTGCCAGGTTTTCCAAAGACTCTTTAAATGATTTGCTTTTAGGCACTTCATCCAAAAGAATTCTGGCCATTTTCACGACCCTTTCCTTGGGAAAAATACCTTCTACCAGCCCTATTCTTTTCGCTTTTTTTGAATATATATTTTTACCAGTCAAAATGGCATCTAAAGCTTTTGGAAGACCAATTTTTCTTGGAAGTCTGAAGGTTCCACCAAAGCCAGGTATTAGCCCCAATTTCACTTCAGGGAGCCCTAAAAAAGTTGATTTACTATCAGACGCAATAATTCTATCGCAGCTTAGGGCAAGTTCAAGCCCTCCACCTAAACATAAGCCATGAACACAGCAAATAGTAGGAATCGACAAGTCTTCTATTTTATTAAAAAGACTTTGACCTTTTTCCGCACCTTCAGCCCCTTCACTTTCTGTCTTACAATCAGAAATAAGTTGAATATCCACACCTGCTAAAAAAGCTTTTTTATGGTGGGAAAAGAAAAGGGCTCCTCTAACGACACCTTCCTGATCTTTCTCTTTGACAAGATTAAGGGCCTCATCTAACTCTTTTAAGGTTTCTTTATCCAAAAGAGGTAGGGACTTATCACATTTGAGGCCTAGCCCCACCTCTGCAATCCCCTCAGTGACAGAGAAACTTATTTTTTGAAAATCCAATGGACTCCTCCCTCAAATAAAAAAGGTCTACCCTCACTATAAACGCAAGTTTTCAATCAATAGGGCACCCCCTTGACCTCCTCCGACACAAAGGCTTGCAAGACCGTAACGCCCTTTTCTTCTTTTTAATTCGTGGGAAAGTGTGACAACAATTCTTGAACCAGAAGACCCCACAGGATGCCCTAAAGCGATTCCGCCTCCGTTAACATTAAGCTTTTCATAGGGAATTCTTCCCCAAGCCTTTTTCAATCCATAAGCCTTAGCAATCTTTTCATCCTCAAGTCCTTTCAAAACACAAAGAACCTGAGCCGCAAAAGCTTCATTTATTTCAAATAAATCAATATCATCCAGTTTCAACTTATTCCGCCTAAGTATTTGATCAATAGCAGAAAGGGGTCCCATCCCCATTCTTTCAGGACTTAAGCCCGTAAAAGA
>DKQD01000098.1:13816-18136 GCA_002474345.1 Bacteriovoracaceae bacterium UBA7317
GGATCAATTTTAAACTTTTTAACTGCGTCAGCACTTGCTAAAAGGCAAAGAGATCCACCATCAGTTACCGAGCAACTATTTCCAACCGTAACGGTTCCAGACTTTTTCTCAAAATGAGGTTTCAACTTCAGCAGGGAATCTACAGTGGAGTTCCTTCTTGGGCCAATATCTGTCCGTAATAACTTATCTCTTTTTTGCCCTACCAAAACAGGCACAATTTCATCGAAAAAGACTCCCTCTTCAGTCGCCTTCAAGGCCAACGAGTGGGACCGGTTAGCAAAAGTATCTTGCTCCTCTCTGGAAATATTGTGCTCTCTCGCCAACAGCTCTGCTGTCTGACCCATGTTAAGATGACAAAAAGGATCAGTTAGCCCTTGCTCCAATGCGATAATCGGTGAAAGATGAGGTGGCCTAAATTGTGTGAGAGCTTTAATCTTTTCACTCAAACCTTGCGATTTATTCACTCGAATAAAAAGCTCAGACATCTCTTTACTGTATATAAGGGGCATTTGACTCATATTCTCCACGCCACCGGCAAGAATAAGGTGAAACCGAGACCCTTGGATTTTCAAAAAGCCTTGAGAAATTGCTTCCATGCCAGAAGCGCAGTTTCGATGGACTGTATATGCACTCACGGAAGGGTCTAGACCTGCCATCAGCGCCATAACTCTTGCTACGTTAGCATACTGAGGTGGAGCGCCAGTATTTCCTATAATTACCTCATCAACACTCATTTCATCAATGCTGTTAAGGCCTAGAAGGCAACGTAATAAAGGTAACCCCATAAACGGAGCTGAAACGTCCTTCAAATCGAAACCAGATTTTACTTGGGGAGTTCTTTTTCCTTCCACCAAGAAGACCTCTTGATTTGACACTCTTATTCTCCCTTGAAGCTAACTTTAAGTTAAGTCACAACCGAGTCCGAGTTCATTATATTAGAAGAAAAAAAAATAAATTAAAAGTCTTGGGGCATATGATAAAAAAGCCTCCCTGAAAGGGAGGCTTTTTTAAGGGGAATTTGTATTTTATGCTTTTTAAATCTCTTTTAAAACTATGCAGCTCGCTTTAGCAATTATTAAAATTTTACGACTACACCTGCATAAACTGACTGCTGACCTGCAGAACTAATTCTTTCAGCGGCATCCTGAAGGTAACTTTTATCCTCAATGGTTGGGTTGTGTGAGTGGTAAAAACCAAACTCATCATAGTAACCTCCGCCGTGGCCATTCATGTTAGAAGATGACCCTGAATCAATGTTTGATGTAAGTGACTTCGAATATTTAAAAGCTGTTGTAAGACCAAAGTTTGGACTGAAGTAGAATTCAGCTCCAATATTTGCAGAACCAGACACTGAATAACCTCTAACAGACTCTTCAAAGTTTTGAACTCCGTAATAAGATACTGGTTTATAAGAATCTTTTCCGTATTTTAAATTAAAGTTTTTATATCCAACACCTAAGCTCAAAAATGGTTTAAACCTTTCGCTTTTACCAAAAAAGAACTTTGAATACATCTCTAATGACCATTGGTTGTAATCAATCACCGTTGGGTAATTTGAGTAGTACGAGTAATTATAAAAATTTTGTGATTCGTCTCTAAGTTCAACAGAACTTGCATTAAAATCAAGTCCTATTGAAAAGTTATTTTTCAATTTTTGCTCCAAAGAAATACCTGGAGACAAAATCATTTCATATTGAAGATTGTCTACGGAAAAGTTTGTAAGGCCAACGTATGGCAAGACCTTTAAGTCTTTACTTTTTTCAGTCTGAGCCAAGTCTTTATCTTCTGTTTGGATAACAGGCGCTGGGCTTTCTACATAAGTATCTTGCTGAGGCACGGTCGTCTCAGGCATTGGATTTACAGGTGACCTTTCGTACCTTGGCACTGGTTGCTCCAGGTTTCTTCCATATTCATTAGGATTGAAGTTATCGTCTCTTCTCTCACTTCTGGCATTATTTAAAGCCCTATTAACTTTCCTAGAAAGTTTCCTTTCTTGGTTTAATCTCATTTTTTCAATTTTTTGAAGAACACGTTTTTTAGTTCTTTTTTCGAGTTTCTTTCTCTTAATGGCCATCCTCTCGGAAAGTGTCTTTCTTCTGGAAAGTCCATCACCTAGTTCATCCTCTGCAAGATCCCCATAAACACTGAGAGACCTAGAGTAGATAACCCCATCATCGCCTACTACATAATCCGAACCAGAATAATCTGCTAGGGCATATGGAGTAAGTAAACTTGTGAGAAGAAAAGCTCCCACGATATTCAAATTTTTCGCAAGTTTCATTTTTATTCCCCCTAAAAATCAACTTATATTTCAAAAATAAATATTTCATCTCTTAAGTTTTTTCTTTGTGGAAGATAACACAACACATTATCTCAAAACAGATTTTGGGGAGTTCTTTGTAGTTTTTACATAGATTGACTTGGTTATTAATAAGTAATTTTAGATACTTACTATGTTTAAATGAGTTTTATTTGATCACTTTTTTGGAAATATCACCTTCTAACAACAAATCTTTTAAAGTTGGTTCCAGAGTAAATAGAAACCACTTGACAATAAAAACTGTTGGATTCAGGGGTGCAATTATCACTTTCACCCAATATTTTTTGTTTTAAAAGATCACCCATTTTAAAAGCAACAACACTGGCAACTGCCAAAAGGAGTATATATTCGACTGCTGTCTGACCTTTCTCTGAAAGTAGACTGGAACATTTATCTTTCTTTCGCTTTTCTTTTTTCGTGAAGAGGAATTTACTTAACATCTTTCCATTTTAGGGGAAAGCTAGAGTCTCAGAAAAGAATGGGCATCTTTTATCTCCATGAGGGAAGAAAAAAGGCCATAGCCCTCCTTTAAGGGACCATAATAATCAACTTTCTTTAACTTCTTCTTTTTACCTACTTTTGAAAGGTCAAAAATATCGGCAGCTGGGTAGAAACTCATTTCTTCAGGCTTTTTATAAAACTTTACCTTTTTCTCTTCCACCCAAACTTCAGGTGTAAGTGAAAAGGAGCTTTTCACAATCTTATTTTTTAAGTCTGGGCAGAAAGGTCCTAGCTCTTCTAGCATTTTCCTTTCACTGTCCTCAGATAAAAAAGATGCTTTAGAAGCCTTCTCCATAGGAACCACCAAATTGATTGCCACTTTGTCCTTACTAAAACTCGCCTCCCAAAAAGGACTTTTTGTTCCAAGTCGCGTAAGATCTGTACTGACAATCCTTTCTCCCTGAAGAGGCTCTTCAAGATCTTCTTTGAGCTCCCATTCAATTTTCAAACTCGTATAGAGATTCTCCATTTTCCCAACTTGAAGAGGAAGGTTTTTTGAAAGCCCCCCAAAAAATGCCAGCCTCTCCGGTTGAACGAGACCTTCAAAGCTTTCAAGTTCCAAACACCAAGGTGAACCCGTATGAAAAACCCACTCTCTGATAGAAGTTTTCTTAAACTGGCCTCCATTTTGCTCATAACAATCTTTAAGGCTATCCATAAGATTTTTTTGACTGGGTTGATAATGTGGAGAGAGAAGACAAAGGAAAAAGTGAAAACGCTCAAACTCGTTTGTAAACCAAGATAGTTTCTTTTGGAAAAAACCCCTTCCCAAAAAAGCCAATGTTTTTAATTCCCACTCTGGCCCATAAAAATTATAAGTATTTTCATCGAGGATAGAACAAAAAAGGAGGTAAAGTTCCTTAATATTTTGAGGGCAATGGGTTAAAAAGAAGTTCATATCTAAGCTCTGAAGAGTTTTATATTTGAAACAATTAACCGCAACCCTCTTGGCAAGTGAGAGGAAAGACTGATCAAAGCTTTTAACACTGGCTTCATTGGCCAATATTTTCTGAACAATATTTTTAAAACGACCTTCATACAAAGCAGGAAACTTCCTTGCTAACTCTTTTAAATTTCGTGACGGGGAATCGCCTAGACGAACCCTTTTACCACCGACAACAAAAATAACGTGTCTTTTTAAAAGGTATTCATCCAGGTTTTTGAGGGGGGCTATCTCACGTTCCCGACCCCATATTTTAAGAAACTCCTTCTCTAACTCCCAGAAGGTATCAATAAATAACTCTCCATATTTGAGCCTTTCATCATCAAGAACGATAACTTTATGGTTTTTTTCTAAAAAGCTTAAAGAGTAGATAAAAGACAGAAAGCTTTTTCCTACGGTCGTCAAATAGACATCTTTTTCTAACATTTTTCTTCTTTCCCCAGTCCCAAAAAGTCCAAAATAGTAAGAAACCTCCGGCCCATTAAAGCCACAAAACTCCTTCTCTGTTCATCTTCATCAGAACAAAGGGTGTTTCCACTCGATTGATCTTGCCCAT
>DKQD01000154.1:0-1697 GCA_002474345.1 Bacteriovoracaceae bacterium UBA7317
ATATTAGGAAATAGCGCCTTTACTGATAAGCAGTTGAAGGAGTTGATGCAGACCCGAGAAGACTCCGTTTTTTCATTTTTTTCTAATGCTGGAAGCTTTCAAGAGTTCAATTTCCGGGGAGACTTAGAGAGGTTAAAATATTTTTATAAGACTAAGGGCTTTCTCCAGGTCAATGTCGGGACACCTGAGCTGACAATTTCAGAGGATAAAAAATGGCTTTTTATTACCTTTAAGCTTAATGAAGGCCCTAAATTTGAAGTCAATGACGTGAATTATCAAGGTGACTTAATCTTCTCCATGTCAGACTTTACTAAAACCGTTAAGCTTAAAAAGGGTATAGTTTATTCTGAAGATACTCTTCGAAGAGATATCATGGCCCTAACTGAAAAATATCAGGATCAAGGTTACGCATTTGCAAACGTTTCGAGGGTTTTAAGTGTCGTTCCTGGTGAAAACAAGGTGAACGTTGATTTTCGCTTTGAAAAAGGTCAAGTGGCTCAATTTGGTAGAATTATTATTAAAGGTAACTCAAGAACAAGAGACAAGGTCATTCGGCGCGAGCTTCTTATCAAAGAAGGGGCGCAATTTTCAGGCAGTGATTTAAGAAAATCAAGAGAGAATGTAAATCGTCTTGGTTACTTTGAAAAAGGGTCGGTGGTTTTTACAACTGTTGCTGTTAAAGGAAGGAATGATCTTCTTAACGTAGAAATATCCGTCAAGGAGAGGAATACTGGGCAGTTATCTGTTGGTGCTGGTTATTCTTCTGCTCAGGGAGGATTTTTTCAGGGCTCTATATCTCAAAATAACTTTTTAGGTAAGGGACAAAATCTAAATTTCTCTTTGTCTTTGGCCAAGAATAAGACTGACTTTAATCTTAGTTTTACAGAGCCTTATCTATATGACACGAAATGGACTGCTGGTGGAGACATTTTTCATTCAGAGAATAGAATGAGTGAATCCTATTCTTTTAGGAAAAAAGGGTTAGGTTTAAGAGTCGGCTATCCAATTTTTGAATACACCCGCGCCTTCTTAAATTACAAGTGGGAAGAGGTCCGTATCACTGATGTGTCAGATAAAACACTTGATACAAATTTAGATAACGGGGTCGCATCATCTTTAAGTGCTACTGTTATTAGAGATAAGAGGAACAATACCTTTGAACCTACGGGTGGCTATTTTGCGAAAGTCACATCAGAATGGGCAGGCCTTGGCGGAGATAAGCACTGGTGGAGGAATGAGCTTGACTTGCGTTACTTTAAAAAGCTAATAGGAGATTTGGTCTTAAGAACTCGTTACTTTGTTGGCACAATTGAGGCACTTGAAGAGAATAAGACTAAAGGACTACCAAGAACAGAAAAATATTTTTTGGGAGGTTCAAGAAACCTAAGAGGTTATTCTTTTCAGGGGGTGGGTCCCAAGCAATCTGTAGAAGGCCAACTTGACGTTAATATTGGTGGAAACTTCTCTACGTTTGGGATTTTTGAGCTAGAGCACCCTTTAGTACGTGAAGCAGGTTTAAAATGGGTCGTCTTTTTCGATGCTGGACATGCAGGAAAGGCCGATAATATTATTGTAAAAAAGGATTATGGCTTTGGTTTTAGGTGGTTCTCACCTATAGGAATTTTAAGGTTTGAGTTTGGCTACCCTATAAATCCTGACAAAGGTGATGACAGCAGTCAATTTCACTTTGATATAGG
>DKQD01000154.1:2086-19046 GCA_002474345.1 Bacteriovoracaceae bacterium UBA7317
TGTCATCTTTGCTTTTCTTTTCTCTGCTTCCTCTTGGGGGGCCAAGGTTGGAACTGTCGATTTGAATAGGGTTGTTGTAGGAATTAAAGAGATGAAGGGTGTTCGTGAAAAATTGAAGGCTTTTCATATGTCCAAGCAGATGGAGTTGAAAAAAGAAGAAGAAAAAATATCTAAACTCCATAAGAGTTTTCAGAAAAAAAGCATGGTGATGAATGAAAAGACGAAAATGGAGAAGCAGAAAGAGATTCAAGCTATGGTTATAGAGCTTAATAAGAAGAAGTACATGATGGAGAGAGAAATTCAGCGGTTTGGTAAAAAAGCACAGGCTCCTGTCATGAACAAAATTAAAGCTGTCATTGACAGTATATCTTTGAAAGAAGCTGTTGATTTCACACTTGATACTGGTACAGGTCAATTATATTATGCAAAAAATAAAATAGACCTGACCCAAAAAATTATTGACGAATATAATAAGAAGCATCCTGTTAAAGCCAATTAATTCTTACGAGTTGAAGGAGGCTTTTGCTGAGTTGAGGGAGTATAAGATGTTGTTTAATAATGATGAAGTGAAGTCGTTCCTCCCCCATCGGGACCCATTTCTCTTTGTAGACTCTGTAAAAGAAGTAACTCTGCCTCCAGGAGTGAATGAGGATGGGGAGAATCTGGCTTTAAAAGATTGTCTTGGTGCAACAGTCACCGCCTTTTTCCATGCGAAGAAAGATTTGGATATATTCTCAGGGCATTTTCCTGGTAACCCCGTGTTGCCAGGAGTTATTCAAGTCGAGATGATGGCGCAGGCGTCTTGTTTTATGAGCAGCAAAGTGTATAAAGATCCTGGAAAGTTTAAACTTGAAGTAGCTCTGATGGGCGCTAGCCATTGTAAGTTTCGTAAGCCGGTTCTACCTGACATGAACCTTACGATTAAAGCTAAGTTGGTAAAAGTAAGAGGTCCTGTCATTTCCTATGACGGAGAAATTTACCATGGTGACACTTTGATGAGTGAAGCTTCTTTGTTGGCATCTGTGAAGTTTATTGAGAGAGACTCATAGAGATTTTTCAGAGTTTTTAAGATATTAATTAAAACTATAGTTTAGCTGAGGTTAATCATGGAAATGCCTGAGATCCATCCTACTGCGATTGTTTCGCCAAGTGCAATTATTGGTGAAAAAGTTAGGATTGGGCCCCATTGTATTATTGGACCAGATGTTGTGATAGGAGAGGGAAGTTATCTTCGTAGTCATATTGTTATAGAAGGGAAGGTTACAATAGGGAAAGAGAATGAGATTTACCCTTTTTGTTCCATAGGAGCAGCACCTCAAGATTTAACTTACAAAGGAGAGCCTACAGAAGTAGTTATTGGCGATAATAATATTTTGCGTGAGTACGTTTCAGTTCATAGAGGAACCATTAAAGAAAAAGGCTTAACTCAGGTTGGAAACAATTGCCTTTTGATGGCCCATGTTCACGTTGGACATGATGCAAGGGTTGGGGACAGGTGCGTTATTGCGAATTCAACTAATTTAGCAGGTCATGTGAAAATGGGTAATGGCTGTATTATTGGTGGAGGAACTAGTATATCTCAATTTGTCTCTCTCGGCAGAGGTTGCTATATCGGAGGAGGATCTATCGTTGTAAGAGATATTCCTTCTTTTTGCACAGGTTTAGGGAATAGATGTAGACTTAAGGGCATCAATATTATTGGAATGAAGCGTAATGGTTTTGATAAAAAGACAGTCTCTGAAGTTGTTGACTTCTTTAGAGATATGGAAGCTTCAGCCCTTTCTCCAAAATCTTATGTGGTGAATGAATATTTAACTGTTGAGAAAAAACCAAATGAGGTCATTCAGGAAATGATATCTATGATTAATTCTACACAGGTCGGGATGGCTCCTTTTCTAAACAATTAAAGCGTGAAAAAGAGGGTCCAATAATGAGTAGTGAAGTCAAAAAAAAATTGAAAGTTGCTGTTGTCGGATATGGCCATCTTGGTAAATGGCACTGTGAAAAAGTAAGTGAATCTTTAAAGGCAGATTTGAAGGTAATCGTTGATCCTTTACTGACTTCAAGGGAGAAGGCAAGTGCCGGTCACCCTAAAGTTAAAGTTCTTTCTCAGTTAGATGAACTTAAAAATGTGGATATTGATGCGGCGATTGTCGTTGTACCTACGAGTTTTCACTTTGAAGTTGTAGAGTATTTTTTAGAGAGAGGCATTGCTGTCTTTTGCGAAAAACCTCTTGTTTCCAGGTTGAGTGATGCTTACCGTTTAAAAGACCTTATGGATAAAAAAGGTGGTACTCTTCAAGTTGGTCATAGTGAAAGGTTCCATAAAGTTTGGGAAAAACGAGAGGACTTTGAGGGCTTTCTGGAAGGGCCGGCCATTATTCGATTAGATCGATTAGCTGTGTCTAAAGGTCGGGCCAAGGATGTTGATGTCGTTCAAGACCTAATGATTCATGACTTAGATTTAATAAATTATCTTCTGGATGAGAAACCTGTCGCTCTTAGGGCTTGGGGTTGCAAGATAGTTGATGACAAATGGGACTCTGTGACTGCTCAGCTAAGGTTTTCTTCAGGTAAGGTTGTCTTTTTAAGTTCTGCGCGTCATTATGTAGAGGAGAAGAGATTTCTTTCTTCGACTAACTCTCGAGGGAGCCTTCTAGTTGACCTCTTAAATCACAAATTAAAAGTATCGGAGTCTTCCGATGAAGGTTATGGCGAGTTTGTTGTTCGTGATGAGAATTATGATAAGAGAGATCATTTAAAATTGGAGCAGGAGTTATTTTACTCTTCAATTTTAGAGGAAAAACCGATTGCTGTTGGTTTGGAAGAAGGGCTTTATGCAGTTAAGTTGGTAGATAGGGTTTTAGAGAGCTTAGCTAGCAATAAGGAAATAAATATTTAGAGTGGTGGGGTCTTTATAATGGGACCAAATTGTCTAGTCATTGCAGGTGAAAAGTCTGGAGAGGAGCATTGCCTTAGTTTCTTTGATTCTCTTCAGGCATCTTATCCAGAGATGAGCTTTTGGGGAGTAGGAGGAGACGATCTTCGAGACCGAGGAATGGAGTTGCTGTACCACCTAAAAGATTTTTCCTCAATGGGATTCAGTGAAGTTATTTTTAAAGTACCTTTTTATTTGAAGGCATTAAAAAGGATCGAAAACGAAGTCAAGAAAAGGCAATGTAAAGTTGCTATCCTCATTGACTTTCAAGACTTCAATCTCAAGCTCAGCAAAAAACTTAAGTCTCTTGGAGTTAAGGTCCTTTATTATGTGGCTCCTCAAGCTTGGGCTTGGAAAGAATGGCGTGCTAAAACAATTCAAGAAACAACAGACACCCTATTTACAATTCTTCCTTTCGAAAAAAAGTGGTTCCAGGATAGAGGTGTTAAAAATGTTATTTCATTAAAACATCCGTTGTGGCTTTCTTACAAAGATAAGATTTCAAAGGAAAAATCTAAGGTTGAAGTCCACTCCAGTGCAAACTGGAAGAGAAATCCAAAAACGATTTTGTTGCTGCCAGGTAGTAGAAACTCTGAGGTAGGTCCTCTATTACCAGTTTTTGTGAGGGCGATTGAATGCCTTTCCAGTAAGTGGGAAATTGATTTACGAATTGTCTCTTCCGAAAATGTAAACGACTCTTATTACAAGCCCTTTCTTCATTTATTTAACCATGTTTATGAATCGAAGTTTTTGGGGGATGCTCTGTCGGAAGCTGATTTAGCTGTAGCAGCAAGTGGAACTGTGACGTTAGCTGCAGCATTGTTTTCGGTTCCTACGGTGGTTTGTTACAAACTGTCTTTACTAAATAACTTTATTTTTAATAATTTTCTTAATTATGATGGGCCTATATCTCTGGCCAATATTGTGCACGGAGATCTTGTATTCCCTGAATTATTTAATGAAGGGTTTAGTGATTTTAATATAGCTCAAGCTGTGGAAAACTGGTTAGAGGATTATGAAAAGTTTTCAACTCTTAAAGATCGTTTAAGAGGAACTGAAGCGCTTCTCAGAGGTGAAATGGAAGATGTAGCTCCATATCTAGAGGGCCTTTTGAGGGAGTCTTATGTCAACAATGGATAAAGTCATATCAGAGAAAAAATCTATGAAGAGTTATTTGAAAAACACTTTGCTGAGTCTTCTAAACCCTTTTTCTTTTCTATGGGAGACCTTGTATAAATTGAGGAGGTTTTCTTATAATTTTGGCTTGATAAAAAAAAGAAAATTTAATGTACCAATTATTTCTATTGGAAATATAACCTTTGGCGGAACTGGAAAAACCCCTTTTTCTATTTGGCTTGCAGAGTATTTGGCTACACTAGATAAAAAGGTGATGATTTTGATGAGAGGCTACAAAGGGAATTTGGAGCAAAAAAGTGGAATTTTAAGGGCTGGAAAGAAGCTGGGCTTTTCTCCATTTGATTTTGGTGATGAAGCTCTTCTTTTGGCCAGAAGACTAAAAAATGCTTCTGTTGTTGTTGGTAAGAAAAGAAGTGATAATTTGGAGTATTACTTTCCTTCTGAGCAATCCGATGTCGTTCTTTTAGATGATGGACATCAACACCTAAAATTAGACCGGGACTTGAACATCGTTCTTTTTGACTCCCTAATGGACTTATCAAGATATAAATTAGCACCGAGGGGTTATCTAAGGGAAGGGTTTTCTTCTCTCAGAGATGCAGATCTCATTGTTTTGGGAAGGGCAGATCAAGTGCCAACTGCTCAGCTTGACGATTTAAAAGCGCTTATTAAACCTCACCTTAAAAAAGGGGTACCTTTTTCAGAAATTGGCTATAAGCCGACAGGTATTTTTGATATCAATTTCACTAAAGTTGAAGGGGTTGAGTATTTAAAGGGTAAAAATGTCCTCTGCGTAGCAGGAGTAGCTTCTCCAGAATCTTTTTTTGGCCTTGTCGAATTTCTTGGGGCGAATATTATGGAAAGGTATTCATATCCCGATCATTACTTCTTTAAAAAAAGCGATATCTTGGAATTAACGAAAAAGGCCAAAGAGTCTGATTCCCTTATTTTAACGACTGAAAAAGACATGGTTAAAATTAGAAAAGTTACTGAGTTTCAGAACCTGATGTATTTAGGTATTGAAGTCTCTTTTCGGAGCGGGGAAGATGAGCTGAAAGAAAGAGTTTCTAGCGTTCTTTAAACGACCTTTTTTTATAATTAAAAAATAAAATTTATTTATCCTAAATAGAGGCTTTTTTAAGCTTTTTTTTGACGATTTATTCCTTTCGGAATGTTGACTAATGACATGCGTCTAACATATCCTCTCTGGGCGATGCCTTCAGTAGAAGTATAAGCGGCTTTCCGTATGGAGAGACAAATAAAGTTTAAGGTGGATTTTTATGTCAGATGATTTATCAAAAAAAATGAAGTGGCTTCAGGACTTCGAAGTTGTTTACGGAGAAGAAACGGAAGAAGTTGAAAAAACGGAGTTTTCTAGCTTGCTAGAAGAGAATGCAACGAAAAGTTTCCAAGAAGGAGAGGTTTTCAAAGGACAAGTTATCAATATTGGAGCTGATTATGTAACAGTTGATATTGGTTATAAGCAGGAAGGTCTTGTTTCTGTTAAGGAATTCCAAAATTATGATGGAACTCTAAAAATTAAGAAAGATGACGAAATTGAAGTTTATTTGGAGAAATTAGAGTCCGCTTTAGGGAATCTTGTTCTTTCAAAAGACAAAGCTGAAATTCTTAAAGCTTGGGATAAAATTTCTGAAGCTTGTGAGAAAGGTAATCCTCTTGAAGGAACAGTTATTGCTAAAGTTAAGGGTGGTCTTTCTGTCGATATCGGTGTTAAGGCATTCTTACCTGGTTCTCAAATTGATCTTCGTCCAACTCGTTACCTTGATAAGTACATTGGTAAAACAATGCAGTTTAAGGTTATTAAGTTTAACAAGAAAAGAGGAAATATTGTCCTTTCAAGAAGAGCTATTCTTCAAGAAGAAAGAGGCAAGATGAGAAACGAAATTCTTTCTCAGATCCAAGAAGGAATGATCGTTAAAGGTGTTGTTAAAAATATCACAGATTATGGTGCCTTTATTGACCTTGGTGGTATTGATGGTCTTCTTCACATTACTGATATGTCTTGGGGAAGAGTTAAGCATCCAAGTAATATCCTTAATATTGCTGATGAAGTTGAAGTTAAAATCCTTAAGTTTGACGCTGAAAAAGAAAGAGTTTCTCTTGGTCTTAAGCAAGTTCAGCCTAACCCATGGGAAAAAGCTAAAGAAAAATATAGCATTGGTAACAAAGTTGAAGGTGAAATTGTTTCTGTCAAAGATTACGGTGTTTTCATCGAGCTTGACGATGGAATTGAAGGCCTTATCCATGTTTCAGAAATGAGCTGGACAGGTAAGATTAAGAGTCCTTCTAAGCAATTTACTGTTGGTGAGAAAGTTGGAGCTAAAGTTCTTGACGTAGATGTTGAGAATAAGAGAATTTCTCTAGGTCTTAAGCAATTAATGCCTAACCCATGGGATGACCTCATCACTAAGTACAAAATTGGTTCTCAAGTTCTTGGTAAAGTTAAGTCAGTTGTTGATTTTGGAGTTTTTGTTGACCTTGGTGAAGAAGTTGATGCCCTTATCCATATTTCTGACGTTTCTTGGACAAGAAAGAACGTTAATCTTCCTGACGAATTCAAGGATGGAGATGACATCAATGCAATGGTTCTTTCTGTTGATAAAGAAAACCAAAAGTTCTGCCTTGGTATTAAGCAACTTGAAGAAGATCCTTGGAAAAAGATTGAAGAAAGACTTCCAGTTGGTACAAACGTTGAAGCTGAAGTTGTTAGAGTTACAGACTTTGGAGCTTTCGTTGAGCTAGAAACTGGTATCGAAGGGCTTATTCATATTTCTGAGCTATCCGAAGATAGAGTTGAAAAGCCTGAAGATGTTATTAAGAAAGGTGACAAGCCAAAGGCCATGGTTATCTCTCTTGATAAAGAGTCTAAAAAGATTGCCCTTTCTATTAAAGCTGCTGCAAATGCTGGAGATATTGACCCAGCTTCTGTTAAGCAGGAAGAAAAGAGTACATCTTCTCTAGCTAACCAATTGAAAGGTTTCAACGTAGAAAACTAAGATTAGTTAATTAAAAAGTACAAATAAAAAAGGGGCTGTTATTCTCTAAGAAGAATACGGCCCTTTTTTTATGGCCCTAAACTTGGTTAAAAAATGAAAAAAGTTTTTTATATAGAACAAGAGGAGTTTTTGAGGAATGCACTTGAGTTGTGTTTTCCTGGTGAATGCTTTAGCCTTGAATCAAGCAGTGATTGCTTTCACTTTCTCCTGGATGTGAGTCCAAGAGTCATTGTTTTAGACGCTGAAAGTACGGATTTGAAAGAAGGTAGTTTTATTAAGCTTTTGAAGGAAGATGATAGGGTGTCTGATTTGCCTATTGTAGTGACAGGGCAAAAGAAAAGTTGGCAAGACTATGAATCCAAAATAGAGGTTTCAAAGTATTTTTCGAAACCTTTTTCTTTAAGTGATTTGAAATCTTATTTAGTAAAATTTACTAATGATTAAATAAATTTTATTTCCCCACCCTTTAGTAAATGCTCATTCTTTAGTCCCTAACATCAATATAAATTTCTTAAAATACCTGTCGATAAGAGGTTTATGGATAAGAATGAAGTCATTTTTTATGTAGGTTTTTTTGGAAGCTTTTTCGTTTTCTTCCTTACTATTTATTTTCGAAGTGGAGCTTTTTAATCTTTTTCGATTCCTTCGTAGAATTCCTCCCTTAGAGGGTCTGTTGGAGATAAGACGAAGTCTTTGACCCCGAGCTTTTCAAAAATAAAGGCAGGCAATTTTATTCTATAAAAAATGCCTTTTTCATGGGAAAGGGATTTAATAATATTAGATTTACCCATTAAAATTGAATGAACGTGCCCTTCTTCGTAAGGGATAAAAAGATCGTAGTGATTTTGTTTGTTTAAAAAGTGATCTAAAATAAATTTCCTTAGTTCATCGATATCTTCTTTATCAAAGGAAGACACAAGAAAACTATTTGGGTAGCTTCTTAAAAGAATTTTTCTCTGAAAAGGGTCTGTGAAGTTATCTTTCTTGTTAAAGACAGTAATTTGCTCTTTGTCTTTCACACCTAGTTCATCAAGTACGCTTTTTGTTACCTCAAGGTGTTTTTTATAGTTGGGGTCTGAGATATCTACGACATTGATAATGAGGTCTGCTTCTAGTGCAGACTCCATTGTTGTTTTAAAACCTTCTAAAAGAGTATTTGGCAAATTTGATATAAAGCCAACAGTATCAATTAGGATCATATTTGGCTTTGTGTCCGGGTTTAAGACCCTATAAGTTGAATCAAGAGTAGCAAAAAGCTTGTCTTCCTCGAGGATATTCACCCTACAGAGGCGATTCATTAGTGAGCTTTTCCCAGCATTAGTATAGCCTACGAGAGCGGCAGTGACTGTAGACATATTCTGGCGCTTTTTCTTTTGCTGTTGTCTGGCCTTAATGACTTGTTTTAGCTCTTTTTTATAAAACTCAATTCTTTGCCTAACGATTCTTCTATCGAGCTCAATCTGCTGCTCACCTTCACCACCTTTGACACCGACACCACCCTTTTGTCTTGATAGGTGTGTCCAAAAGCCTGAAAGCCTTGGTAATAAGTACTGAAGTCTAGAAATTTCAATTTGAATTTTTGCTTCTTTGGTTCTTGCATGCTCAGCAAAGATTTCTAGGATGATGTGGCATCTGTCTACGACGGACAGTTTAGTGAGCTTTTTTATATTTCTTATCTGACTGGCCGTAAGCTCAAAATCAAAGACGAGGAGGCTTGACCCTTCTTCCTTTGCTTTTTGGGCTATATCCATTAATTTGCCTGAACCAATAATTGTGGCCGTATCAATAGTTTTTCTTTTTTGGACAAAAGAGCTACCATACTTTATACCAAGTGTTCTTAATAGTTCCTGAAGTTCCTTTAGGGACCTTTCCGTTTCGACTTCGGATGTATGCTCTTCTAATCTGTGAGTAACAATAGAGACTAGAGTTGCCTGTCCTTCTCGAGAAATATGAAATTCGTTATCTAACATAATTTAATTCTACCAATTTATTATCTATGAGGCGAGTTTCACCGACTTTTAGGGCTCCAGCAATAACAACAGTATGGGACTCTTCGTGGGGCTCCTTCAAGTCTGTAGAGTCGAGAACTTCCAGATAGTCCCATGAATGGCTCCTTTTGTAGTCACTAATAATCTCTTTAATTATGGGTTGAGCTGTTAACCAGTTATTTTCTTTAATTGTTTTTTTTATTTTTTCTAAGATCTTTGGAAGGACAAGAGCTTCTGTTTTCTGATCGCCTGTTAGAAATTGATTGCGACTGGATAAGGCAAGGCCATCTTTATCCCTTTTAATAGGCATGGGAATGATTTGGATATTAAGGTTAAGGTCAGATATCATTCTCTTTATGACGAGGTATTGTTGATAATCTTTTTGTCCGAAATAGGCCTTATTTGGTTTTACAAGAGAGAAGAGTTGAAAAACTACCGTCGTGACTCCATCAAAGTGGCCAGGTCTTGATTTTCCGCAGAGTCTTCCTGTAAGTTCATTACCAACACTTATAGTCGTATTGTAATCAGGAGGATAGACCTCTGAGACTTTTTCAGGACAGAAAAAGGCAATTTTTTTTCCTTTTTCTTCAAAGCCACCTTCCCTAAAAAGGTCTCTTACTAAGCTCACATCGCGTCCTAGAGTTCTAGGGTACCTCTCAAAGTCTTCATTTGGTCCAAATTGTTTTGGGTTAACAAAAATAGAGAGTATGGTCCAGTCATTGTTTTCCAAAGATTCTTTGACCAGGGAGAGGTGACCAGAGTGGAGGTTTCCCATAGTTGGGACAAAACCAACAGCACATTCTGGAAGGTTTTGCCTAAAAATAAGGAATTGGTG
Organism: Bacteriovoracaceae bacterium UBA7317; assembly: GCA_002474345.1. Taxonomy (GTDB): domain Bacteria; phylum Bdellovibrionota; class Bacteriovoracia; order Bacteriovoracales; family Bacteriovoracaceae; genus UBA7317. The sequence continues at coordinate 12,002 of DKQD01000154.1, forward strand.
TGTACTTCTTAGAATTTCAATCACGTAGAAACCTTTGTAAAATTTTTTGAGCGAGAGACTTTTTACTTAGTGGCCCTTCAAAAGTAACTTCCTTATTTTCCATAAAAGAATAGTAGGCGCTATCATTGCTAAAACCACTGACCTCGGATGACTCAGAGGTTAGGCCATTATGAACTTTTGTACCTACAAGGAGGTCTACAGGTTTTCTTTCCCATTTTTCTTTGAGAACCTTGAAAGATAAATCTGTTTCAGCGGCAAAACCAACTGTTTTAAGGGCTTGAGGTTTTTCTTTTAAAACTTGTGCCAATATATCTGGAGACTGCTTAATCGGGAGGTTGTCTTTTATGTTTGCCTTTTTGATTTTGTTTTGGTCTTGGACAAACTCGATGTCTCCAATGGCAGCTGATGAAATATAGAGGTTATAAATATCTAAGCTTTTTAAAACGGCACGACTCATCTCAGAGGGAGAGACAACCCTCTGAACTTCGAAGTTTGGAAAAACATTTAAATATTCTAATTTAGAAGTCGCTGCTTTTCCCGCAATAACTTTTACTTGAAGTCCCTCCTTTAGGGCTTCTCTGGCCAAGTAAAAGCCTGTGAGACCTGAGGACGAGTTTGTCAAAAAGCGGACTGGGTCAAGTGGTGATATTGTGGCTCCTGTTGTAATAAGAACCTTTTTATTTACAGGTTTATTTACAGGTCTTTTTTTATGAATGTTTATAAAAGGGAGGGTTTCAATAATTTTATCAACATCAGGGAGTTTACCACTTCCTTCTTCTCCACAGGCCAGTAAACCCGAGTCTGGTTCAATTACATATACGTTGGAGAGTGATTCTCTAAGTGAGTTTAAGTTTCTTTGAACAAGAGGATTTTTAAGCATGCTTTGGTTCATGGCCGGGTAAAGCACGATAGGAGTTTCTTCATTCGTGGCCAGAAAAACGGATGTTAAAAGGTCATTGGCCGAACCTTGATTCAAAGAGGAGAGTGTATTTGCGGAAAGAGGTAGAATTGCAAATTGATCCGCCCATCTTGCAAGATCTATATGGAGTATAGGGTTTCGTTCAAGTTTATCAACCTCTTTGTAAGAAGATGGATATTTAAAATCGTCTTCTGGTTTGAAAACTTCCAAAGCTCCGAGGTAGAGAAAGACCTCTGGAACAACAAATTTGGTGGCCCCAGAAGTCACAATAACTTTGACTTCGTGACCATTTTTTGTAAGTCCTCTTACGACGTCCAAAGCCTTATAAGCAGAAATAGAGCCTGATACACCAATCAGAATTTTCATTTTTTATTCTCACGAAAGGAACATATAATCAGGTGTTCTTATTCCATAAGTTGTTTAACTTTGTAAATTTACAAATAAATTTTATTGATTTTCGTAGTCTAGAAGTACTTGAAATAAGGCTTCATGAATAAAAGAGGGCCTATGATCAAGAGAACTTTTTTCAAAAGTGCTTCTCTTAAAATAGGGAAGGAGGCTTGAGGCCTTTCCACCGGTTAAAATGACTTTTTTAGGATCTAGCTTTTTATTTATGAAAGTAAAAACCCCTTGGTGAAAGACGCTAAGGCTTCCGAGGATGGCACTATCTGTATTTTGAGGAACTTTTTTACAATCGAGTCTTTCATTTCTAGAGGATGTTTGGAGGTCTATAACTGGTAGCTGGGCTCCTTTTTGAAATGAACTTAGGTAAGTTTGAGGACCAGGAAAAATATAGCCACCTAAAAAACCTTCTTCTGTAATATAATCAACCGTTGTAAATGTTCCGCAATCTATAACTATGGTAGGTCCTTCTGAGTTCATTTTCCATGCGAAATAGGCCTGGCATAGTCGGTCATCTCCAAGTGTTTCTGAGTAAAATACGGGCATCCCGAGGAATGAATCATTTTCTCTTATATCTGAAATGAATGTGCTTTCTATCTCAAAGCCAAGGGCACTTAACTTTTTATTAAGTCGTTTGCTGTTTCCAACATTGGAGATAATAGCTTTGACAATATTATTGTCTTCAGAGTGACTTTTAAGAAGTTTGTTTAGAGATTCAGAGTCGTTAAAGGAAGCTGTTTCAGTTAGAGAGCTCCCCTCGAAAATACCAATATGAGGGTTTGTGTTACCATTATCAACTGTTATGGTGGTACTCATTTCGCGCCTTAAACCCTAATGAAGTGTAACTTCTGCTTCATTTAAAGAAGATGAAAGTGACTTTTGTTCAGATAGGTATTGATCAATATAATTTTTTTTGATCTGGTAGAGGTTTGTTATGGGTTTACAAAATGAAGGAGGGGCCAAGGGTCCCAGATGGAGGAGGTCGTTTAAGACTAAAACTTGGCCATCTGTAGTTGTTCCTGATCCTATCCCAATTGTTGGTATGGATAAGTCTTTTGTAATTTCTTCTGAGAGGTTTGCCTCCACACATTCTAAAACAATGGCAAAGCAGCCAGCTTCTTCTAGAGCATGAGCTTGTTTCTTAAGTGCCTCGGCTGTTTTAGACTTTTTCCCGTGGACGTAGTAGCCCCCTAATTGGTGAACTGATTGAGGTGTAAGACCTATATGTCCCATGATTGGGATGCCCGTTTGTGTAAGCCTTTGAATAATCTCTAATTGGTAAGGATGTGCACCTTCTAGCTTCAGGGCCTCTACTTTTGATTTTTGAAAGAGGTGAATAGAGTTTTTTAAAGCAGTCTCTAAAGTTGAATAGGTTCCAAAGGGTAGGTCTCCAACAACAAATGTATTTTTTGCTCCTCTTTTAACGGCACTGGCAAAAACAGTCATTTCCTCAATTGATACCTCTACTGTGGTATCATAGCCAAGGATTACATTACCAAGACTATCCCCAACAAGAATCAGATCGAGCTCAGTGTTATCAAGCATACATGCATTTTGGTAATCGTAACATGTAAGCATTTGGAGAGGCCTAAAGCCTCTATGTACTTTATTTTTTCTAATTTTTTTTGTTGTTAAAATTTTTTTCACTTATGACCTCAATCAGTAGCTATGAAAACAACTCTGTCCCTAATGTTTTATGAAGTTTTTGTATTTCTTGTTTTTCCCAATGAGAGTTAACTTTCTTTCTAAGTTGTTCAATGTCTGTTCTCTCGACTTCCTTAAAAAACTTTTTACTCCAAATATCGTCTATTAGACTATTCAATTTTTGCTCAAAATTATCGTCAAAAAGGAGGTTTTTCGCTTTTTCGCCTCCAATGAGAGCATTTGGGCTTATAAGGTTAAAAAAGTCGACAGGTCCGAGCTTTGTCAATGCGTCGCATATTAACTTGAGTTCAGCCCAGCACTCGAAGTAAGCAATCTCTTTAGAGACACCTTTTTCTCTTAATTTTTTAAAGCTTATAGAGGCAGCATATGGCAAAAGTGAGCACAGAATGCTTTGTTCGGAAAACAAATCTGCATAACATTCTTCCTCAAAACTAGATTGAAAGGGACCGACATTAATCCCAATTCCTCTTGCTAATTCTATGAGGGTATTTTCAGCGGACTCTTTTTTCTTTGGGTCTTTTACCATTTCTGCAGAGTATGCGCCTCCAAGCTTACCCTGAGTCTCGTATTGAAAACGAACTTCTGAAGCTATAGCTTTTGGTGCTAAGAGAAGGTGGTTGAATTCAGAAAAGTTTTTTTCAAAAGAGCCATGACAATAACTGAAGCCATGTGCATAAATAAAATTACTTTTATAAGGGAAGTCCTCACGATAAGTTTTTAAAATAGACTCATGAGTGTGGTCAGGAGTTAGCATAAGGAAAATTGAATAGGATTTGAGGTTAGATTCTCCAAAAAAGAGGGTCTTAAACCCTAGACTCTTTACTAACTTAATTGAAGAGCTATCTTGTCTTAGGATGACATGAACATCAAACCCTGAGTCTCTGAGGTTAAGGGCCCAGGACTTCGCCTGCGAGCCAAATCCTATAATTAAAATGGGAGAGTTGCACTGACTCATCATAAAATCCTTGTCCACAAAACCAGTAACTTATGCAATATATGATCTTAGAATGAGTTGCTACCATTATATTTTAAGCAAAGCAATACAGTTCTCTAATCAGGGGTTTTAGGTGAAAGAAAAACCATTTATTTTTTTTAATGGTCAAACATTTTATGATTTTAGTGATTTTTCTTTTCCATTAAATAGGGCCATGCTTTATGGAGAGAGTATTTTTACGACATTCCTTTTTTCTGAAAAAACTCCTTATTATTTACAAGAACACCTTTCAAGAACTTATAAGGGAATAGAGTTTCTTTATGGCAAAAACTTTTTAACATTCGAACTATATAAAAATGTATGGCAAAGTTTAATTTGTGCCTTTGAAAGTTGTCGAGACGGTATAGATTACTCTTTCCGCCTTACTTTTTTTTTAAAAAGCTCATCAAGGTCTTTTCTTTCAGATGATAAAGATGAATTATGTTTCTTTCTTTTGGGATCACCTATCGGAATATCCAAGAGAAGAAGCAAGGGGGTTAGTCTAGCTTTAGCTCAAGGAAGAAGGTTACAAGATGGGAAGCCGTCTTTTTTAAAAATGGGTAATTATGGAGATACTCTCATTGAGCTTAGAAATGCAAAGAAAAAAGGGTTCGACGATGTTCTTTTTCTAGATTTTAAAAATAGAGTTAAAGAGTGCTCAACAAGTAACATAATTTTAATAAGAGGAACAAACTTGGTAACTCCTCAGCTAGATTCTTGCTTGCTTGATGGAATAACTAGGAAGAACTTTATAAAGTTTTGGAAATTTATAGGGGGGGATGTTGTCGAGAGGAGCATAGAGTTTGATGAGATAAATAGTTTTGACACTGTTTTATTAGCAAACTCGATTCAACTTATCCGAACTTGTTTTCAATTAGAAAATATTAAGTTTAAAAAAAGAAAAGTAATCAATTTTTCTCAAACTGAGATTTTTCAAAAGTTTAACTCTTATTCAAAAGAAAATAGCTATAAGGAATTTATAAAATATGAAAAAGAAAAAAGTTGGAGTCGTATGCCCTCAGTGCAAGAAGAAGTTTAATTACTATGATTCCGATTTCAGACCATTTTGCTCTGAAAGATGTAAGCAAATTGATTTAGGTCATTGGTTAGAGGAGAGTTATAATATACCTTCAGGGGAGCCTCTTCAAGAAGAAGACTTTGATAAAATTGAACAAGAGGAACTAAAGAAGGACTCTTAATTTGAAAAATAAGAAACTAAACCTTTTAAAGGCTCTAAAGTTTTCAAAAGAAATAGCTTTTGAGTCTGGTAAAATTCTGGAAAGATATCAAAAAAAAATAGGGTCTCTTACAGTTAACTACAAAAAAGCCCAGGGCGTTTGTTCAGAAGCGGATATAATGTCTGAAAAGTATCTTATTAAAAGGATAAAGAAGGAGTATCCAGACCACGAAATTCTCGCAGAAGAGACATCATTTTTAAATTCAGATATATCCAAGAAAGATTTTGACCGGTTTAAAAAAGCAGAATGGTGCTGGGTCATAGATCCTTTAGATGGAACAAATAATTTTTTAAACGGTCTTGATTATTACTCGATCTGCATTGCTCTAGCTCATCGTGGAAAGGTTTGTATGGGGTTGGTATATAGGCCAAGTAATGGTGATTGCTATTTTGCAGAAGAAAATAAAAAGGCAGGTTTAGCGAATTTAAAAACTTTGAGCCGAAAAAAAATTATCAAAAGAGATGATCTTTTATTAAAAAAAGGAAAGAAAATTTCAGATTGTCTTCTTGTGACAGGATTTTCTGCAAAAAAAGGTAGCTCCTTTAAGAAAGAGTTTGAAAAATTTGCCTACCTTTTACAAAAATGCAGAGGTATTAGAAGAATGGGGAGTGCTGCTTTAGATTTGTGTTTGGTCGCAGAAGGAAAACTCGATGCCTTTTGGGAAGTTGGTTTGTCACCATGGGATGTCGCAGCTCCAAGCCTTATTTGTAAGCAAGTAGGTCTTTTTATAGGGACTTATGATGGGGACTACTTTGATGCATTTGCAAAGGATAGTCTTTTAGTTACACCACATAACTTGAAAAAAGAGTTTATAACCTATTTAAGTGGTTAGGTTTTTACCCATGTTACCAGGGTAAAGGTTGAGGGTCTGTTGACTCAGGTTGAGGCTAATTTTATAATGTTAGCGAGGTATTTTATATTGTTTGGGAGTATAGTTTCTCAGACAGTTTCCATGGAGGGAGACTGTGGCTGAAATTCTAAAAAGGTTCCTTGCAGATTTAATCGCCGTTATTACAGAGTCCACTGGCGATACGATGATTATTTCTGCTCTTGTACTGCTTTTAGTTCTAGGTGCTCTTGTATCTGTTTGGCTTTATAACAGAAGAAAATTCCATAATCTTTCTCATCAAATACCGGCGAGCATTGTTAAAAATTACCTAGACTCAATAATTCAAAACTCAACTTCCTTGAAGTCCTCCCTTTTCAGAGGGGGAGGGATGGATATTGGGGAAGGAATTCCTTCTGTTGTTCCGACTGATGACTTAAGGCCTGGGCCGGTTTCAGCTGCTTCATCAGAGGAGTTAAATAGAAAAAATGCAGAAATATCATCCCTTAATTCTAAGTTATCGGACAAAGACAGACTTATTTCAGACCTTGAGAAAAGGTTAGCAGACGCCGCAAAAGCTGGTGGTGGTGATGCAGTTCTTCAATCAGAGGTAGACCGACTTCAAAAAGAAAAAAAAGATTTAGAAGCCAAGGTAAAATCGTTAGAAGAAGAGCTTGCTAAAGCAAAAGCTAACGCAGGAGATCCTGCTGCTTTGGAGTCTATCACAAAAGAGAGAGACGCCCTTAAAGAAAGGCTAGTTGAATATGAAATCATTGAAGAAGATCTAGCAAATCTTAAAAAGCTTCAACAAGAAAATGAGACACTTAAAAAAGAACTTGATGCATTGAAAGCAGGTGGAGCAGTGGCGGCAGGAGCTGCAGCTGCAGCCGTCGCATCAGCACCAGAGCCAGAGCCTCCACCACCAGCACCAGAGCCAGAGCCAGAGCCTCCAACTCCTGAACCAGCCGGAGATGATGATTTAGAAGCTGCCATGGCGGCGGCTATTGAAGAGCCTGCAGCAG
>DKQD01000154.1:19385-20330 GCA_002474345.1 Bacteriovoracaceae bacterium UBA7317
GAAGCACCAGCAGAAGAAGCTCCAGCAGGGGAAGGTGAAGAAGAGGGAGAAGATCAAAAATCAGCAGAAGAGTTGTTAAGTGAATTTGAAAAAATGCTCGGTTAAAAAATTTGGTGTTCTTTGCCCTATAATTACTCTTATCATATTTCTATCTTTCATTCCAAATTCGTTGCCCTCAATAAAAAGAAATTATTTTAATACCCCTTTAAGTGAAGAAAAAGAGCTGATTAATCTTCTCCTAAATAAAAGGAAAGATTCAGATAACCTAAAAAAAATAAAAAACTTATCATTTAGAATGAGTGGGGCTTCGGTACCAATATTAATAAAGGCAATGAAAAGTAATAAATTTCCTGATAAAAACCGTTGGGCTGCCACGTTTATTTTGGGAAAGATTATGGGAAAGAAATCTGTGCCACTTTTAATAAAGTATTTGGAACATCCTAATTTTATTTTGAGACTGGCCAGTTTAAAAACACTTCTGCAACTTAAGGAAAGAAACCTAAAGGGAAACCTAAAAAAAGTTTTGAGAGATAAGTCTTTATTAGTTCGTATTCAGGCATTGGAAAATATAAAAAGATTAAAACTAAAGAAATACTCTAATGATGTTTGGAAGATGCTCTTTGAAAAAAAAAATTATCATAATTTAAAGAATAAAAAGTTCGTAAGAGGAAGAATAATAAGAAAGGTCGTTAGGGTTTTAGGAGATTTAAATTTTAAAAGGGCCCTGGGACCTTTTCTTAAACTGATTCAAAAGGACCATTACCAAGACTTGTTTTTTGATATTGACTATTCTCTTCAAAAGTTATCAGGAAAAAAATCACCCGATGGTAGCGAAAAATTAAAAAGATTTTTTTGGAAAAAGTATATGAAGAAGCTTTCAATGTAAATTAATTAACTTTCCAGGCTTTCTATCGATTCTATACTTTCTTCATCCTCACCTTCATC